>JAHZKD010000361.1 GCA_022600605.1 Actinomycetes bacterium
GACGAAAACCCCGGTATGTGTAGTCGGTCTGGGACTGATCGGCGGCTCGGTCATGCGTGCAGCCGATGCGGCCGGCCGGGAGGTGTTCGGCTACAACCGGTCAGCGCAGGGAGTTGAGGCGGCGCGATCGGACGGTTTCGACGCCACCGCGAATCTCGGCGAGGCGCTGTCACGGGCGGCGGACACCCGGGCCTTGGTCGTTTTGGCCGTGCCGGTGCCGGCGCTGCCATCGATGCTGCGACACCAACGCGATATCGCGCCGGACTGCCCGCTGACAGACGTGACCAGCGTCAAAACTGCCGTGCTCGAGGAAGTCGCCAATGCTGGCCTGCTGGGGAGGTTCGTAGGTGGGCATCCAATGGCGGGTACCGCCCATTCAGGGTGGACGGCCGGCGACGCTGACCTGTTTGACGGTGCGCCGTGGGTCATCAGCGTCGACGATCACGTCGATACAGATGTGTGGGCCCAGGTGATGAACCTGGCTCTGGACTGCGGGGCCATCGTCGTCCCGGCACGCTCCGACGAGCACGACGCTGCCGTGGCGGCCATCTCGCATCTGCCGCACCTGCTGGCCGAAGTTCTGGCCGTCACCGCGGCTGAGGTCCCGCTGGCTTTCCCGTTGGCGGCCGGGTCGTTCCGCGACGGCAGCCGTGTCGCGGGGACCGCGCCGAATCTGGTTCGGGCGATGTGCGAAGCCAACTCCGCGCAGCTGCTGCCCGCACTCGAGCAGGCGCTTGGTCTACTCGGCGCTGCGCGCGATCAACTGGCCGACAACCAGCCCGTTTCAGAACTTGTCGAGGCCGGCCATGCCGCCCGGATCCGGTACGACAACCTGAGCCGACCCCAGATCGTCTCGACAGTCATCGGCTCTGCGGGCTGGCGCGACGAACTGGCCGCCGCTGCCCGCGCGGGCGGCGTGATCAGATCCGCTCTGCCAACCCTGGGTAGTCGAGGATGAAACCGTGGTCATCGACCTTGACTGTCGCCGGGGCCACCGGCGAGTCCACGGTGATGCCGTCGGTCTCTGAGGTGTAGCTGATGGTCGCGACGTCGAGCGACAACTCGGGCACCCGCAGGTAGATCACCGGCACAGTGACCGCGCCAGCCTCACCCAAGTACACGCCGGTGCGCCGCATCGGCAGCGCGTTGAAGAACGGGCTGAAAATCACGTCGACGTCGAGTGCACCGTCGAACGCCGACCGGCTGCTCTGACCGGACTGTTCCTGTACCAGCCACATGTTCTCCTCGTCGCGAGCGATTGAGAGCTGACGCTCGCGCTCAGCGAGGGTGACGGTCACCGAGAGTCTCCTGGTCGCGCCGGCCTCGTCGGTGGTCAGGTCGTAGGAGGCGCTGAACGCAGGATGCAAAGACGTTTCTGCCGCAACGATTCTGCCGTACGCCTTCACCCGTGCGCCCACGACCTGTACCCGTGCCGACTCGATCCGCCGGCCATCGTGTGATCGCCATGTCAAGACGGCCGGCCACTGACCTTTGGGCTGATCGGGTGCGCCGGAACTACTCGCGGCAGCGCAATCGGCTTCACTCACCCCCTTACCGTAGGCGAAGGATCCCCCCGTTCGTGGCGGGCCGCAAAACTGGAACGCAACCTCGATCGCGCACGCACGATGCGGCCTGATTCGAGCGCGACCTCATCGCCGAGGAGCGGCTGCGGCATCCTGCGAAATTTCTGGAGCCGGCCACTTCCGGGCAGCGACGCCCACACCGCGAAGGCCAGCGCCGCATCAAGAATCAGCGCGAGCGCGGTCACCATCAACGCACCCACCAGAGCGATGTGAAACTGCCGCACCTTGATGCCGTCTATCAGATAGCGGCCCAGTCCGCCGAGGCTGGCATAGGCGGCAACGGTCGCGGTCGCGACGATCTGCAGGGTCGCGGTGCGTAACCCGCCGAGAATCAGCGGCAGCGCATTGGGCGTCTCGACGCGGAGCAGGACCCGCGCCTCGGTCATGCCCATCGATCTGGCGGCGTCCACCACTGCCCGATCCACATTCGCGATACCGGCATAGGTGCCGGCTAATAGTGGCGGGATCCCCAGCAGCATCAGCGCAACGGTGGGCGGAACCAGCCCAAGCCCCCACAGCAGCACGCCGAGCAGCAGAACACCCAGCGTCGGCAACGCCCGGAGCGCGTTAACCCCGGTCACGACCAGGAAAGTTCCACGTCCGGTGTGCCCGATGAGCATTCCGACCGGAACCGCGATCAGCACGGCGAAGAAGGTAGCGATAAGGGTGTACTGGAGGTGTTCGGCGATTCGCGCGCCCAGGCCCGCGGGGCCTACCCAGTTGGCCGTGGTGAAGATGTACGACAGCGCCTGCTCAAGAAAGTTCATGCCGCGCCCAGAGTGTGTCGGGCCTTACGCCGGCCGCTGAACCGGGGCGCCCGGGAGTGAGCTCTCGTCCAAGGCGTCAGGGCCTTGCCCGCCACCATGATCAGGGTGTCGACGACGACGGCGAGGACGAAGATCGCGATGATCCCTGCGACGATCTGGTCGCTCTTGTCGGTTTGGTAGCCCTCGGTGAACCAGGTGCCCAAGCCGCCGATGCCGATCACCGAGCCCACCGAAACCATCGAAATGTTGGTCACCGCCACTACTCGCAGGCTGGCGGCCAGCACGGGAATAGCCAGTGGCAGATCGACTTTGAGCATCCGGGTCAGCGGCCGGTAGCCGACAGCGGTGGCGGCATCGCGTACCGGGTCGGGCACAGCGTCCAGCGCCTCGGGCACAGCGCGCACCAAAAGCGCTGTGGTGTAAAGCGTCAGCGCGACGATAACGTTGGCCTCGTCAAGAATGCGGGTGGGAATGATCAGCGGCAGGACAACAAACAGCGCCAGCGATGGAATCGTGAATATTATGCTCGCCGTCACGGTCGTCAGCCGGCGCAGCGCAGTTGTGCGTTGCACCAGCGCACCCAGCGGCACCGAGATGAGCAACCCCAAAACGACCGGGATGAGAGACAGCTGCAGGTGGATCAGGGTCAGCGCCCAGGCCGTGTCCAGGTTGTTCAGCAGGTAGGTCACCGCGCGGACCGCTGCTTCTTCAGCGCATCGAGTACATCATCGGCGAGCACACCGCCGATGGGCTTGCCGTCAGCATCCACCGCGACCCCGAACCCTGATGGGGAGGACAGCGCCGCATCGAGCGCCTGGCGCAGCGAATCGTCCGGCCGGAAGAGTGATCCCCCGGCAGTGGTGCTGTCGTACAACACCTTTCCCGAGCGGTGTAGCTCCACGCCCGCGGCGTCGATCCAAGCGTAGGGGGTGCCGTTGGGTTGGGTCACCAGGGCCCACTCTCCCCCGTTCAGTTCGAGGGCGTCAATTCCGGCCTCATCTACGGCGCGGATATCATGCAGGTGAAGGCCGGCGGCGTGGCGGAACTGCAGCCCGCGGTAACCGCGGTCGGCGCCGATGAAATTGGCGACGAAATCGTTGGCAGGGTTGGACAGCAGTCGCTTGGGCTCATCGAACTGTTGCAGTACTCCGCCACGGCCAAAGACAGCCACGCTGTCGCCGATCTTGATCGCCTCGTCGATATCGTGGGTGACGAACACGATGGTCTTGTGCAATTCGCTTTGCAGTCGCAGGATCTCGGTCTGCAGCTCTTCTCGCACCACGGGGTCCACGGCACTGAACGGCTCGTCCATCAGCAGGATCGGGGGGTCTGCTGCCAGAGCCCGAGCCACCCCGACACGCTGCTGCTGACCGCCCGAGAGCTGAGCCGGGTATCGATCGGCAAGGTTCGGGTCCAGTCCCACCCGATCGAGTACCTCTAGAGCTGACTTGCGGGCGGCGCGGCGCGATTCTCCTTTGAGCACAGGCACTGTGGCGACGTTGTCCACGACGCGCTGGTGCGGCATCAACCCCGCGCTCTGGATCACGTAGCCGATACCCAATCGCAGTTTCACCGCGTCGAGCTTGGTGACGTCCTCGCCGTTAACGGTCAACGTGCCCGATGTCGGCTCGATCATTCGGTTGATCATGCGCATCGACGTGGTTTTTCCGCAGCCAGACGGGCCGACGAACACGGCCAGTGCGCCCTCGGGCACGGCGAGGTCGAGGTTGTCGACGGCGACGGTGCCGTCCTGGTATGTCTTGGTGACACCGACAAATTCGATCATCGCGATCCTGCTCTACTCACGGCCGGAGTGGTTGATCAAAGCCGTTGTCCCGTACCCAGTTCTGTGCAGCCTCGTCGGGGTTGATGCCGGAGTTGCCCGTAGTCTCGGTGTTGAGTCTGATGAGATCATCGGTGGTCAGCTTCGCCGACACGGCGTCGAGCACGGTCTTGAGTTGGTCGGACTTCTTCTGCGAGCTGACCAGTGGCACCACGTTGGCCGCCGGGAAATTGTTCTTTGGGTCCTCCAGCACCACCAGGTTGTTCTGCTTGATTGCCGGCGAGGTGCTGAAGATGTTGGCTGCGGTGACGGTGCCGCCGGTTAGCGCGCGCACCGTGGCGGGACCGCCGCCGTCGCTGATGGCCACAAAGTTCTTCTCCGGGACGTCAAGGCCGTAATTCTCCTTGAGCCCGGGCATGCCTTCGCTGCGGTTCAGAAACTCCGACGGGGCACCGAATTTGACTTCCGGCGAGTGCGCGGCCAGATCGCCGATCGTCTTGAGGTTCCATCTCTGGGCTGTCTCGGATGACACCGCGACGGTATCTTTGTCCTCCGCGGGCGATGGGTTGAGGATCGACAGGTCCCCGGGCAGCACCCGAAACAGCGCCAGCAGAACGTCGTTCGGCGTGGTGACATCGGTCTGCGAATCGAAGTACTGCAGCAGGCTCCCGGTGTACTCGGGGATCAAGTCGATCGAGTGATCCCGGACCGCGGGGATATAGGTCTCACGACTGCCGATACCGTACTGTCGGCCCACCGTAAAACCGTTGGCCTCCAGCGCCTGCGCATAAATCTCAGCGATGATCTTCGACTCGGGGAAGTCAGCCGACCCCACGACGATCGACTTCAGGTCCCCGGAGATTTCTCCGCCGCCGAGCGGGTTGGAACTCCCGCAGGCAGACACCACGGGCGAAAGCAACATCAACACGGCCACGACCGCGGCAAAGGGGTGAATTCGCATGGATCGCCGGAGGCCGTTCACGCGAAAGTCCTTTCGTTAGACGAGTCCGCGAGCAGCGCTGGAGTGACCCTATCGTGACCAACGTTGCGGTTTCATTCAACTGGCGAAAGGGCGATCATTGAGTAATGACCAGTGATCGATCCGGGAGACCTGACCCACCCCCGTCGTCCGGGTCTCCCGCACCCCCACCCGCGGGAAGCTCACCACCGAAAAAACCGCCCCCTCCCAAGTCAGCCGTCACGTTCACCAAAGCGGCCGCCATGTGGGCATCGCTGGTTCTGGGTTTCCTCATCCTGATCGTGTTGTTGATCTTCATCGCGCAGAACACCGAGTCGGTGAAGTTCGCGTTCCTCGGCTGGCACTGGCACCAGCCGCTCGGCGTGGCCATCATGTTCGCCGCGGTGGCTGGGGGGCTACTCACCGTCGCGGTCGGCGCGGTGCGCATCATCCAGCTTCGACGCGCGGCGAAGAAGAACCTCACAGCTGGTCTGTAGCGAAACCCGTCAGGACAGCTGCCCCAGCCCTGCCGCGATCAACGGTGCGACAGCGTCGCCAACCTTGTCGGTGTCCTCGGTGGCGCCGCCCACTCTCGCACGGTAGGCAATACCCGCGGCGATGATCCCGAGCTTGAAGTAGGCCAGCGCCATGTAGAAATCCCAGTGGTCCAGCGCCTGGCCGGCGGCCAGTGAATACTTCTGCGCCAGCGCGTCGGGGTTGGGAATCAGCTCTGACGCCCAGGCCGCGTCAGCGTGCACGAGGTGAAACGTCGGGTGCCGGTACACACACATCAGTGCGGCGTCGCTGAGCGGATCACCGAGGGTAGACATTTCCCAATCCAGCACCGCGGCCACCTTGGTGGGGTCCTCGGCGTCGAGGATCGTGTTGTCGATGCGATAGTCACCGTGCACGATCGCTGTCCGGCTCTGCGGCGGAATCGCGTCGGCCAGTTTGGTGTGCAGCGTCCTGACATCAGCGTCACAGGCGTCGTTGTCGGTTCTTACCAGGTCCCACTGCGAGCCCCAGCGACGTACCTGGCGTTCGAGGTAGCCGCTCGGCTTGCCGAAGTCACCGAGACCAACCGCCTCAGGGGCAACCGAGTGCAGGTCGGCGAGCACCTTGATCAGCGAGTCGACGCAGGATTCGATGGTGGCCCGGTCCCCAAGCGCCTCGAGCTCGGTGTTGTAGCGCACCACCCGTCCCGGGACGAAGGCCACCATCTGGAATGGTGCGCCGAGCACCGAATCGTCGTTGCTCATGGTGATCGCACGCGCGACGGGCACGGCTGTGTCGGCCAGCGCCGCCACCACCCGGTACTCGCGGGCCATGTCGTGCGCCGACGGCGTCAGCCCGTGCAGCGGCGGGCGGCGCAGCACCCATTGCGATGCATCGTCGGACACCAGGAAGGTCAGGTTGGATCGTCCGCCGGAGACGAGCTCGGCGCGCAGCTCTCCGGAGCGCGCAATCCCGGTCCCGCGCAAGTATCGATCCAGAGCACCCAGATCGAGGCCATCGAGGTCAGTCACGGCACCTGTCTACCACCTGGTTCTGGGCAGCAAGTCCCACACGTGTTCGGTGGCATTGACTCCGGCGACCGCCAGCCGCCCGGTGCGCGATGACAGCAGCCGGGTCACCGACGCGTAGTCGACGTGGAACGACAGCAGACGCTCGGTGCCCAGAATCCTGTGCAGCAGCACGTTGATCACCCCGCCGTGGCTGAACACCGCGACGGTGTCGTCGTGGTCGGATCGGTCGACGAGATCATTGACGGCGCTGGCGACGCGCGCGAGAAAGTCCTTTTCGTCGACATTGCTGGGAAGGTGACCGTCGATGAGGCGTTGCATCTCTTCGGGGTGCTCGGCTGCGATCTGCTCGATGGGAATGTAATGCGGCAGGTCACGGTCATATTCGGCGAGTCGCTCATCGACTTCGATCGCCCCGCCCAACGCGTCGGCGACGGGTTGGGCGGTCTGAATCGCGCGCACTTGCGGGCTGCTCACCAGCCGTTTGATGGGGAACCGGGCCAGAGCCTCCGGCAGCCTGGCTGCCTGCTGGATGCCTTCGGCGGACAGGCTCGGGTCGGAGCCCTGTCCTGCTTCGCTGCGCAGGGGCAGCGCATGTCGGACCAGAAGTAACTGCACCGTGACACCATATGGCCCGTGCGCGGATATGCCTTGCCCGTGCGCGGATATGCCGATCCGCTTTTCGGCCCGCCCCCGCCCGCGCGCGCGACACTCCCTAACTTCAGGGGGTGACGATATTGAAGGCCGGGTCCGGTTTGTCGAGCACTCCTACCAGGGAGCTGAGCACCTCGGGGTCTCCGGTGATCTCCACACCCGGCGAGGTGTTGTCACCTGCGGCCAGTGTCAGCAATCGCACCTTGTTCGCCAGCGCGACGGTGGCCTGCGCCGTACCCGCATCGGCAGCGACCTTGCGATAGATGAGGACTCCGTTGCGCAGTGTGAGCCGGTAATTGGTGCCGGTGTTAAGGAACGTGACATCGATGGCGATGTCGAGCTCCCAGGCGCGCGGTCCGTTGACGCTGATGGCCAGCACATCGAACATCTGCTCCGGTGTCAGCTGGCCGGCGATCGACGTCGACGAGGTCTGCGTCGGGGTTCCGAAATTGCCGTCGCGTAACTCGGTGGCGCCGGCCAGAAAGAAGTTGCGCCACGTGGCGCACTCCGAACCGTAGGCCAGCTGCTCAAGCGTGTCGGCGTATAGCTTGAGCCCCGCTTCGTGGTTCTCGTCAGTGAACATCGCGTGATCCAGAAGGGTGGCAGCCCAACGGAAATCCCCTTCATCGAAAGCTGTTTGGGCGAGCTCGACAACCTTGTCCAGGCCGCCCATCGCAGCGACGTAACGCGGCCCGATCGCTTCCGGCGGATGCGGCCACAGGCGCGCGGGGTTACCGTCGAACCACCCCATATAACGCTGGTAGACAGCCTTGACGTTGTGGCTGACCGTGCCGTAGTAGCCGTGGGCATGCCAGGCACGGTCCAGCGCGGGCGGCATCGAGAAAGTCTCGGCGATCTCGATACCGGTGTATCCCTGGTTCAGCTGGCGCAGCGTTTGATCGTGCAGGTAGGCATACAGATCCCTCTGCAGCGAAAGAAATTCGACGATCCGCTCTTGGCCCCAGGTGGGCCAGTGGTGCGAGGCGAACAAGACGTCGGCACGGTCGGTGAAGGTGTCGATTGCCTCGGTGAGATAGCCCGCCCAACTGTGCGGATCCCGAACTAGGGCGCCGCGCAGGGTCAGCAGGTTGTGCAGATTGTGGGTGGCGTTCTCCGCCATGCACAGCGCCCGGTAACCCGGGAAGTAGAAGTGCATCTCTGCGGGTGCCTCGGTGCCCGGCGCCATCTGGAACTCGATCTGGACGCCATCGATAGTGTGCTCCTCGCCCGTCTGGCAGATGTCGACGGTGGGCACAATGATGGCGACCTCGCCGTTGGACGGGGTCTGCCCGAGCCCACAACCCACCTGTCCCTGCGGCCCCCGGTCCAGGGCGGCGCCATACATGTAGCCGGCCCGGCGCGCCATCGCCGTACCGGCGTAAACGTTCTCCTGAACGGCATGCTCGGTGAAGCCCTCTGGGGCGAGGACGGCGACCTCGCCCGCGTCGACGTCGGCCTGCGTCGTCACCCCGAGCACGCCACCGAAATGGTCGACGTGGCTGTGGGTGTAGATCACGGCTTTAACGGCGCGCTCGCCCCGATGCTGCCGGTAGAGCGCCAGCGCCGCGGCCGCAGTCTCGGTGGACACCAGCGGATCGATCACGATGATCCCGCTGTCGCCTTCGATGAACGTGATGTTCGACAGGTCCAATCCACGCACCTGGTAGATGCCCTCAACCACTTCGTAGAGACCCTGCTTAGCCACCAGCTGCGACTGCCGCCACAGGCTGGGATGCACGGTGGTCGGGGCTTCACCGGCAAGGAAACCGTAGACATCGTTGTCCCACACGACCCGACCGTCGGCGGCCTTGATGACACACGGGTGTTGGGCTGCGATGAACCCTCGGTCAGCATCCTGGAAGTCCCTGGTGTCCTCGAACGGCAGGTTTCTCAGGTGCTTTCGGTGGGCGGCCGTGATTGTGGCGGTGGGCGGTTTGTTCTCCATGTCTACAAAGATTGCCATGACGACGTGGCTGCCGACGGTTGACCGACGCAATGGGTGTGGGCCGAATGACCCCAGGACACGGTACTTCCGGCGAGTCGGTGTTCGGCGGCGATCAGTCAGTGGTCGGAAGTAGCGGTGTTATCGGCCGGACGCGCTCGGGGTCAATACAAGTCCACGCTCTCGTATCCAGACGTGATGTTGCTGGCCCAGCCTGGTGACCGGTTCGGCGACGCCGTCAGTGTCATCGGCGATAGCGCGCACCGGAAGGGTCGCGCTCAAGGCCGCGCAGATACTGATCAGGTTGAGTTGGATCCGGGCGCTGACGGCAGCCGCGCTGGGAAAGCTGACGCGGGCGAGGGCGCGGCGAGGATCCTGGAAGTCGAACAAGCCGTTGACGACACGGGCACGGCTATCAGGTGTGTAGGTGACCGGTTGCGGTTCGACAATGATGTCGTGGAGGACTTCTGACCACCACAGATAAAGCTCCTCGGCGGTCAAATCCGGATCGGCGTCGAGATACCCCGCTCGCTCCATCGAATCGCGCAAATCAGACTTGCGGCCCTCGAGTGCTGCCCGGGTCATCGCAAACCAGACGCAGCGTTCCGCCTCGGTGAGCACCTGCACACAACCAAAATCGAGGAACCCGACGGTGCCGTCCGGGAAGAAACGGTAATTGTCCGGATGCGGATCGGCATGCAGCAGACCGGCTAGCCACCGATTGCTGTACGCAAACCGCAAGATGGCCTCGGCCCAGGTGTTCTTCAGTTCCTGGTCGGCGTGCTGGGCCTGAGCCCAGTCCATCCCATCCAGGTACGTCATCGTAAGAACTCGATCGCCGGAGGCGTCGGCAACGACCTCAGGAATCCGGATGAACGGGTGATCGCGGTAAAGCTCGCCAAAGACCGATGTCATCGCCGCTTCATGGCGATAGTCGACTTCTTCCCGGACCCGGGCGGCGACCGTACGCGCCACCTCGCCGATATCGCCGCGCATCACGGTCGCCGAACGCGCCAGCCTCAAGAACGTACCTATCAATTCAACGTTGGCCAGATCATCTTCGATAGCCCGCGCCACCCCGGGATACTGAATCTTGACTGCGACCTGGCGGCCATCACCCAACACCGCCCGGTGAACCTGACCAATTGACGCAGTGGCAAACGGCTCAGGCATGAACTCGGCGAACTGTTCCATACCGCTATTGAGCTCGGCCTCGAGCAACTCACCGACCAACGCCGGATCCATGGCCGGAACATCGGATTGCAGCCGGCTCAACGCCCGCAGATACGGTTCGAACCCACCACCGCCCCAACCACGCGTATCAACCATGGACAGAAGCTGACCGGCCTTCATCAACGCACCACGAGAACGACCCAACAACGCCACGTAGCGCCGAGCTGCGCGCTCATCAGCGCGCTGCACCGCGCCGTGGACACCGGTAGACTCACGCACGCTGGCAATCAATCTGCCGCCTAGGGTCCGCGCGGTCAACCCGGCCAGCGGCGCCGCACGCCGAACTCGACCGTGTGGAACCGAATCCCGCCGACGCGCCATCGCATCCTTCCGGCCTGGCAGTCACCATGCGAAGCGGCGACCACAACAAAGTTAAGGGCCCGCTCAGAAGGGAGTCAAGGAATTGACGCCGACCTCCACGCCGACACGTGAGCGGTTGGTCACCGAAGCGACCCGGCTGTTCAGCGGCCAAGGCTTCCAGGCGACCAGTGTCTCCCAAATCGAGGCCGCCGCCGGTCTCGCGGCGGGCTCGGGCGCCCTCTATCACCATTTCAAATCCAAGGACGCTCTCCTGGACGCCGTTGTCGGCCGCCAACTAGACCGCCGCAAGGCCATGCGCGACATCCGCGGAATATTCGCCGGACTCGGCGATCTGCACGCTGAACTCACCGCCCTGGGCCGGTACCTGCACACCGTCCTCGAGCAGGAAGCCCTGTTACTGCAGACCGCCGCCCGCACACCAACGGGTCGATCAACACGCCTGGACACGGCCTACACGGCGCTGATCGGTTCACTCACCGCCGAACTGACCGACTGGATCACCACCTGGGCACCCTCTCAAACCCGGCAACAGTGCGAACTCCTAGCCTCGGCCGGACTCAACGCCATCCTCGGAGCACACCTAGCCGCCAGTCTCTTCCACCAGACCCCGGCGCTACAAACCGGCGATTACCTCACTGAATGGACAGCCCTGCTCGCCACCCGGATCGAAACCCTCAACACAGGCGACTAAACACCGAACACCAACCCGGCCAACTCCAGCAACGATCAACCCGGCTGACTCCAAGCGACACCTACTTGGACTCTGCCGATCGGAGGACTGCGTGAGAATCGCGATCAGCGGTGCGGGCATTGCGGGCCCGACGCTCGCCTACTGGCTATGCCGCTCCGGCCATGTCCCGACGTTGATCGAGCATGCGCCCACATTGCGCACCGGCGGCTATGTCATCGATTTTTGGGGACTGGGCTACGAGGTCGCCCAGCGCATGGGCATCGAGGCCGCCGTTCGCGACGCCGGCTATCAGGTGCAATCTCTGCGCGCGGTCGACTCGGCCGGCCGCAAGCAGGCCGAGGTGTCAGTCGACGCGTTCCGCCGCGCCACCAACGGGCGCTACACCAGTATCGCTCGCTCCGACCTAGCAGCCGAGATTTACGCCACTGTCGCCGATGACGTCGAGACCGTCTTCGGAGACACGATCACCGCCATCGACGACGGACCCGACGGTGTCGGATTGACGTTCGCCAACTCGCCCGAACGGGAAGTCGATCTCGTTGTCGGCGCCGACGGCCTGCATTCGACGGTGCGTCAATTGACCTTCGCGCACAGGGACGCGGATGAGCGCTTTCTGGGCTGCATGGTGGCCGCATGCGTCGTCAACGGTTATCGGCCACGCGACGAACTGACCTACGTCACCCACAACCTCCCGGGACGCCAGGTCGGCCGGTTCGCCTTGCGCAACGATCGCACGCTGTTCCTTTTCGTGGGGCGAGCCGAAAAACCCGGTGAAGCCGGTGATGTCGATGCGTGCCGGAGGTGGCTCCGTGCGGAGTTCAGCGACGCGGGCTGGGAATGCCCGCAGATCCTCGCCGCGGTCGACGGAGCAGAAGACGTGTACTACGACGTCATCAGCCAGGTTCGCCTCGATCGGTGGTCGCGGGGCCGGGTGGCGCTGGTCGGCGACGCAGCGGCCTGCGCGTCGTTGCTTGCCGGTGAGGGAACCGGCCTGGCGATGCTGGAGGCCTACGTTCTAGCCGGCGAACTCCACGCTGCCAACGGAGACCATGTCAGAGCCTTCGCTGAGTATGAAAGGCGGCTTCACTCGTTCGTCGCGGGGAAACAGGACGGTGCGCTGCGCATGGTCGGCTTTTTCGCCGCCGAGACCAAGCTGGGGATTTGGCTGCGCAACCTCGGAATGCGCGCTGCCCAACTTCCGACCGTGGCAAATTGGTTTGTGGCGCGCACCTTTCGGGACGATTTTGAACTGCCCGACTATTCAATGTGACGAACACCAAATCAATGTGACGAACACCAATCTAAACTCCGACGAGCCGAGAAGTGACGCTGTGCTAGCGGGTGGGAGCGGACGGAATGTGGCCTGATCACAGATTGCTTGATCGGATCGGTATCGAACTTCCCATCATTCAAGCCCCCATGGCGGGGGCAGTTGGCTCTGACATGGCGATCGCGGTCAGCGAAGCCGGCGGACTCGGTTCGCTCCCGTGCGCCATGCTCGACGCCGCCAAAATTCGGGCAGAGATCGAGACCATACGAAAACGCACCGCAAAGCCTCTGAATGTCAATTTCTTCTGCCACACACCGCCGCAGCCCGACCCCGACCGCGATGCGCCGTGGCGACAACAACTGGCTGGCTACTACGCGGAGGCTGGTGTGGACGCATCCGACCTCCCTCCTGCCGTTAATCGGACGCCTTTCGACGAGGCAGCGTGCGAGATCGTGGAACGGTACAAGCCCGAAGTAGTGAGCTTTCATTTCGGACTTCCCGACGAAGTGCTTCTGGCCCGCGTGAAGTCATCCGGCTGCGTCGTGCTCAGCTCAGCAACCACCGTGGAAGAAGCGCAGTGGCTTGAGGAGCACGGTTGTGACGCGATCATCGCTCAGGGATGCGAAGCAGGCGGCCATCGGGGAATGTTTCTGACTGACGACATCACCACGCAGCCGGGCACCTTCGCCCTGGTCCCCCAGGTTGTCGATGCAGTAAAGATCCCGGTCGTGGCCGCGGGCGGGATTGCTGATGGGAGAGGAATTGCCGCCGCTTTCGCACTCGGCGCGGTGGCCGCTCAAATCGGCACCGGCTATCTCTTCACACCGGAATCATTGATCACAGATCTTCATCGTGCTGCGCTGCGGGATGCCCGTGATGACCGAACCGCATTGACGAACGTGTTCTCCGGCAGGCCGGCACGATCGTTGGTAAACCGGCTGGTGCTAGAGGTCGGTCCGATGTCGGACCAGACGCCGCCGTTTCCGACCGCTGGCCGGGCACTGGCGCCACTGAAACAACGAGCCGAAGCGCAGGGGCTCAGCGACTTCTCCTCGTTGTGGTCTGGGCAAGCCGCCAGTTTGCACCGTGAGGTCGGCTCAGCAGAGCTGACCCGCCAGCTCGCCGCCGACGCGGAGCAGAGGCTGCGAGCTCTCAGCGGACCGAAGGGCTAGCTACGGATGGCCTACGGATGGCCTACAATTGCTGTATGACTGAGATCGCATCCCGGGAGCTCCGTAACGACACTGCCGGGCTGTTGCGCCGCGCACAGGGCGGCGAAGACATTACGGTCACGATCAGCGGGAAACCGGTCGCGGTTCTCACCAAGCTGCAGTCGGCGCGGCGACGATGGGTGAAACGAGACGAAATACTTCAACGACTTCGCCACGCACAAGCAGATCCGCAATTGCGCGACGACCTGGTGATCCTCGCCGGCGAGACGACCGACGACGAGCTTGGCCCGGGCCTGTGACCTCCGCGGGCGTGCTCGATACCTCGGTGTTTATCGCCAACGAAAGCGGCCGCACGCTCGACGATGCACTGATCCCCGACGAGGTGGCCACCACCGCAATCACAGTGGCCGAACTTCACCTCGGGGTGCTTGCGGCCAGCCACTCGGAGACGCGAGCGCAACGGATGGCCACACTTGAATCAGTCGCCGACATGATGGCCCTGCCCGCCGATGACGACGCCGCACGGATGTGGGCACGGCTACGCATCCATCTCGCCGAGACGGGTGGGCGGGTCCGCATCAACGACCTGTGGATTGCTGCCATTGCGAACTCTCGCAAGTTGCCTGTCGTCACCCAGGACGGCGACTTCGACGCACTCGAAGGCGCGGCGGGTCTCAAAATCATTCGCGTCTAGGGACGCTCCAGAGTTGACGAAAGCCGAGGCTGTCAAAGTCACCAAGTAGCTGATTCGCTTGCGGTGCAGGTCAGAGCCTTAAATCTAAGTGCGCCCGAAGAGATTCGAACTCCCAACCTTCTGATCCGTAGTCAGATGCTCTATCCGTTGAGCTACGGGCGCATGCACGTATTCAGTTGTGTACCTCGGCTGTGTACCTCGGCTCAGCCGACTGGTATCCCGCGGAGGCGAGAGGATTTGAACCTCCGGTCCCCTTTAAGAGGGACAACTCATTAGCAGTGAGTCCCATTCGGCCGCTCTGGCACGCCTCCCGACGTTTACCGCCGATGGATGAGAGTACACAGCGGCCACCTCGGGAGGCAAAGCAGAACCGACCGGGCAATAAACTGATCTGGTGTCCGCCCGTCTGCGCCCCGAACTCGCCGATCTACCCGCCTACACCCCGGGGAAGACGGTGCCCGGCGCGATCAAGATTGCAAGCAACGAGACGGTACACGGGCCGCTGGCCAGTGTCCGCGCCGCGATCGAGAAGGCAACCGACGGGATTAACCGCTATCCCGACAACGGTTATCTGGAGCTCAAGCAGCGATTGGCCAAACACGTCAATTTCGCACCGGAGCACATATCGGTGGGGTGCGGCTCGGTCAGCCTGTGCCAGCAGTTGATTCAGATCACCTCGACCGTGGGCGACGAAGTGCTTTTCGGCTGGCGCAGTTTCGAGATCTACCCGCTGCAGGTCCGCACCGCCGGTGCCACGCCGGTGCAGGTGCCGCTGAGCGACCACACCTTTGATCTAGAAGCGATGCTTGCCGCGATCACCGAGCGCACCCGGTTGATCTTCGTGTGTAACCCGAACAACCCCACCAGCACAGCGGTCGACCCCGAAGCGCTGCTCCAGTTCATCGAGGCGGTCCCGCCACACATACTGGTGGCGATCGACGAGGCCTACATCGAGTACATCCGCGACGGCCTGATGCCCAACAGCTTCGGCCTGGTGCGCGCGCACAGCAATGTCGTTGTGCTGCGAACATTCTCGAAGGCTTACGGGCTGGCCGGTCTGCGCGTCGGGTACGCCGTCGGCCATCCCGACATCATCGCCGCGCTGTCCAAGGTCTACGTTCCATTCACCGCGACGAGCATCTCCCAGGCCGCAGCAATCGCCTGTCTGGACGCCGCTGAGGAGCTGTTGGCCCGTACCGATGCCGTCGTCGCCGAACGCACCAGAGTTACCACGGCCTTGCGGGCCGCCGGATATGACGTGCCGCCTTCGCAGGCCAATTTCGTCTGGCTGCCGATACCCGGTCATGCCCAGCGCTTTGCCGCGGACGCCGCCAACGACCGCATTATCGTGCGCCCCTACGGCGAGGACGGAGTTCGAGTCACCGTGGCCGCCCCAAACGAGAGCGACGCCTTTCTCAAATTCGCTAAACGCTGGATAGGAAACCGATGAGCTCAGCATCCGACACGCGCGCCAGGTTCACCGAACTCAAGGAACGCACCGGGGAGATCACCGATGCCGAACTCGATGGGTTCTGGGAGACGCTGGCCCCGGCAGATCTCGACTTCATGATCGGGGAATGGAAGGGCGGAGAGTTCGACACCGGACACAAAGCCAACGGCTTCATGAAACGGCTGAACTGGTTCGGCAAAACCTTTCACTCCGCCAGCGACGCCAAGCCGCTGGTGTGCATCGACGCCGAGGGCAACAAGTTCTCCAACACCGAGGCGATGAACGGCGAAGCCAGCCTGTGGATGGAGCAGTTCCGCGGCGAGATGGTCGCCTCGATGGTCTACGACGGCAAGCCGGTGCACGACCATTTCAAAGTCGTCGACGACAACGCGGTGGTCGGCATCATGAACGGTAAGGGTGCACTGGACACCAATTCGGGCGCGCCTCGCC
>JAHZKD010000362.1 GCA_022600605.1 Actinomycetes bacterium
ACCGTTCCTAGACACTGAGCGGAAGTGAGTTCTGCTCGGTGGGCGGCCCCGAACGGTGTTGGGTCGCCTGGTTGCCCGCGTTCGTATGTCCGGGTGGTGACGCGGATCGTGCCCGTGTTCCAGCCGCGGGGTGGCGGGTTTCCTCACGTCCTCGGGTGGCGGGTCTGGCCTGGCCGGTCCGATGCCCGGCCACATCGCTCTGGTGTGGCCGGGGCGGTGCCGTCCGTCGCCGGATCCGGTGCCCGAGGGCGCGCCGTCCGATCGCCACGCTCGCGGCGTGGTGACGGGTGATTTGTGGGTGGGCGGCAGCCAAGGGTTTCTGCCAGTGCTGCGCACCCCATTTCGACGTATAGGCGGGATCGACTGCGATAACGGCGATCCCGGCTTCGGTGGCCATCGCCAGCAGTCGGGCCCGCAGCCGCGCGGTGGGCATACCGGAGATGATCTGCCGGAACCGCCGCCGGCGGCCGTTCTTCTCCCTCGTCGCGGAATCGGTGAAGTCGAGATCCTCGATCGCGATCGCGGCGACCCTGTTGCGCTGCGCCCAGTGCAGCAGCCCAGATAGCGCGTGGCGGACCTGCGCGTCGCGGTGATCCGCGGTGCCGTCGAGCTGGTAGCTGAACGTGCGCGGCGCGCCGATCGGATTGCCGTGCGGATCCAGCCGCCAGGAGGCCAGGTGATCGGCGTTCATGTCCACCCCGATCACCTCACCGGACCTTACCGCATCCAGCGGTACGGCCGGGATGCTCTTACGTTGCCAAGAGGCGTCCACATACCAGCGCCGGGTACCCGGATTGTGGTGAATGCGATAGGCGACAGCATGATTGGCGGCGACCCGGTCGGCCCATTCATCGCCGCGGTGGGTGAACCTCACCTCGCCGGTGAGGACGTAGCGGTAGTGTGGCGCGTTCGCCAGATGAGCCAGCGGAGCCGGTAGCCGGATCGATACCTGGCCATCGGCAGTGATACGGATGGTTTCATTCCCATGCTTTTTGCCGGCCTCGCCGTCAGCAGATAAGAACCCACGCGATGATTCCCACTGCGCGCGCCACTGCTCTTCGGTGAGGTCGGCTGCGTCGAGATGATGCCGCTTGTGCAGCAACCGCTTTCCGCCGCGCACGACGCTCACCCGCCCGGCCGCGTAATCGCCCTCAACACGGGCCAGCCGGGCTTGCAGGGTCGCCAGTCGGCGAGACTTGACGAACCACTCGTGCGCCGAGCGGTATCCACCCGGCATCCCGTCCGCGCCCTTGGCGCCCAATGTCTGGGCCAGCCGATGTTCGATCATCGCCACCCCATCACGCAACGACCGAATGCGGGCGAGCTGCCCACGCCGCGCCAACGCCCACTGATCATGGGTGGCTTTGGTGATACTGCCCGCCCACCGCGCCGTCGATGACATGGTGATGTCGCGCTTGCGGTCCGCCCACGCCTGGTTATCGTGAGCCAGGCCAGCACGGGCACGCTCGGCTAAATCCGCCGCTGCCAGCCGCCCGAGGTGGGCGCCGACCGCGCGCAGCACCCGCACATCAGAGTCAGTGAGTCCCTTCAACCGGGTGCGAATGCACACACCGGTCGCCGGATCCGCCACGAACGGTGCCGCGATCACGCGCAGTGTCATTAGCGCTGCGCCTTCTGGCGGGCGCACTCTGCTGCCAGATAGGGGTACTGGCCGGCGATGGCGTCCAACACCCGCTCACGAATGAGCAGTCGGGCTTCAGTGACGCCGACCCGGCCGGTCACACTGTCCAATAACCAGTCATAGTAGGTTTCGGCGTGGCGCAGATAGTTGACCGCCCACCGCTGCAGTGTCGCGGTATCAGCCGAGCAGACACTAGCGTCCGCGTGGTCGAAGTGACCTCTTTCAGCGGCGTGCCAATCTGCCTGGGCATTGCGGTTGTCGACCGCAACACCGAACAACTTTTTCTGCGGCAATCGTGGAATGCGGATCTCGACCGCGTTGATCTGCGCGGTCAGCGCAGCGCGACTCGCACTCATCCGCTCAGTCTGACGAACCGACGCCTTCTCCCGCCGGGCCTTGGTCTGGTCTCGCCACGTGCGCCATTCTTGGCTCTGCTCGGTGCGCTCGACGCGGGGCAGCTCGTACAGGCGCATCCTCGGACCTGAGCGATAGTTCGGGTTCGGGACCAGCGCGTCCGGCGCGCCCAAGAACCGTTTGCCCGCGCCGTCAGTCCATCCCCTCTCTTTGAGCCCAGCCAACGTGACACTCTGGATCTTCTCCGCGGCCTTACCCATGCCGGCCATCCTTGCCCACACCCCCGACAAACCCGCTCGGCCCGACATCGCGCTGTGCGCACCCGACCGCCTTCAACGCCCTGTTGCGAGCACTTCTGCGCCCGTAGAGTCGCGCGCAGAACGAAGTGAGCACTTCGACCATATCGCGCACCAGATCATCGGTGACCTCGCCTGAATCCAGCACCACCAACCGCCGGCCGTGCGCCGACAACACGGCTTCGACTAGTTCGGTGTTCATGCGCCCCAACCGATCCCGATGCTCGACCACCACCACGGTGACTCGGGGGTCGGCCAACAGGCGCCGCACCTTGGGGCGGGCACCGTTCATGCCTGAGCCGACTTCGGTCTCCACCCGAACCACAGTCCCGCCCGCTTCAGCGGCCCAGCCCGTCAGACGGGCGACTTGCCGATCTAAGTCCGACTTCTGATCATGCGAGGACACCCGCGCATACAGTCCGAACGCGGTTGG
>JAHZKD010000363.1 GCA_022600605.1 Actinomycetes bacterium
ACCTCGTAGCGTCCAGTGCAGGGATCCGCGCAGTGATCGGGTACCCGATTCACGACCACGCGGCCACTGTTCTCCAGCGGTTGGGTGGCGACGCATCCGGCTTCGCCGCGCGACAACTCACAGCCAAACTTGCTTCAAGTGCCGACCTCGTGGTCACGATGACCAAGGCCCATCGGGACGCTGTTTTGGAACTTGCCCCCCACAAGCTGCACAAGACGTTCACCCTGATCGAGACTGCCCGGCTTATTGCGGAGTGCAAGGCAAAGACCCTCAAAGACCTCTCGACGCTCCGCCCACAGCTGGCCGCAGGTGAAGTGCTGGACATCGACGACCCGATTGGTCACGGTCTGGAAGTCTTCTCGCGGGTAGGTTCGCAGATCGCCGAACTCCTTCCACCGGTGCTAGAGCTCTGCCGTTCCTCCGAATGTCCCGACCGCTGAGCTACACCCCACCTCCTCCGGTTTCTCTACCTAGTTGTGTGAAGCCACGACGTTGATGAACGTGAGCAGTGGTCGAAACCTCCGGGGTCAAACAAGACCTTCGTACGCTGGGGTTGGTCGACTCCGCCGGATGATCCCTCGGTGAGGTGGCCGGGCCCCCGCTGCAGGTGTTGACCGCCTCTCGGAATGACGACCAAGGTGGGGCCAATCACCTACTCCTGGCACGGTAACTGCGGGCCAGCCGAACGCAGCGCTTTACTGGGTCCTTGTACTTGGCGGGAATCCGGGAACGGAGTCGATAGGCCATATCCGGTGTAGGCACGTGAAGTTGCTCGAGTCGGTTTCGGCGGCGCGCACGCCGCAGCGCGGCGCTGACTCGTGGGTCCCCGAGCCGCTCAACGTCGTCTTTGAGCCAGTCGAGAAAGGCACCACGCACACGGAAGTAGGCAGACTGACTTATTCGTGCGCAGCAGGAATCATCGTGCTGCCGGTAGAGAAGCCAAGCTCGCGATGAGATGTAGATCGGATAACGCAAAAAGACTTTGACCAGGAGGGACTGCTCGTCATACATTCCGCGAAAACGCTCTTCGAACCCGCCAACCGCATCGAACACGCTTCGCCTGACCAGCAGATCCACCCCGGCACCGTCCACAAGCACCAGGGGATAAATGGTCAAGGCCGCCTCGGGCGGATCGATGCGCCGGTCGGCCACTCCTCCCGTCAGTACCGTCTCGTCCTCCTCGGTTGCTGCTGGGTCCCAGCCGTACCAGTAGCGGAGTGCACCATTGACCATCGCCACACCCGGCATACGTTCCAGCAGTTCGACCTGCTCGGCCAGCTTGGTGGGCACCCATACATCATCGCCATCGATGAACGCGATGTAAGGCGCGGTGGTATTCGCCACGCCGAGATTGCGCGAGGCGCTTCCTCCCTTGTTCTCGTGCCCCGGATGGTCGATGCAACGAATCCGCGCGTCGCGCGTGGCCAGTTCACGAGCAATCTTTGTGCTCTGATCGGTGGATCCATCGTCAACGAGGATCAGTTCCCAATCCTGCAGCGTCTGGTTGCAGACACTATGCACCGCTTCTTCAAGAAAGCGTTCTTCGTTGAGGAAGTTCAGCACGACCGACACGACTGGCATTGCCCTCATTGTCAGGGCGCGCAACTGTGACAACAAGTCCATTGCGCGCCAGCTTTCGCATCTGTGGCGCCACAACAGTGAGCGGAGTTGTCGGACCTAGCGGCCGCAACCCTGGCCAGCCACCGGTCCTGCCAAGTCTGCCCGCGATGCTGCTATCCAGCTACGACGAGGGATCATCGCTTGCTCAACTGGGGATTCCCCCGTTCCCGGTGCCGTACCTGCGGGCTAGCCGAACGCAGCGCTTCACCGGGTCCTTGCACGTGGCGAGCATCCAGGAGCGGAATCGACGGAACCGGTCCGATATAGGTTCATAGAGTTTCTCGTAACGGTTTTGCTGGCGTGCCCGCCGCAGCGCGGCGCTGACCCTTGGGTCCCCGAGCCGCTCAACGTCGTCCTTGAGCCAGTCGAGGAAAACGCCCCGCGCGGCGACATAGCCGGCGCGACTTGTTTGTGCGCATGCGGACGCCTCGTGCTGCCGGTAGAGAAGCCATTCCCGGGAGGACATGTAGATGGGGTAACGCAAGAAAACCTTGAGTAGGAAGGACTGATCCTCGTAGATTCCGCGGAAACGCTCTTCGAAGCCCCTAACCGCATCGAACACGCTTCGCCGGATCAGGAGATCCACCCCGGCACCGTCCGCGTCTCCCAGCGGATACGTGGTCAATGCCGCCTCGGGCGGATCGATGCGCCGGTCGGCCACTCCTGCCGTCAGTATCGTTTCATCCTCCTCGGTTGCTGCTGGGTCCCAGCTATGCCAATAAAGGAGTGCACCATTGACCATCGCCACGTCGGGCATGCGTTCGAGCAGGTCGACCTGCTCGGCGAGCTTGGTGGGCACCCACACGTCGTCGCCATCGATGAATGCGATGTAAGGCGCGGTGGTATTCGCCACGCCAAGGTTGCGCGAGGCAGCCATTCCCCGGTTCTCATGCCCTGGGTGCTCCAGGTAACAGATCCTGACGTCACGGCAGGCCAGTTCACGAGCAATCTGGGTGCTTCGATCGGTGGACCCGTCGTCAACGAGGATCAACTCCCAGTCCACCCACGTCTGATCGCACACGCTGCGTACCGCTTCTTCAAGAAAGCGTTCTTCATTGAGGAAGATCAGCACGACCGAAACAACTGGCATTGCCCTCATTGTCGGGGTGGACGGCGGTGACAACAAGTCCATTGCTATCCAGCCAGCGCAGAGAATCGTCGCTTTCTCAACTGGCGATTCACTTACGGCTGGTGCCGTACCTACGGGCTAACTGAACGTAGCGCTTCACTGGGTCCTTGTACTTCGCGGGAGTCCGGGAGCGGAGTCGATGGACCGTTCTCGATTTGAAACCATAAAGTTTCTCGTACCGGTTCCGACGGCGTGCACGTCGCAGCGCAGCGCTGACCCGTGGGTCCCCGAGCCGCTCAACGTCGTCCTTGACCCAGTCGAGGAAGACGCCTCGCACACGGCGGTAGGTGGACTCACTTATTCCCGCGTCGGAGGAATTCTCGTGTTGCCGGTAGAGAATCCAAGCTCGCGACGAGATGTAAATGGGGTAACGCAAGAAGATCTTGATGAGAAGCGACGCTTCGTCATACAGCGTGCGGAAACGTTCCTCAAATCCGTCAACCGCATCGAAAACGCTGCGTCTGACCAGGAGGTCCATCCCAGGACCCCCGTCAGTGTCCACGCCCACCAGCGGAAAAATGGTCAATGCCGCCTCGGGCGGATCGATGCGCCGGTCAGCCACTCCTCCTGTCAGGAACGTCTGATCTACCTCTTTTGATGCTGGGTCCCAGCTGTACCAATAGCGGAACGCGCCACCGACCATCGCCACGTCGGGCATGCGTTCGAGCAGGTCGACTTGCTCGGCGAGCTTGGTGGGCACCCACACGTCGTCGCCATCGATGAATGCGATGTAAGGCGCGGTGGTATTCGCCACGCCAAGGTTGCGCGAGGCAGCCATTCCCCGGTTCTCATGCCCCGGATG
>JAHZKD010000040.1 GCA_022600605.1 Actinomycetes bacterium
ATGACGTGTTGCTGGCGACAGTTCAAAGATGTTGTGGCTGTCCATGTTGATGGCGAACCCGATACCGTCCACGATGGCGCGGAACACCGCCCACACCTCAACACCGAAATCAGTGACCAGTTCCCCGATCTGCTCAGCCAGCGAATCCGCGCCGAGCCACCGCCCGCGAGCCACCGCCAAATAGACGGCCTGCTTCATCTCCCCGGCATCGTCGTTCTTCTTGTCGGCGTACAGGTCTTTGCGGCGACTGGCCTCGTGCACACCGGGGATCTGCGCGGGCAGACAATCGGGGTCAAGCCCCTCGGAGTCCGGTGGCGGCGGGTCGGTGATCCACGGCGCCACAACACCCCGCGGCCGGCGTGGCGAACCGAAGTGGATACCGCCGCGGAAGTTGCTGTAGGCAGGCACGCCCTGGTGGTCAACCACGTGATGCTGCAAATAGTCCGACGTGATGATCGCGCCCTGCGAATGAGAGGCGATAGCCCACGGCACACCGGCAGGCTTCACGTGATGCACAATCCGATTCAACTCATCCATGCCGGATTGGTTGTTGAACGGGATGGAGTGCGAGTCATACCCCACCCCTTGCACGATGGCTTTGCCCTGCACATGCAGCGGCAGGGCCGACAAATAGGCAGGCCCGGTGTCCCAGGTGCCCAAATGCCCGGACACGGTGATGATCCACGGCAGCTGCTCAGCCGGCGGCGGCTCCAACAGGCCCATCTGCTTCTGGGTTGCCCAATCAAAGCTGCCGATCTCGTTCACGGTCGGGCCGGGTCGGCCTTTGAACGCGACCTGGTAGGCGATGTTGGTCTGCCACTGACGCAGAGCCACGCCGAACGCTGGCGTGTACTCATCCGAATCGCCTAGGTGGCACCCGTAGGAGAACCTGCCCAGATGCTTTTTCGCGTCGGGGATTCGAGGGTGTCGGTCCCCCACGGTTTGCGGCGGGCGCCAGGCCATCAGAGCGTGCTCCGTAGCTCAGCGACAGCATCCACCAGACTTTTGCCGCCCAGTTGCGGCCAGCCGTTCAACGCGGGTCCGCGCAGCTGCCGCAGAACCTCCACTAGTAGTTCGCGGTCGTCCCAATCGTCGGGGAACCGTTTGATCGGCGGCGGCGAACCGGGTTCGCCGGGGAACACGAACCCGTCGATGTCCTTCTGGATTTCACCGCGGAACCAGTCCATGTCGAGGTGCCACGGATCAGTTTTCCCCTGCCGCCAACCGGCAGGGCCGTGTTGCGCCCATTCCTTGTGGGAGATGTTGTGCGACACGTTCACACCGAGATGCTTTGTGAGCGCCGCGCCGGTGTCCCGCATGGCGATGATTTGCGCGTCAGGCCAGGGTTCAGCCTGGTTGGTCGCGTCTTTCGGGTAGGCGCATTCCACCCCGATGGTGCGGGTGTTCGCGTCATCGGTGGGTAGCCCCACCCAGGAGCCTTTGCCGGCGTGGTTGCATGGCCCGACTGCGACGATGGTGACGGTGCCGTCCTGGGCGATGTGCAGCTGTGACAGCGGCCCTTTCAGGTCTGGGCGCCCGTCGCGGATGGATTGCGCCGAAGCTTTGGCGCTTCCGGTGTGATGCCACACCGTGCCCCAGATGTCGCCCATGACGCCGCCGACACCGGAGTCCTGCCAGCCGTCAAGGGTTTTCAGGCGGTCGCCGAGCGCGGGCCGCAACACATCCTCCAACCACACAGGGTCGCCGGATACAGGCATCGAACCTCCCGGTATCGGTATCGGATGGGATTGACGGGTGTGGACATGGTCTTGGTGCCCGGCCCAGTCGGCTTTGTAGTAGGCGGCGGCGGTGACATCCCTGCCGCCGGCCACACCCACCCTGCGACCGTCAGGGTTGGCCCAGATGACTTGTTCGAGGTGGGCGCGGATCGTGAGTAGGTAGTCGGCGAAACGCTGCATGTCCGACACCGGCCCGGCCCAGTCGATGCCGCGGTTTTGGTGTTGCGGGTTGGGTGCGAAACCTGTTTCGTCCCGGTCGGATTCTTGATGCCCAGGGTAGGTGGATGCTTTCAGCCCGAAATGGTCAGCGAGCTGCGTCACCCATGCGGGGAAGCCTGGTGCTCCGTACGATATTCGGGTGCCGGCAGGGAGCCCGTAAGTCACCACGGCCCCAATACGACTGCGGCGATCGCGAACGTGAATCCGGCCATCAGTAGTGACGCCGCCACCATCTGCCACAGCTTGGCCCTGTGCACGTCGAACCAGGCCCAATAACGCGGGTTCATGGGCACACCACGTACGTTGTGCCGCCCACAATCTTCACAACGTGCCGGGGGTCGATGGCGTCCGGGTTGACCTTGGAGTAGTTGAGGTGCGGCCAGCACAACGCTAAGCCGAGCATGGCGAGGACGCCGCCGGGATAGTTGGCCCACAGGTCGCCCTTGCGTCCGATGTCGAGGACTTTGTAGCCGGTGTCGTCGGGGGTGAGTCCGCGAATGTTGCCGCCCCACACCCACTTAGGCTTACGGGCCGCGTAGCCGTAGTGTTTGCGTTCCAAATTGCCGGTGAGCACAAACTCCAGCCGGTCGGGGTCGGCGCTCGCGTATTCGCGCAGCCATTCCGACACCACCTGCGCACCCTGGCTGTGCGCGAACACGATCAGCTTGCCGGGGGTGTCGCGGATTACTGTGTCCAACGCTCTGGCCGCGTCGGGGATGGCCCTCACCGACAAATTGGCGGCGGTGGGCACCTCCACCACGGCGCCCTGCCGCTGCGCCCAGCCGCCGCACCACTTCCGCATGTCGGTGCCGCCCAACGGGGCGACAGTCAGGACAGTCACCACGATGCGACAGCAACCCTCACCCAGGTATCCGTGCTAACGCAAACGAACAGGTAGTTGACGTTGATCGCCCACTGCCCTATAGAGCCGGGGGCGCTGGAGTTGGCGGGCACCGCTACCCGTTCACCAATTGCGTTGCCGTTTGCGGATATTGAACCACCGGAAATAATCGCCGAGGCGGTTGACAACTGCCCGGTCTGGGTAATCGACATCATCGGCGTGGACGGCAGCGTGGCGGCACTGTTCGACCACAGGAAATCCAGGTCATTGTCGGCGTACCGCATCTCCCAACGCTTCGACTTCGACGTGGTCGAGTTCACCGAGATCGCCTCTGGCCCCGCCTCTAGCAGGCTATAACCAGAACCGACGAACGTGTTCACCAGCTCCATCAGGTTCAACCCGTAGCTGGTGAGTGGGGTCGTCGCGTCGGACTGGTACAGGTGATCCACCCCGGCGTTCGATGACCCAATCTTCGGATTGATGTAGGACGCCTCAATCCGCAGCCCCTTGACTGAGCCGCCCAGCGAAAACAGCTTATTCAGGTTCGCAGGACTGGAAGCGTCCGGGCTGATCGCCGAGATTTCGCAATTTTCAAAGTTGATGTTCCCGACATCAATGAACCGGAACATCGGCAGCACAGCCTCCTTTGGGCTAGGCGAGCTGAAAGCGTCGTCCTGAATGAACTGGTTACCCAGGAACGTCACCAGAGACGAGTTGGTGATCTCAACGCACGTCACCTCGGGCCGGTTCGTCTCAAAGTGGCAGCCGCCACCAAAAGTGATGCCGTGATGCCTATTAGCCGCCGCACTCCCGCCGTTGATCTTCACCATCGTCCCGCCGACCGCCATCAACTCAAAATGGCAGCGGTCGAACATCAGCAGATTTGAATTGGTGTCATGCTCAAACACGTCCATCATGCACACGTTCGCGGCCCGGAACAAGATGTCACGGAATGACGAATCTACGCCGCGAAACTTCAACTGTGTGCCGCCGCCGTGGAATGAGCACCGCTGGACAGTGGACTGATTAACTTGGGCGTTGATCCCTCCAGCAGAATCGCCGAGTTGCAGAATGGTGTTCGCTGTTTCAGCGCTATAGAACCGAATGTTTTGGATGGTAATGAGGGCATCCTTGATCTTGATGCCGTTTGTAGCGGATACATTCAGTACCGTGGCCCCTTCACCCGCCCCCGCCAGATAGAGTCGTGCAGCATCAACCCTTGCGGGACTGTCATAACCAAAATTTTCAACGTCTACCGATATGTCCTGATCAATGAGGAACACACCTAACGGGATTCGCAGAGTCACCGGCTGCGATGCAGTACCGGAACCGAACCCCGCCCTAGTCGACGCGCCCGCTGAGTTGATGGCGTCTTCCAAAATCGCAGACGCTGACGTTGCGCCCGTCGAATCCAATGCACCGAACCACTCCAGCAACAAATCCTGCCATGCAACCACAACTGTGCCACCGGCAGACTGGTCGAAAATCTGCGACGGTGGAGCTTCAGCGATGCCGCCAGCAAGGGTGACCGTAACCCCGTCGTCGGGTTTGAGGATGGCATCCCCGGCGAACCACACCGGGGAATCAATCGTGATATTGCTGCTGACTTTGTAGGTGCCTGGCGGCAACATCAACGGCAAACCAGCAGCCAGGGCTGTGTCATCAGAGGTAGCCAGGGCGGCCCGGTCATCAGTAGAGCCGTCACCGATGACTCCCGCCGCTATGGTGCTGGGCCTTCCCGCCACCCCGCTCCATGTCGCGGCCGGCGGGACTAGTGTCCCCGATACCGGGGAGCCGCCAATGGAGAAGTAGCCTTCACCGTCGCCCTCGTCGGTGAACGTGATGTCGCGGGCTGCGAGGTCGGCGTCAACAGCGTCGGGGGCGGCAGCAGCCGCGGCAATCGACGCGATGTCCTCAGACACCACTTGCGACCACTCCACCGGATCACCAGTCGGCACGTCGCTCTCATCCACCCACTGCGCCTTCCCGGCGTCCTCACCTTCGGTGATCAGGACGGCGCGAGTGCGGAAGTCTGAGCGGTTGGTTTCGACATACTGGCGGACGGCGGCGTCCAGGCGATCCTGGGCAGTGTTCGGCGGGAACGCGATACCCGCCTCAATCACATCCCACAGCCCGGCGTCAGCCTCCGGAATCCGCACGAGATACTCGTGGTTGTCGGGGGTGCGGAGGAACGCGGCGATACCGGCCTCCGCGGTGAAGGTGAGGATGCCGGCCACTGGCTGCAGTTCCTGCCAATCGCCGCCGGTGGTGACCACGCCGCCGGTTCCGCCGCCGTACTGGTAGGCGACCGACCGCATCGCCCATGCCCGGTTGTCTTTGCGGGTTCCGGCTTCGCGGATCGTGTTTCCGGTGATTGTCACCAAGGCCATCGCCGTCTCCCTCTACCTAGTTTGATCCGGCGATGAACGCCGTGAAGTCGTGCTGTCGGCCGCGTCGCGTCCAGAACCGGATACGCACCGGATGGGTGATTCCCGGGGTGGCACCCCGCGTCCAGAACTGTGTTTCGGCCGGCATGTCCGGGTTGATCAGTTCGGAGAAGATTTGCAGCCCGTCGGCGCGGTGCTCGACCCGAATGATGTCGTCGTCGTCAGCGAGATGATTGCTCCACCGCAGCGTGTATTCCAATGTGTCGTCGGGGTCTTTCTGCCACACCGGCATATCGACACCGTTAGCGCCCCGCGTGGTCGCCGCGCCCGCGATCAGGTTCGGATCAGACGTTCCGGCGGCGGGCACCACGTAGTAGCGGTCGGGGTGGGGTTCGGCGAAGCGGTACAGGTCGGCGCCGAAACTGCCCGCCGGGATCGTGACCGCGCTGGAAAACCCCACACCGTCGATCGGCAACGCGTCCAAGTTGAGCCCCCACGCAGCCCAGTTGCCCGATGCCGCGGTGTGGGTAGCGGTGGCATCCACGGAAGCATCGCCGCGCGACTCCCCCAACATCAACTGCCCGCCCCCGGCCAGGAGCGGCGCGGCGAGTTTCGTGCCGGAGAAACCGGAGAACGCGCGGAGCTTCCCGATCAGATGCGCCGAAATCACCCGGTCGGCCGGCACCCCGGAGGCCACGGTGACGCCGCTGGTGGACACCGACCCTGACGCTTCCTCAGTGACCACTGCTGAGGTGATCGTGTCCAGGTCCAGTGGTTCCACGCTGGACACCGCCACCGCGGCGACGAACAGATTCTTGGTCAGCAGCCCGAACGGTAGATCGGCGTAGCTGGCGGTCACCGAACCTGATCCGGGGTTCTCGATGATCCAGCCGGTCAGAATTGAGTTGTCAGTGTCGAACAGCAGCGGCGTCGTCAGCAGCGAGGTCATCGCCACCGAATCCCACGTCACATCCAAGGTGGCGCCGTCGATATCGGAATCCCCGACGATGCCGTAGGCCACGATGCCGTAGGTGTTCTCCCCCGCCCCAACGTTGACGGTGACACTCTTGGACCCGGCGGCATCACCGCCGGCCAGGTAGGACGCGGTGTAGCCGACCCCGATGCGTTTTACCGCCATCAGGCCGTCCAGCCCTCGATGCGGAACTCGACCCCGTCGCCGAGGATCAGCACATCCCCGTCGACGACTTGAATGGGCGAGTTCGCCACCAGGTTCCAGCGCCACGTCCCGCCGTCGAGCTCGGTGTGCACGCTGGCGTGAGTGATGGTCTGGTCGGCGCCGATGACGAACTGCGGCAACGCGCCCGTGGTCTGCGCTAAACCGTCAGAAGGCCGGGTGAACAACGCCAACTGGCGGCCATCGGTGTCGGCGATGTTGGAAGCACCGTTGGTGCCCGGGTCGCCGGTGTGCAGCTCCACCCACACGCCGGGGGCGACGAACATCGTGTCAAGAAACTCGTTGACGGTGGCAGCGGAAGGCCCAAGCCCCATATTGAATCCTGCTCTCCTGGTTGGTTCGTTTACGGCTCTAGCGCGGTCACGCGGGCATCCAGCGCGGTCACCGCAGCCTCGAGGGCGGTGACGCGAACGTCGAGCGCGGTGATGTCGCCGGGGATGCCGGTCCCCACGTCGCCCTCCAGTGACGCAATCCGGTCATCGAGGTCGTCGATCGCGTCGGAGTTCCCCTCGGCGATGTCGGCCAGCGCGGCGAACGGGTCGAAATCGGCTCCGGTGTCGACCGCCCCCATCGACACCGCCACATCGGCGGCGTAACGCTTCCGCGCGTACTCCGACTCTTCCTGCAGCGCCTGAACGGTTTTCTTGGCCGGCTGCTGGGCAGTGGAGCCCGGGACCTTGCCGACCTCGGCAAAGATCTGCTCCCAGGTGTCGGTCACGCCGGCACAACCTGCATTTCGAACCGTGCCGTGGTGTTCGCCGCCCCGTAAGTCGCCGCCCCCGACATCCGCTTGGTTCGGACGTAGATGGTGGCCGCAGCGCCTGCCGTTACGACATTGGTGCCCGACTCGACGCCGGAGACAATGTTGGGCTGATGTGTGGCCACGCCGGGGATTCCGACACCGCGGCCAATGATGTTGCCGCCCGTCTCATCGTCCTTGCGGACAATCAGGTCGACCTGGCAGTCAGTGGATGAGGCGATCGTAACCGCGTTGCCGCGCACGGCCGGTATCCAGTCGAAGTTGTAGACGCCGGCTGACACGTCGAACACCGCCATGGTGACCTCGGCGGTCGACCCGTCCGGTGCCGAGGAAATCGAGGCAGGCAGATGCAGTCCACCCACCTTCGGGTAGGTGAGTTCGAATGTCGCCTCCCCGGCGGCGACAGTGAGCGCCTGCCCGACCACCGGGGTGCCGTAATCGTCGGGGGTGATCAGCGCCGCCCCCGGCTCCCCATCCTGGCCGGCGCGCAGCGCGGCATTGACCTGATACACCGCCGCCGACACCTCGGTTTCCTCGGCGATCAGTTGGATGTCGAAGAACGGCTCGGTGGGATCGTCGTTGTCCAGCGCGGTGAAGGTTCCCATCACCAGCGACGGCGCCCGCCCCGGCGGGCCTTTGAGTAGCGCGGGGATGTTGGACACGCCCTGAGGCAAACCGCCCTGCGGGGACGCGGCGGCCAGGAACAGGTTTGAAATGGTGCCGTCGTCCTCGACGCGGAACGCCAGCTCTGAGAGGCCGATGACGAACCAGTTGCCTCCGTATCCGTTGTAGTTCGGGACCATGCGCCACTCGGTGCTGAAAGCCATTGTCTCCCTTAGCTGCCTGGAGCCAGCGTCGCCACGTTGAACGATGCGATGGCTTCACTGATGTTGCGCTTGAGTTCCACGATCGGATGCTGGATCGGTTTGCCGTCCCCCAGGGTCACGGTCAACTCCCTGCTGGTGCGGTTAGATTTAAAACTGATCAGCTCGATGTGGTCGGTGAACATTTTCGTGCGGGACGCGTACACCAGCGTCATGAGTGCGCCGGGGAAAATGTCGCGCCCGAGTTTGAACGGCCCGTTCTGTCCGCGGAACGTGCACACCGCCGTCGTGTACCCCCGGGAGTCCCACAGCACCTGGATGAGTTGAAACAGGGCTTCGACGTTGTAGGGGCTGGAGTTGGTGGGGGTGAACACCTCGATCGCCGGGTGGAACGGGCCGACATCGGAGCGCCGCGAGTAGTGCTGAATCAGTTGGAACGCGAAGAACGCATCGTTGAGGAACCCGTCCAGCAGGCTCGACGGCACGCCGGTGAATCCCAAAATGATTTGGGCCACGTCGATCACGAACGCATACCAGGCGTTCAGAAGGTCATTCAAAGTTGGCGGTTAGCCTGCGCCCCCCGGTTGCCCGGGGGGCGCAGACCAACCATTTGGGGCTCTTTCCGCCGATCACATGTTGCCACCCAAGGGGCGTTGATCGGACGATCTCGTAGGTCATCAACGCCGACTTAGAGCGGACCACTTCACCGTCAGCGACGATGGTGTCCGGGGTTTCCAGCTGCGCATACGGCGGCACGAACACCAGACCGAGGGTGGGGGCGATGTAGATGCCCTCGGGGGCGTACTCGCCGTCCGGGTTCAGCAGCGGGTCAAGGGTTTTGCCCAACAGTGACCCTTGCGCGTCCACGACGAACCGCAACGCCGAATCCAGAGCGGTCTTCGTCGGGCCTTCCACCTGGCTACGGTCCTTGCACGTCATCACATAGGTGGCGTGGGTGAGGTTGGCGTACTTGTCGGGCTGCGGGTCGCCCGGCCGCCACAGGGAGATCCGCACATCGACGCCGTAAGCCTTGGTGATGTCGGCGACGACCTGGCCGACGGTTTCCATCCTCACCGTGCGGACGAACGTCGGCGACGAATCGGTCAGCAGCCCGGTGCGCACCACATACAGCGGCGTTTTCAGCACCGACCCGACCTGGGGGTCGTTCTCGATGGCTTGGAGCATCGTGCCCACCCAGGCCCGCACATCCGGGTTCAAGCTCAGCGCGTTGTTGAAGAACTCGAACAGCCCCGACTGGATGCGCAGCGACGGCTGGGCGGCCATCGACTCGATGACCGTGCACAGCGAACCGAAGTAGATGGCGTGGCTGAACGGCTGCGCGGCGATGGGCAGATACCACGACGGCCAGATCGGCAGATAGTTCAGGATGTCCCAGATGCCCACCAGCTCGGTGGTGAGGGTGACCACCCCGTCCTCGCCGAGCTTCTCGCGGTGCCGCTTGACGTAGAACGCTTCGGAGATGCCCTCGGTTTCAATGAGGACGCCGACCATGGTGTTCTCACACTGCGACAGGTACGGGTCGAGCCAATGGTTCTCGGGCAGTTTCAGGGTGGCTTGCGGGGCGGCGTTGCGTGGGATCGTGCCTGAGATTTCGATGTAGTTCCCGGCGACCCCGATCGGCTGCCAGAACTTGTCGCACACGGTGACCGTGTAGTCGGTGTCGCTGGAGGTGAACTCGTCGGCGACCGCTTTGGCCGCCTCAGCTTGACGCCACGGAACCCCCGAATCGAGCTCCTTCGTCCAGAACGACCGCTTCGGGTGGTCGAGCACATCAGTCATCGCTCAACCTCCCTCGCAGGATGTTCCGTGTATTGAATTGTGTTGCCGGGGAACCTAGTTGGGGTAACGCCGAAGCGAACTCCCCGACGCGATGACCCGCGAGTCGCTGTTGCCGCCGGAAATGCTCACCGCGACCTGCACCGGCTCCGGCGGGCGGCCCGGAGACTTCCGCGGGATCGGGCGGGTAAACGCGCCCCGCTTCAACCGGTGCATGTTGCCCTGCGGCGGGGTCACCCCGAACGCCGACGCGTTGGCTTCCAGGGTGGGGCCGATGTTCGCGATCGGCGCGAACGACTCCAGATCCCTGAGCGCGTCCCGATATTCGGCCAGCTCGTCGGCGGTCGCCGGTATCCGGGTGAGGTCCACGACCGCGGTGCGGCGGGTGTCGGTGCGCAACTGCACCACCTGGTTGGGTAGCAGCGGCCCGTACTCCACCATGGATGTTGATCCGGGTGCCGCGGCAATGCTGAAGGTGCCCGGCCCGACGAGGGTGTACTCGTCGTGGCGGTCGATGTCGCCGATGTTGATGCGCCGCAGGAACCCGGACTGCGTCGTCTCGGTCGCATCCCCGGCCGAGGTTTTACGGATCGACGCCGGTGTGCCCTGGGTGACCAGGGCGCCGGCCGCGTAGCCGCCGAACCCGCCGCCACCCCGAAACGACACACCCAACGGGGACACCGCATCGGAATCCTTGGCGTACAACGTCGTGATGCCCGCCCCGGCGCCGCGCTTCACCCGAAACACCCGCTCACTGAACACGCCGTCGCCGTCGAGGCCGCCGCACTCCAGTCGCCACTTCTCCCCGAACTGCGGCGGCACCAGGTTCGGCCACGTGCGGATCGTGGTCTCATGAAAATTGTTGAACGCCACCAACTGCACCGAGGCGTTACGCAGCCACGCCCCCACCCCGTAGCCGTTCCACGACCCGTCCGAACGCCGCCCGTACCGGCCCAAGATCAGGGTGCGCCCACCGAACTCAAGCATCGTGTCGAGCACGATCTCGTTGACCTGGTTGTCCGTCTGCGTGGTGAACGTCTTGTGCGTGGCCACATAGGACGCGCCTTCGGTGAACAGGAACTTGTTCGGATCATCCCGCCACCGCACCGAGCCCCGGTGGGCATACGGGTAGCCGCGGCCGGGCGCGGACAGAAATACCGCCCAGTCCGGGCCGATCGCCTTCTCCGCGACATAGTCGGTGTCGAAGCTGTCGGTCAGGGATTCGTAGGCGAACCGGAACTCGGCAACATCGTCGTAGGTGCGCCACGCGCCGCGGTCCGACCGCAGCACCAGGGTGGTTTGCAGGCTGCGGCGCTGCCCGCCCAAATTGAGCCCGCCCGGCGGTTTGTCGGCCCAGCGGACATCGGCCCACCAGAAGCCACGCTCGAAGGTGAACCACGACAGTCGGGAGGTGCGGGCCTTGTCGATCGACCCGAACAGCTTGTCAACGACCTGGCGCAAATGTTGGCCGTCGCGGGCCACGATCCTGACCGGGATCTCCACGATCGCGGGCTCATTCACCGAATCGAGGTAGGTGACGCCGTCCTCGTTCGCGCCCTGCTGGTCGATGAACTTCCACGGCCCGATCAGCCCTTTGATGGGGCCGTTAATCTGCACACACTCCGGGGAGTCGAACTTGTCGGGCAGCGCGCCGCCGCCCATCAGGTCAATCTCCACCGACCCGTCGTAGGCCGCCAGCTTCACCCGCGGATGGGTGCCTCGCAGGAAGTAGTAGGCGCCGTGCGGGGTGGCCCTGCCGGCGGGGACACGCAACGCTGTGGTCACTGTGACCCCGGAGCGGAGTACATCGCCCCCATCTCGCGGACCGTTTGGTTACCTGCCATGTCTTCGGTGGCGTGGTTGTTCGTCATGTTGACGGTGTTGTTGATGGTGTTGCCGCCCTGGCCTTGCTCACCCGCGCCGGGGTCGTTGGGGTTCGGTGGCGCGGGTTTCTTGCCCGCCATATTCGGCAATGCTGGCGCTGCGCTGGCGATGCCGCCGGCGATCTTCCCGAACCACGAATTACCGATGGAGGCTTTCGGGTTGTCGCCCGCCGGGGTGATGGTGTCCAGTAGGCCGCCGATCCCGATACCGGCGACCTGGCCGGCATACTTCGCGGTCCGGTTGGCGACCTGAATGCCGATCTTCGCCGCCGCCCCCGCTCCCGGGGCCAGCATGTCCAAACCTGACGTGGCGGCCATAATCCCGTCGAGCGCCATGCCGCCCAATCCGATGCCGCCCTCGCCGCCGCCCTGCCCGGGATAGGACTGGCCGCCGAGACTGGTGCCCGGCCCGAAACTCTGCGGCATTCCCACACCGGGGAGACCCAGCGGGCCGCCGCCGCCGCCGATGCCTGCGGGCAACGGCGCCAACGGGGCGCTCAGCGCGCCCGGGCCGGCAGTGGACGGTGCACCCACACCCTGCGCTGCAGGGGAGCCCCCCGGCCCGGCAAGTGGGGAGCCGAACACACCGCCAGCCATCCCCGCCATATTCACCACAAACACAGGGACAGGGCCGCCGCTGGAGCGCAAACCTGTCGAGGCGAAGGAAGGTGACCCTAGCGCGCCGCGCCCGGAGCCAGACAACGTCGGACTGCGCGTCGCCACATGCACGTGATCGTGATGATCGCCGGCCCCGGCGAACACCGAATCGGGAACGGCGCGGCCCTCATCAATCTGGCTGCCCGAGAACCGGGGATCATGGTAGATGAGTTCAGCGAGGTCGCCGCCGAAGTTTTCCCGCATATACGTGGCGAACGCCAGCATGCTGTCGGTGTCACGGCCACCGCCGGGTGGGGCGAAATCGCCTGCCTCGCCCTCGTTGTGGTGGCTACCGGGCTCATTTCGCCGACCGGAAGTGAGGACTAGCCCGAAATCGCCGGCTATTTCAGCGATCTGCCCGATTGCCGGGTTCGTGCCTCCGGGGCCGGACGCGGCAGGAGAGGGCAATCCCAACGCTCCAGGCTGCAATGCCGCCGGCCCGATATTGGACGCCCCGGGCGTGAACTGCGACCCCAGGGCTCCTGTCGACGCCAGAATCCCCATGAGGCCAGACCCCTCATCCCCGGCAGCGTTGGAAATCGCCGACAGCGGCCCCACCAAGGGGGCGGCCGCGAACGAAGCGACCGCGCGGACCGCGTTCTCCACGATCCCCGGCAAACCTTTGGAAATCCCCAGGTCTTGGTCTAACGCGGACCCGATCTCGCCTGACACGTTCTGCAGATCAGTGCGCGCCGCCGTCCCGAAGTCCTCAACGGTGACCTGCGGGCGGGGTTGCGCCGCTGACGTTGACCGCGGCGCGCTAGATGCTGCGACACCGCCCGATGCGGCAAACCTCTCGATTTCTTTCTGCGCCTCGGCCTGCGCATCAGTCAAGATCGGGATCTGCGGCCCCTGCACCGGCGCCGACGGCGAGGCCGGCGTCACCACGCTGGGTGCCGGCAGCCCGCCCGGCACAAACGGTGCCAGCAGTGGATTCTGCAGTGGATTCTGCACCGTGCTGTGACCCCCGCCGGGAGGCGGCGCCACCGCTGGACCGACACCGCCCGTAATCCCCGGCCCCTGCACCCCGCCAGATGTTGTTGTCGGTGCGACAATCGCCGGAACTACTGGCCCGCCCGGCGTCACCCGAGGCCCGTCGCCGAACATGTTCTGAATCGCGTTGGGGATGTCGCGGATGATCGGCAGGCTCGTCGCCCAGTCTGCCAGGCCCGTCTTCAGGTCCGTGAAGTACTGCTCCACGGTGCGGGTCGCCGCTTCCCACTCGGTCTTGAAGTTGTCGGTCGCGGCCTTCGTCGAAGACTCCGCGGTTCCCTGCAACGCGCTGAACTCCGCGCCCACCGACGACATATCGAACTGGTTGATCGCATCACCCATGTCCTCGAACTGGGTGCCGAACAGGCGCTGCCAAATCAGGGCCTGCTGCATCGGGTCGTCAATCCCGCGCAGCGCCTCCAGTGTGGCGCCCAGCGCGACTGTCGCCGCATCCCCGCCCTCGGCGAAGCGGCGGGCCATCTCGTCCGCGCTGAACCCCAACGCCTCAAAGCCTTCACGGGTTGTCTTGGAGCCGTCCACCGCCCGGATGCTGAACTCCTTGAGCGAGTCAGCAACCTTGTCGGTGTCACGTGCGCCGCCTTCCAGCCCCTGACTCAGCAGGGTGAGCACCTGGTCGGCGTCCAAACCGAGTTTGCGGAACTGGGTGGAGTATTCGTTAAGGGTGTCGAGCCAGTCGCCCGAAATGTTCAGGCCGCCCTGGAATCCGGCGACGATAATGTCGGAGGCTTCCGACACGCTGTCGGCCATGCCGGTGCGCATCATGGTGGTGATCGAGCGGGACAGTTCGGCGGCGGTGGCGTCGGTGACCACCGTCATGCCCTGCAACTGCTCGATGACGGTCTGCACTTCGGCGTCGGTGGCGCCGGTGTCGATGATCCCCGACTGCAACGCGACCTGCGCGGCGGCCAGGTTGTCGGCCACTGAGGCGCCCCAGTTGTTGGCGTAGGCGGCCCCGGCCGCGGAGGCGTACTGCGCCATCGACGCTTCATCTAAGCCCATGCGGCCCTGGAAAACGTCTTGCATCTGGATTGTGGCCATGCCCTCGGCGATGCCCCGGGCCAGTTCGCGGCCCGCCACCACGCCCAACGCGGCCGCCCCGGCCAGCGCCAGCCCGATCGGCCCTCCCGCTAATCCCAGCCGGGCCAGCATCGTGGAGCCCGCGAAGCCGCCTGCGAACTCATCGGCCATGTCCTGACCTGAGCTCCCCGCGCCCGCACCGGACAAACCGGACAGGAAGTTCTCCCCGCCCTGCCGCCCGGCCGACTCCGCGGCCCGCTCATAATCCTCGTAGGCGTTCGTGGCGTCGCGGATCGCCCGCACCTCGGCGCGGCGGGCCTTCTCCACCCGCTCGGCCTGGGACACCACCTGATCGTTGCGGGCGCCGCGCTCCCGCAAGTTCTGCAGCTTCTCCTCTTCGGAGCGCAGCTTCCCTGCAGCATCGCGAGCCCGGTCGTAGCTGTCAGATGCCTTGTCGCCGATCTTCTTCAGATCCCGCTCGACACCATCGACCTTGAACCCCGACGTGAATGCTTTCCCGGCGTCGCGGCCGGCGTCGGCGAACACCCGCTCAGCACGATTGGCGGCGGCGGTCGCTGAACGCTGGTCGAGCTTCGCCTCTACCGGAATCGGAATGCCCACGCGTTCACCGCCTCTCAATCGAAGGACGCCAGCAACTTCTCAAACTCGTCTTCCTGAAAATCCATCTCCGCGGCGGCCTCGTCGGCCTGCTCGCGGCGCTCCAGTGGCGACGTGAACACCGTGTACTGGTATTCGTTCTCCCCGCCGGCGTACTTCGCGGCCCGGTTTGCCGACGTTTCGTTCGTGAGGTGAGCGACCATGCGCTGCAACTCCGTCCAGTCGCCGTCACGCCCGAACGGCGGCGCTGCCATCGTTTTGAACTCTGAGGACTCGGGCAGCCGATACACCAGGTTCAGCAGCAGCCTGCTCGACAGTTTCAGGCAGCCCCGGCCGTCGGGGTTGCCCTGGTGCCAGTCCCGAATGTCAATACCGCGGTATCGGAGGTCGGCCTCGATCTCGTTCGGATAGCGACACCACAATGCGACAGCATCAAAGACTTTTGGAATCTCGGGCCAGGCGCTCCTGTAACTGTCGCTGCATCATCTGCCAGGCCGTGTTTACCTGGCCCGGCACACCACCGGCGGCTAGGAAGCGTTGATACACCGCAGGCCGGGTGCGGTCCTTCAGATACTGCTGGTAGTCGCCCTCGGAGCCCATCAGGGCGACACACAACAGCTCCTCGTCGTTGACGAGTTTCTTTTTGTACCGCAACGGATACTGCTGAATCTGATCTTCGTCGCCGGTCACCGGATTCTTGCGCGGCTTGGTGTCCAGGTCTTCGGAGAGGAACCGCAGATGCTCCAGATACCGGTCCTTCATCTCTGGCGGCATGAAGGACGGGTTCGGCAGTTCCCACGTTTCTCCGTCGCCGAGGTCATACACCACCGACGCCATAAAGCCGAGGTATTCGGTGGCCTGCTCGCGGGATTCGCGGGGCTTGATCGGGTGCGCGTCATCACTCATTGGGCTGGATTCCTCTATTGCTTGTTGGGCGGGCCGGAAGGGGTGAAGCTCGCAGAGTGCGCGTCCAGCCCGGGCACGCACTCTGCGAGGTTCTGTTAGCTGGTCACCGCGACCACGGAGAACGTGCCGTCGGTCAGGCCGGCGCCTGAACCGGTCAGCGCCTTCGCCACGGACGGCACCGTCACCGTGTACGGGCCACCACCCGAGCCGGCCACCGTCCAGTCGGCGGTGCCGTAGCCGTCATCGAGGGCGACCAGCGCGGTCTTGACCGCAGTGCTGGCGGCGTCGTAGGCGATGCTCGCCGTCGTCAAGCCGCCGTAGGTGAGGGTGAAGTCACCTGCAGACGGTGAACCCAACGTCACTGTGTATTGCGAGGTCGGCGAACCGTACAGATCGGTCCACGCCTCACCACCGACGAAGGTGTGCTTGATGATCGGCTTGTACTCGCCGTCCTGCAAGCCCATGAAATAGCCGCTCGGGACTGGCCGGTAGGTGAACTCGGCGGCGGTGCCTTTCTTGCCGTAGGTGCGTTCACCGACGTTGGAGAGTCGGCAGGCGTCGTAGGCGTCGACCTCGTAGAGGTACTTGCCGCCACGCTTGCGAATCCCGTACAGCAGGAACTGGCGCAGCGGTTCGTCGGACTCCAAAGGCTGCGACCATCCCGCGTCCGCGACGCCCGGCCCCTCGACGATCGTGGTACCCGAGGAATCCGACAGTGGCAGGTTTTTCCGCAGCCGCTGAATCGCGGGCTGCAGGTTCTGCAGCGCCTGGAACGTGAACGGCTCGTCCTGCTTGGTGATCTGCGACTCGAACGGCCAGTTGCTCTGCTCGATCATCTGGTCTTCGGTGTCGATGGACGGTTTGGTTGACGGGCCGTTGCCTTCACCGAACGCGCCCGCCAGATACCATCCCTCGTTGGTGTCGGGGTTGGGAACCCAGAACCCGCCGACGCGCAGCTCGGCGAACAAATCTTCACGCAGGGTGTCATCTTGGGCAAACGGTGACCATCCGTAGGTGCCCGAGGAATCCGAGTGCGGGGAGATGTTCGTGGCGGCGCCGCGGGCATCGCGGAACAGGACCGCGATCAGACCGCTCCGGTGCCCGCCCTGGAAGCGGTTGTCAACAGTGGTGTAGCCGCCGGCCGCGGGGGTTGTGCCGGTTGCAGGCTGCGTCATAGCGACGCTCCTTTCGGAAGGGATGAACCGGAAGGCATCCGGCGATTACGCGGGCTGGAGGGTGCGGCACAGGGTCCGCGCACCATCTAGGCGATGGCGACGTAGGAGAGGCCCACGCGGTAGCGGGCCGTGTAACGCACGATCTGGTCGTGCTCGTAAGCCATGCGGAACGGCTTCAACAGGGTCTCGACGAAGTCGCAGTTAGCGACCGAGTCGTCGGAGAGGGTCACATCGTTGGACTCCCGGGCGAGCAGCATCATGCGGCGGTGACCGTCGTTCGCCGCCTGCTTGGCGGCTCCCGGGCCGTCTGCGTAGAAGTCGAGCTGCACCACCGGATCGTCGGTGCCCGCCTCGGGATCATCGGGGCCAGAAATGCGTGACACCACACAGAACGGCAGCGTGTCGTCGATGCCGCGCTCGACCGCTGAGCGCATCAACGGCTGCATCCACGCTGTCGTGAAATCCTCAACGTCGGGGGCGTCGTAGCCGTACAGCGGGGCGCTCACCTACTCGTCGCCGATCCCCGTCGTCAGGTCGCCGCCGAAATGCTCGGCGGTTTTCTGAACGGGCGCATGGGCGTCTGTCGGGCCGGGCGAACCGGTTCCGAACTCAACCCAGTGGGCCTTGAAGTCGGTGGGGCCGACAACCCCGCGGCCCTTCTTCGCTTTCTTGATGATCTTCCACGACGCGGCGTACTTTCCTGAGTCAACCGGGGAGATGCTGCGCCCATACGGAACGATCTCGTTCTTCATGAACTCGTTAAGCCCGGCGTCAACCTCGGCCGACTCGCGCAAAGCTTTCGCCACCTCGGAGTCCGACACTCCGAATTTCGCGAACGGATTGGCCATCAGCCTGCCTGCCGCTTGCACATGATCGTCACGTGATGCACCGAGCCGTCCTTCTTGTGCCTCAGCAAGATTGGGCCGTCAACCTCAAACGTGTCGCCGTCGTAGGTCAACTCATCGCCCGGGGAGGCAGCCAACACCGCCGCGTCAGGTGGTGCCGTGCACCGCCACACCTCGGTGGCGACGTTTGTCTGCCCGTCAGGGGTTTCCTGCGACTTCGCCGGCTGAAACTGACACCCCTCCACCGCTGTTCCGGCGCGGGCTTTGGTCTTTAACCCGAGATAGCCGGCGTCGCCGGTTTCGGTGACCGCGACGAACGTCACCGTCTGACCGCCGAATGTGCTCATGGCCCCGGCAGAATCCGGTACGGCGCCAGCAGCGACGTGTTCAGGAACTGGGACACCGACCCATCCGCGAACCACTCGTATTCGACATCGACGATCTTCTCCCGCTTCACCGCCGCGTCACGGCTTGCTGACGCCGTCAACGACGCCGCAGCCTGCTCCACCGCCGCGTCGAAATCTGGTGCGGTCGTGTAGCCGTGCGTCATTGTCACCACAACCCCGGCATAGGCCGAAGTCCAGCAGGCACCGGAACGCTTGCGAATCTGCCCGTTGCGCGAAATCCGCAAATCGTCCACGTCGAGCTCTACACCGTCCTCGACCACAGCCGTCACCTCAGTGACATGCAGCGACGGCAGCGACAGCACCTTGGTGCCGGGGCCGTCCACGGTGACCGTCACATCCTCCTCGGGGGGTGTGACCGCCCAACCGCACCAGCGGCGAGCCGCCGCCAGGGCCGCCGCCGCGTAGTCAACAGGCATCGGCTAGGAATCGTCCTGGGCTGGACTTTTCGCGGCCGCCTTCGCTGCCTTCCTTGGAGTGCTACGGGCGGCCCGCACCTCACCGGGCGCCGCTGACGCTGTCTCAGTAGCGCGGGATGCGGCCACCTCAACCGTCTCGAACAGATGTGGGCGTTTCCTCACGCACGGATCGTTGTCGTTGAACAGGTCACCAGTGCGCACGGTGCGCGGCACACCATTGGTGTCGGTGTAGGCGAACGGTTCTTTAGCTCGAACGACGGGCATTTTTCGTTTCCTCAAATCTCTAGGGGGGTGTGATGCCCGCCGGGGCGCCGGGGTTTCGGACAACCCCGGCGAGCAACACTTTCAGACCGCTACCTACGCCGCAGTCACCACGTTCATGACCTTGAACGCCCCGCTATTCGTCACTCCCGCGCCCACCCGGTAGTAGGCGTACCAGCCGCGCTGGCCACTCGGACGGTTGTTGCCCGTGTGGAACAGGTGCGGAATGAACTCGACCGACATGCCGACACGGTCGGCGATGACGTAGTGGTCGAAGTCGCCGAAGACCAGCAGGAAGTTATCCTCGGTGGCGCCAGCATCAATGTCGGCGGTCGAGTTCATTGCCTCAGCCTCACCGGCAGGACGCCCAAGCAGCAGCGCCGGCCTGTCCGCACCGATCCGCTCCCACAGAGCTGAACCGCCAGCACTGTCAAAGTTACGGATCGTGTTGTACGTCAGGTTGTTTGCCAGCCACGAGGCGTTACCTCGGAACCGTGCCGGCAACGCGCCTTGCGTCCCGTACACGTCGGCCAGGGCGAACACCTCAGCGGTGGCCGGGTTGATCTCCGCAGACGAACCGTCCAGCGCAGTGATCAGACCGACCGGCTGATTGGACCCAGCGGCGCCACTGATGAACACCGTCGACTCCAGTTGATCCTTGCCGAACGCCAGAAGCTTCGCCACCTCCGAAGTGACATTGGCCTCATCCTCCAACGCCTCGATCGAGATCGGGACGAAACCGTGCGCCTTACGGGTGGTGACGCTCGGCTGAGCGAACGTCGTTGCCCCATCGGCCACCTCGGCACCTTCAGCGGCGAACGTCCAGGTGACCGCACCCGAAGACACACCGTTCCACACGTCGCCGGTGGCCACGACCTGCCGGGCGAATTGCCGGATGTCGTTACGTGACCCTGACGAGGTGATAATGACGGTCGGATCGAGCTGAAAAGGCACCAAGTAGCCGCCAGCGCTGTCGGTGAGCGACATGGCGCGCACCGACTCAATAGCCCGCTTCTCATCCTCGGTCAGCGAATCGCCGTGGTTCTTCGCCAACTTCGACCACGCCCGCAGATACGCCGGCGACGACGTCGCAAGGCACTGCTTCGCCAGCGAACCACGCTCATCATCGAAACGTTCGATGATGTTGGTGGCGGCCTGCCGCACATTGTCGCTGCAGCCCGACATCTTCTCGATCGCCGACAATGCCCGGGAACGAAGCTCCCCAGCAACTTCGCCCTGGCCGCGCCCGAAGGTGCGAACCTCCGACAGATCCCACGGATTGCGGAACCTGCACTCCTCAACCGAATCCGGCTCAAGGATGGAGTCTCGGTCGTAGTCATCGCGGGAGCCCTGCGAGTTGGAGCCCCGCTCCAGGCGCAGCTTCCGTGAGGACTTCACGCCGGCGGCGGCGGTGCGTACCGACGCGAGTTCGGCGGCCCGCTCCAGGCGCTTACGGTGCTCGTCGATCTCGGCGAACTCGGAACGTAGCTCGGAGAACTCGTTGTCCTCCTCGTCGGTGAGGTCGTCGGCCTCGCCGAGTTCTTCCATGCGGGCGTAGATCTCTTCGAGACGCTTGATGGACTGGGAATGGGTGAGGGTCGGCCCAGCGGTGCGGGCTTCCTCGGTGTCGTCGCTCATCGCGGCGATCCTTTCTTGTAGATGGATTTCATCGTTTCGCGCGCCTGCCGAAGCTCGACTGCTCTGGCTTTGCGCTGATTCGACGGGCGCTCACCTACCGGTGTGGATCGCTGCGCGTCGTCGGACTCAGACGGGTGCTCGACTACCTCGGCGGTGTCTCGCTGCGTGTCATCGTCCTGCGAGGCTGCGTCCGCGATGAACACAGCCTCGGCGAGCAGCTTGCGCTGCTCAGGTTCATGGAGGCGCCCCAGGTCGATCACCTTGGAACGCATCGACACCGAGGTGTCGGTGTACGCCGGCCACACCACCGGTCCCATCTCGGGCACCTTGGCCTCTTTAACCGTGCGGATCGGCAACTCGTCGTCGGGCACATCGTCATAGATAGCCTCCCGCAGCAGGGCCAGTAGAGCTTGCTCGTCGCGGATTTGCTTGCCGTCGTGCGTCGTCCAGACTTCACGGACAACCGAGAAGCGCATCGACATGCCCGAGATCGCTTCGGCGGCGATCGCGTCCCGCACGGGGGCCATCAACCAGTTATCGAAAACGCGGGCGACAATGTGGGCGCCCCCATTGGGGGCAAGCTCTGGGTCCACTTCTTCGGCGATTGAACGTAGCGCCGCGATCGGGATCGAGCCGATCATCGGATGCCGGCCGTGGTCGAACTGAACTTTAGGGGGTGTCTCGCGGAATGAACGCTTCATCGAGCCACGCGCGAAAAGTTCGGCGAACCGGCCCTCCCAGGAGTCGATAATGGTGCGCGAATCGAACACTGCGCCAAATCCGTCCAGCGTGAGCCCGTCGTCAGGCTCGCCGTCCTCGACAGCGCGCACCACGGTGAACGGCGTCTCCCGCACACTGGCCATAGGTGGGCGTGTCAGGCGCTCCTCAGTCGTCGTCATCTTCCGAACCTCCATCGCTCGGTTGGTCGGCCTGCGCCGACGTGCTGGTGCCGGGCGGCAAGAGCTGGACCGACATCAGCCCGGTGTGCCGAAGCAGGCGCAGGTCGCCCGAGTCGACCGCGATCACAACGGAATCCGGCTCATATCCTGCGGCGATCAATGATGCAACGGTGGCGGCCCGAACCTGCAGAATCTCCGCAGCGTCCTTCTCGTCCTCCCGCAGGAACGGCACATTGTCGGCGTCGTACCAGAGCCGCACATCATCACCCATGAACGGCATCACGTGCTCGATAGAACCCGCTAAGTTCTCCCATAAGGGGTGTGCGGTGCCGTCGGCCAGCCGGCGGCGAGCCTGCCCATAATTGGAATAGGTCGCGGCAGCTAGCCCTTCGGACAGGCCGACGATCACCGGTGGCACACCGGCCGCCGCGGCGATACGTGTTTCCCCGCCGCCGCGCACGTTCTTGAAGTCGATGTCCTTGAAGTTCGAGCCGACTACCTCGGCGTCCGCACCTGGGTAGAGGTTCAGGTTCTTGTAGGCGTTCGCCGCGCCGGCGTGCTTTGAGTTGACCTCTTCAGCCCACTTCCTCACCGCTTCCGCGTCGGCACCCGGCACATGCTTGATGATCATGTTCACAGTTGCGCCGTTCTCGAAGAACTTGCGCTGATGCGTCGTCATCGCCTGATCGTTCTGAATCTCCCGCAGGATTGGCGTCAGCCACGACATGCCCCGATATGAAGCCAATGGGTCGGGGATCGGCGCAAAATGCACCACCTCGTCGGCCAAGAACCCCACCGGGTCGTTGCCGGAGTTACGGCCGCCCTCGGTGTACAGGTAACCAACCTTGCGCCACCCCACCTGCCCGGCGCCCAACTCGCCGCGGCTGCCCTTGACTAGACGTTCCTCAACGATCGCGTCGACCCAGTCGGGGCGTAGTCGCACAAACTCGCTGCCCTCAAGAATCCAGTATGAGTTCCCTGCCAGGTCGGCGTCCTGAATCATCCGCGACAACATGTCTTGCGTGGTGCCACCAACCCACGGGCGCTCCAGAAGCCGCAGATCCTTGGTCCCGAACATGTCCGACGGTTTTCCGTCGCGCAACCGTTGCCACCGGAACCGCACCGACGAGAACACCAGTTGACGCACCGCCATGCACGCGAACACCACACCGTTGGCGCCGTGTGCCTGCGCCGCCAACCCCGCGAAGTTATTCGGCGCCACCTCAGTCGTCGGGCCGGCCAACGACTGCCGAATCTGCGGAGTGCCGCCAAATCCGTACCCGAGACCGTTAAACCCAAACGAGTTCACCTGCGCCGCATACTGCTCCAACGTCATCCGCTCGGGAGCGCCATGCTGTCCGGTCAGCCGATCCAGAAGTCTCACGGGGCACCGCTATCACGCAGCAGCACCACAGCGAGTGTCACCGCCGCAGCGGCGAGCAGGGAGCCCGCCGCAACCAGCGCCCATCCCAAGCCTGCGAGAATCGCCACACCAGCCACCACAAGGCCAATCGCCGCCATGACCACCGCAGTGGTCGCGGCGAAAACTGCCTGAGTCGCTGTCACAAGTCTCCCTAAGTCCAGAACGGTTCCCACACATCGACGCTCGGCTGGCGCCCGAAGGTGATCAGCCCGTGCAGCGCCAACGTCACCGCCACAAGCTGCGTAATGTCGCTGTTCTTGTCCTTGCGATCCCACGCCCACCCATCGAGCAAGTCCCGCGGCTTACCCGCCGTCACCGACGCCTGCAACGTCAAATCGCCGTGGTGGCGTATCTCGTCCTCATTGACCGCCGCATAAAACCGTTGACAAGCGTTCGCCATCTTCGTGGCGTTCGTCTTCTCCACCTCGACCCCGAGCGCACACACGTCCTCAATCAACGCCCCGGCCGCCGAATGCTCGTCGATCACCGTTGCGCACGGCTTCCACCTGTCGACCAACTCCTGCACGCGACCAGGAATCCACGCCGTGCCCGGAAGGAAGAACGCCTTCCCGTCAGTCACCGCCGGAACCACGCCGACATGGATCTTCCCGTCGTCGCGATAGCCGGCCACCGCGACTGCCGCCGCGGTCTGCATCCGATTCACATACACGCCGAACGCCACCGGGTCAGTCGGCGCCGACTGCTTATCGGTCAGCGCCGACCACGCCTCGGCCGAGATCAGGCCACCACCGAAAACAGGCCAAATGCCCATCGCCTCACGGCGCCACGACTCGTCGTCAGGAATGTTGGACCGCATCCGCAGCATCGACTCCAGCGGCGTGCGCAACGGATACGAAGGATTCATCACCGGCCACTGCGACTGATCATCGGGATCAGCGTCAGGATCAGCAGCGATCTCGACATACATCGCGTCAGTCGACTCCCCCGAGATCGCCTGCTCCCGTTTAGCGGTGAACGCCTCACCAGGATCGTTCGGACGCGGCGGTGTACCGAGAAAGAACACCAGCGCGCCGTGCGGATGCCGGGACTGGTTCGTCGCCGGCACCATGTCCTCAAGCGCCTTAATCGACAGGATCTGCGCCTCGTCGAACACCTCAACGTCGATCGCGTCCATACCGCGACCAAAACCCTGCTCCCGCGCACCGAACATGATGATCGAGCCGTTACGGAACCGGATCTCCTGCTCACCGTTTGCGGTACGGATACCACTGGCCGCCAGGTGCGGGGCGATCTGCTTACGCAACACCATGCCCTGCATCGTGCGGAACGTGTTCGTCGTCGTCCTGTTATGGTGCGACGTCCACGCCACCCGCGTACCGGCAAACTCCAAACACAACCCGATCAGCAAATTACCGACCGTGAACGTCTTCCCCACCTGGCGCGGAATCGACGCCGCCACACCACCGATCGTGGCCGCATACTTCCCGTCAGCGCGGCAACCCAGCGCCGCCATACCGAACCCCTGCTGCCACACATCAAACACCACGCCGACCTCGTTGAGGCGGCGATGCACCCGCGGGAACGTCGAAGTTTCAATACCATCAGGTATCACCAGATGGCGGGCAACCTCAGATAGCCGAGGCGTCGAAACCGTTGCCGCTGCCGTCATCAGTGCTCATTCGCCGCTGATGGTCCGCATCCAATGCATCTAGTGCAGCGATGTCGCGCGCAATATCCTGCAGGCGCTTAGTCAGCGAAGCCAGATCGCGCGGCGGGCAATCAGGGTTCGACACCGACGTGGCGATACGGTCACGCATCGCGACCAACAGCTCCCGCTGGCCACCCGACTTCGCCGCTTGCGCCACCGACTTCGCTGAGGGCGCCTTCTCACCCTTCTGAACAGCACGAAGACTCATCGAGCACCTCCTCCTGGGTGGGATTGGAAAACGGCGGGGAGAGATTCTTCACTGGGCCGGGGTCTATCTTGGGCGCCCCTACCACGATCGGAACCCGCCCCCGGTCACCATGGTCGGCTCGCATCAGGCTGCGCTGTGGTGTGTCGACGATTCGCAGTCGCCCTATTGCCGCCCTCGGGGCAGTCGGCCGCGCGCCGGTGCTCTGGCCCGCGGTAGCGCCTGCGGTCGTGGTCGTCATGGCCGAGATCCCACTCCTGGGTTGGGGTAATGGGCAGGGTGCAGCGCCAGCATGTGGCGCGGCCAGCGGCGACGACAGGTTCGAGTTGCTTGCGTAACTTCTGGTGGCGGTAGTTGTAGCCGCGCTGCCCGCTGGTGCCCTTGCTCGGCATCAGACCTCGACAGTGACTCGGTATCCGGTGGTCTGCTGCATCGCCTTGCCCATCGCCAGCGCGAGTGCCTGCCTGACAGGTTCGGGCAGTGTGTTGTAGTCGACGGGGTTGGGGTTGTCGGGCAGCACGGGCGGCGGTGTCCAGCCTTCAATGTCGCCGTCGAACAGTTCGGCGTGGTCGACCTCGATGCGGAGGTGTGTCACTGTTTGCCCTTGCAGTCGTGGATGACCATGTCGCAGGGCACCTTCGGCTCAGTGGTGTTGAAGTCGCGCACCATAGCGCGCAGGGTGGTGCCGCAGCGTGTGGTGAACGTGAGCGTTTGGTGGCGCTTGGCTTCGTTGGCTGCGGCTGCTGCGCGCAGGTCGGCGACCTCGGCGCGGTCGATGAGCTCCACCTCGCCGACGGTTTCGATCAGGTGTAGGACGGCTTCGAGGAAGTGTAGGGCGATGTCGGGTGTGGGTATTCCTGCCTCGGCGGCCATCTCTTGGGCCATGCCGTCGGGCAGGGTGGCGGTTTGGAATACGGGCAGTGTGATCGGGAAGGGTGGGGTGTCGTCGTCGCCCGGGTGGACTAAGCCGGCCAGGTGGGGTGCCAGGCGGGTCGCCAGGGACATCAGCGACCCCGCAGGGCGTTCCAGACGCGCTGCCAATATGGCAGTCGGTAGGCGGTCCAGGCGTCCCATTGGATCGGCGGGGGTGGTGGGCGCATACCCTTTCCGTTCCGACTGAATGGGGTCCATTGCTTCACGGGTTCTCCTGGGGGCTGGAAGGGTTCCACAGTTGGTCGAGTAGCCGATTCAGCGCCCGTGACCACAATGCTTCGGCGGGTGTGCAGAACGGTGCCCCGTCGTTGTCGCGCCATCTGCCGCACCGGCATGCCGGGTGGTGGCGGTTGGTGCGCACAAAATGCAAAGCATCTGTTGGGGTGCCTGCGCTGGGTTTTGGTCGGGCGAAGGTGGTCACGGGATACCTCCCCGCAATGAGAAAAGCCGCCCCAAAGCAATTGGCGGCGGCGAATTGGCATAGGTGTACTACTGACACCTTGTGCGCCATTGTGGCATAGACAACCGTTGTTGTCACCCCGTGCGCCGCCGCGTGTCGTGCAACTTGCGCACTGTCGCAAGCTGATACCGGGCCACGCCACCCTCGTATCCTGACGCCATCAACTTGCCCGTCATCGCCCATCGCTGCAGCGTCCTGCGTGGAATCTGCTGCCCGAGCTTCGGCAGGATGTGATCCACCAAATCACTGATAGTGAACGAGTATTCGTCGGCCTCGTCAAGCATCGCCGTGTATAGCTTCTCAATGTCATGCTCTGCCTTGCAGTGTGGACAGGTGACATGTGTGGCCTTGCGTTTCGCGTAGAGCTGCACCATGCACACCTCCCGGTCCTCTTCCTTGTTGGCGATGAGCTTTTGACGCTGCTCGGCGGTCAACACCGTGGTACACGGCCCGCAGAAGCGGGGCGGCTCAGGACGGTTCACGATGTCGCGGATGCGGTCAGTGAGGTCGACACACGTCTTGTAACACTCCACTGCTGATTCATCGGCAGCGATGGCGTTGGCGTTCTTGCGTAGCCAGCGCGCCGAAACCGTGGCGGCTGGAATAGGCGGGCACTCCACTCCCCTGGTCTCGCATAGATGGCGCACCCACATTCCCAGGTCGTTGTGGGCGGCGGCGTATAGCTTGCGAGCCTTGTTGTTGATGCGGGCAGGTGCCAGTACCGCGTCGAGGTCGAACCTGCCTGCCGCCAGGTCACGTTCTAGCCGAGCAGCGTTGGCGTCGTCATCGGGTCCGGTGTACTCGTCCAGTTCGTGTGCGCGGGTGCCGCGACGGCCACCGTCGCCGAGTCGCACCTGACCCAGCGCTGCCTCATTGAGCCGCGCCAGCCACCACGGCAGGTCAGTGAGCGTGGTTTGCAGCACGCCGATATGGGTGGTGCAGAGGAATAGTTGCGCTCGGCCTTCGCATACCTGGCATTGAGTCATCGGCTCACCTCATCGGGGTTGTGGGTGGTGTCGGGATGAAACTCGTCAAGACCAAATGGCCGTGTGCATTCCCCGGTTTTGTGTGGGTATCCGCAGCGGACGCAATACGGGTGGGTCACTGGTCACGCTCCCACGGGGACACCAGGCGGGACTCCAGCCGCATCTCATCCAGTAAAGGCGGCGGCGGCAGTAGGGATGCGTATGCAGTGAGCCTTGGCTGACTGCTCTCCACCGCGCGCTCCCACGCTTCCTCGCGGGTGGGATAGATAGACCCGCCGCCGTTCCATCGGTCGCAGGTTGTTTTCCATTCCTCGGTGAGTTGTAGGGCGTCGATAGCGGCCTGAGCCAACCCCCTGTAGTAATCGGGGAATAGGCATTGGTCGAATGGTTCGTCCGGTCGATCCTTCCGCCAGATAGCTTCCGCTACCCGCTCCAGAGGGGTCACTGGTCGGCCTCTGCAGCAGCAGCAGCAGCCAGAAGCAGTCCTGCCCAGTGCCGTGCCGCAGCCGGGGTCATCGACCGCCTGACCTCGCTGCCCAGGCCGAAGCCGGTGACCACCTGACGCCCTTGACGAGACCCTGTGGGGTCGGCACGCACGTCGTAGTCGCCGAAGTACACCTGGCCGTCGCCGTCAGGCTCGGGATCGTCGGGTTCCGGCAGTTCCACGATGGCGTACCGCTCACGCAGAGCGGCGAGAACGCTTCTAGCGTCAACCTCCCGCCAGTCGCCCACGCCGCCCACGATGTTTTCCGCGATGGTGTCGATGATGTCCTGATCGCTCACTGTTCACGCTCCGCAGCATCGGCACACTCCCAATCTGGGTGCCATATCAGCCTGGCAGGCAACGACGGAGTGCCATAGTCGCCCATTGGCGGTGATGTGGCCCCGCCAATGCAGTACCAGCCGCCAGGTAAGTGTTCCCAGATTTCGTGCAGATTGAGACCGGCGCGGGACGCGAAGCGGTATCGCAGAATGGTGTACGTCGGCAGCGTTTCGAGTTGTTCCTCGCGGAGGATGGTGCTGGTGGCGAGTTGTTCAGTCAGTCGCGCGTTCTCGGCGAGTGCTTGGTCCCGCTTGGCAATGAGTTCCCTGTTCACCCTGGCAAACTCCCGAACTTGAAACTCTAAACCCAGCCCCTGGTTCACTTGCCCTCCTCGGCTTTGTCGGCGGCAGCCAGAAGGGCAGCAGCGAGGGACCGGGCCTGCGTCGGAGCCAGATCGTGTCGCGGGAAGCTGATGACACCCTCAGCGGTGATGGCCACCCACCCTGTTGCTCGCTGGCGTGGAAAGTCAATCGGCCACGCAGTGCCGTCGGGTTCCGGCAGTTCCACGATGGCGTACCGCTCACGCAGAGCGGCGAGAACACGCTCAGCCTCGGGTCTGAGGTCGCTGCCGAGCGGGTAGTTGCCGCGCCCGTTCAACGCTGCCGCGATGGCGTCGATGATGTCGCTCACTTGTCGGCCTCCGCAGTGAAAAACGGATTAGGCGGCAGCATGACCATCGACATCCGGCACATTGCGCAGAGTCCGTCGTCATTGAAGAAACGCCTCTCGTATTCCCTGTCGCAGTCGCGGCAGGTCTGATAGTCGGGGTGTGCGCTCACTGGTCGACCTCCTTGGCGCAGCCGGGACAGGTGTCGCCAGGCATGAATGCAGGAATCCACCCGCGACCACGCAGGTACTTGTCCATGCGTTCATCGCACTCAGCGTCCGACAGCACCTCGTCGGCGCAAACGCGCAACTGCAATACGGTGTCGCAGCGGTGGCACTCAATTCGGCATTCTCGGCCCCACTCTCCCAGTAGGACGATGCCGCCTTTTCTGTCATGGACGTAGCCGCTGCATACGGTGAGTGCGTCGCGGCCACCGGGTTCGTGGTGCCAGACGTTGATCAGCTCAACACCGTATCGCTTCCCCGGCTGAGGTATTGAAACCCTGTGCGCTAGGACTTCTGGGTCATGCATCGGCCTCGTCGCCTCCGTAGCAGTGGTCGTGAACAAGGTCGGCCCATCCGCAGTCGCACACGTCCTCAACAACCACCCCCGGCCAACCAGCGAACGGTCGGACGTAGCGTTCGCCGCAATGCCCGTCGTGGGTGCGGTGCCCACACTCAACGCAACTCACGTCTCCTCCTCCAACAGCGCCACCGCGACAGCAGCCAACGCACACAACGCCGCCGTCCTAGCCCCCACATCGTCCCCACAGCGCATTTGAGCCACCGCCCGTGTAACAACCCCTGCGGCGAGAAATCGGGCTTAGAAACGCTCACAGCGCCGCCACCCTGATGTGCGCGCCCGGTTGCTCGTTGACCTCCGTGAGCCGCTTCGACGCCCTCAGCTCCACCACCGCCGAGTCGTCGGACCACACCACGCTCGTCAAAGCGTCGAAAACCGCGCGGACGAGTTTGTCCAAATCTGGACGCTTGATCGCCGGCGGTGTGACTCGTTTCGGTGTGGACGCCGGCCGCGGCATAAGAAACTCGATGCCGACGCGCAGCGGTACGCCGTCGAACATCGACAGGTCCGGCCGGTCACGCATGGCGTTGTGCGCGGCGAGCGCGACTCGTTCACGCCACGGCCCCACGGTTGCTGATGATTCGATCATGATGCCGCGCCCAACATGACGCTTGCTGCCTTGTGGGGCGGGCTTGCCGGGGACGAAGAATGTGAGTCTCATGACGCAACTCGTTTCCGTCGTTCCCACCCACGTTTGTAGTTGCGACGGCAGGTCTTGCAGTTACGTCGACCGCCCCACACGTAGGTGTTTTCTTCGGTGTACTCGTGACCATGCGGACAGTGGGTGCGAACTGTCATGTTGTGGGTGCCGTGACGGACTCGATCCCGACTGTTATCCGATTGAGTGCCGTATCGGAGATTCGCCAGTCGGTTATCGGCAGGTTCGCCGTTGTTGTGGCAGACCTCATGTCCTTCTGGGCACGTCCCGACGAACCCCAGCATTACGAGTCGATGGACGAGCCACATTCGTCGCTGGCCGGATTTATTGAGGCAGACGATTAGATGTCCGTCAGGGCGAAGTGCTGGGCTGAGCCGTTTCCCTTGGATGGACTGTTGATGGGTGCGCCCTCTATGTCGGTGAGTGACAATTCTGGTGAGACTTCTCACGTCCCCGGCGCTGCTGACTTCGTAGATGCCTTCGTACCCCGGTATGGCCGCCCATTCGATTCTGTCGTCTTCGAGGGTGGCGGCGAGGTAGTCGGCGATTTCACGTTCGAAGCGGGCACCGGCCTGGCGGGCGCTGCGGTTTGTTCGGGTCATGGTGTGGCATCCACCTTTGCTGGGTCGATGTGGACAATGTGGACAAAATGTCCACAGTCTGTTTTTGTCGAAACCTTGTGACCTGCATATATATATTTATATATAGAATAACTAACTAAATATTCAATCGTAATGGGTAGCCCCTGACCTGCGGCGATGGACAAAGCGGAAAAACGCGCCGTGGACAAAATGTCCACATTGTCCACATGGCCGATCCGTTTGCTGACCCTGGCAGTCACCACAGCGCCTCCTGCACCGGCTTGGGCTTCAACTTCAAAACCTGCCGCGCACCCGGCGACACACCTGAGGACTTCTCCCCCTCAGGCTCAGGATGCTCATCAGCAACAACCAAAGCCAGCATCGCCTTGACGATTCCGCGAGTGACGCGCCCACCGGTCACGTCGTGAGCGACCTGCTCTGCGCGAGCCTGCTGGCGACGGGCGCGCTCCTCAGGCGACTCGACACGACACTCCTGGCGGTGTCTCTTCAATTCCCGCAGGTATCCCTGGATGCGTTCGCGCACCTCCTCCATCGGCGGCTCTTCGCTCACCGAACCGCCGCCCATCTACCGTCGTCCATTTGGTGGATCAGCCCACCCTCACGGGCGGCGTCAAGGGCTGACGCCAGCCGTGGGCGATCCCTGGATGCCAACTCCCGGTTAAGTTCACTGCGTGTCGCCGGCCCCTTGTCGAGGAGGCGCTGCCGCGCCCAGAGCGCGATCCGGTTGATGTGCTTGCTCAGTTGCATCTGGGCGTGAAGGTCTTGTTCGTCGCGTTCAATGGCTCGCTGCTGCCCACGGTCACGTGATGCGACCTCTTTGCCTGCCCGGTAGCCGTCGCGAGCTTTGGCGCGGCACCAGTCCGATACGGCGGTGGCGATCCCCGAGAGTCGCCAGTCTTCGTCATTCATGGCGGTGCGCCCGTCCATGCAGGCCAGGGCGTAGGCGAGTTTCTCGCGGCAGAACATTCTGTGCGAGTCGAGGTTGGCGCCGTCGTCGCCGCTCATGGACGCTGCGCGGGTTGCGCGTATCTCTGCGGCAGCCGGGGCGGGGATGGTGAGGGTTCCTGCGCTGTCGGTGAAGTCGTAGGTCGACAGCAGTGGGATTACTTGCAGCCTCCCGGCCCGGTCTCGCGGCCATTGTGGCGGGTCGACGGTGATCCGTTTATCTCGCCCTGGGAACCATTGGAATCGTTGCGGGGTGCCGCCACCGGAGTCATCGAGCAGGATGCCGGCGCGTTCGGGCTGCACTGAGGCGATCAATGTCATCCGGTAGGTGTGTGCTGCGACTATTTCCGATTGGCGGCCGCGGTAGGAGTAGCCGAGCGTCTCGCCTGAGAATCCTTGCCGCAGGATGCTCATGGTGGTTTGGCCGCTTCTGCCGCCCATCGCGCCGAGTGAGTCGATTTCATCGACGCTGAACAGCACCGATGTCACCGGGGGTGACTCTTCAGGGTTCTTACTGGCGCGGTTGAAGACTTCGATCATTCCTTCGCCGGAACCGATTCCGCGGACGAGGATGTCGTCGGTGTCGACTAGTTGACGGGCAACGCTCATCGCTGCGCCTTTGCCGCCGCCGGATTTGGCTGAGATGCAGCCGAACCAGTTGAGTGAGCCGCCGCCCGCGCCGACGATGGGCGGCAGGAGCACCGATGGCGGCACTAGTGTCATGATTCTGGCGACACTGCAGGCGAATACGGCCCAGGGGGAGGCCATGCTGGCTAGTGCTGCGGTGTAGATGAGTTGGTGTGATGGGCGGGCGGTCCAGAAGTCTTGTTCGAGTTCTTCTAGTGGCGGCTTGGGTTTGAGGTCTTCAGGGGTTACATCAACGACCTGGCGGGGCCGGTCTTCGATGGTGCGGGGTCCGTCCGCGTCGGCTTTGGTGAATCCTGAGCTGATCGTCTTGTTGCATTGCACTTCGCCGTCTTCTGCGAGGACTCCGTTGTCTTGGCAGGCGTCGAGCAGTAGGTCTCGCAGGGTGGGGCGTGGTATGGGGAATCTGCCGAGATAGGCGGCTGCCTTGTTGAGTGCGTCGTTGCGGCCCGAATCTTTTGGCATGGCTTTGAGTTCATCGAGCCGCGCCTGTAGCACCTTCTGGACGAGTGGGTGCGTGATGTCGGTGACGGTGCTGCCGTTGCGTGGTTCGACGGGGTGGGTGGGCAGTTTGTGTACGTTGTCGAAGTAGTCGCCCCAGGTGTCAGCGGCCATAGGTGTCTCCCATGCCGGTGAGTACGGGTGACGGTGGGTGCGCCCAGGACCACTGGCGTCCGCGCCCCCACAGGGTGGACGGGGGTGCGACGACGTAGCCACCTTCGCCGCGGAAGTCGGCGCCTGCTTTCCATCGTGTGGAGCAGCCACGCCCGGTGGGGGTGATGTAGAAGTGTGTGCCACCTGAGGCGGTGACGACGTGGCCGTGTACGGCGCGGTCTTCTGCGAGTAACTCTTGGTGGGTGGGTAGCCCGTCGGGTACATCGATGTCGATGACATCGAATGCGTGGCCGGTGGCTAGCCCGATGTTGGAGTCGGGGTGTTTGGTCCACCATTGCCGGATGCGGCCAGTGTCGGTGGTGGCGTCTTTGAATCCGTGTTTGGTGGCGGGGGATTTCGCTGCCTTTGTGGGATTGTGGGCGCGTTTGGCGACTGACAGTGGTTTGAGTGGGAATACGGGCCAGCCCCATGATGCGTAGCGCAGTGCGGCGTCGAGGAGCCGGGGCGGCCGAGTGTCAATCTGTTCGATGTCGTATTCGTGGGCGTCGGCAGTGAACTCGTCGCTGCGTTCGATGGCGGCGAGCCAGTCGTGGGCTAGTTGTTCGACTTTGGTGGGTTTAGGTGTGCAGTTGGGGTGAACTTTGTCGTCGGGGTTGGTGACCCACAGGAGCCCGCCGCAGTCGCGGCAGGTGCTGTACACGATCAACGGCGGGACTCCTTATGTGGGGGCTATTCAGGGGCGGGAACGATATACAGTTGTCAGAACGGCGGCGAATCGTCCTCGGCCGCAGACGAAGCCGTGGCCGAAGTGGACGCCCCTGCTCCGCGGGCGATCTTGATGCCGAACTCCTTGACGGTCCCGTTCGTCGTTTTGACGAGGTTGTCTAGGGTGACCTTGACGAGGTCACCGGGTGACGGGTCCGCGGCTCGCACGGCGCGTTTCAGGCTGACTTGGCCGGCGTTGAGTTGCACCAACTCCCCCGCCCCGAAATCGGTGCGGACGCCTTCCTTGTTGATGGACGCGGCCGGTTCGGTCAACTCGATGGTGAGCGACGGGCAGGGGTCGCCGGCGAAGTTGGTGCCGCCGTCAATCGAGTAGTCGATGACTTTGCCGGTGACGTGCTGGCCGGGTTTGGTCCCCCAGGAGATGTAGGCGCCTTTGGGTACTTCGATGTCTTCCCATACGGTCATGTGTTTCTTCCTCTCTTAGTTGTTATCTGTTGGTGCGTCGTTGTTTAACGCCGTCGACGCTTTCGGCGAGCTTGCGGAGGTACTGCATGGCCCATTCGCGGTTGCGGGTGGTGTAGATGACGATCCCGTCAGGGTTGGTGATGACGTATTGCTTACCGGCGTCAGGGCCGCAGTCTGGGCAGTCGCCGTACTCCAGGTTCATGCGCCGACCTTGTAATCGCTGATGACGATGCCGTTTTCGGCTTTGCCTCTGACCTGCCATCCCCACCAGTAGGTGCCGACGTGTTGCCCTAGGAGCGGCCGTTCGGCGGTGAAGGTTTTGAAATGCCCGCGCACCCGGTGTAGCGCGGTTGCGCGGTGCCCACCTTTGCCGTCTGATTCGGTGCCATTTCCTGGCAGGATGATGGTGCGGTAGCGGATCGTTTTCGCGAGTTCGCCGCGACGTTTCTCTGCGCCGCTGCGCTTCACGTTGATCCGGCCCGTTTCTGCGGTGTGTACGTTCTTGCAGTTGATCAATCCGAGTGCGGTTAGAACAGTGAACAGGTAGTAGTGGCAGACCTTTTCAAGGTTGTCGCGGTCGTCAAGTTCGCAGTTGCCGAGGTTGCCGAACTCGATGCGTCTAACGGTGCCGTCGTCGTCGGTGTCAATGGTGTTGACTTCGATGGGATAAAGGCGCGGGTATGTCTCCTCGTCACGCAGAGTGAGGAATGTTGCGCCGATACCCAGATCTGGGTGCTGGTCTGTGTCGCGGTAATCGAGTTCGGGAGAGTAAAGGATGCATGCGACGTTGAAGTTCCTGACTTCGTCTCTCCATTCGACCCACATGAGCGGATAAGGCAACTTCGCAATATGCGTCTTGTCGTGAGATTTTGTTTTCCACTTCTGCATGAAGATGTCGTGAGCGACTTGGATGTCGAAACGCACGGCGTGGTCGATTCCATCCTCAATGGTGGGCGACCAGAACTCTCCGTCCAGCATGACGGTGACTGGGCGGGGCATGTTTCTACATGCCATGAGTACGGGCAGTTTTGTGCTCACGCCGCTATCTCCTTGCTGCGCTCCGTGCATAGGGCACGAAGTTCATCAGTGAGTTGCCCGGCTTGTGATGCGCGGGACCATATTTCGCGAAGCTCATCCACGGTTGTGGCGGCGGCGGCGAGTGATTCCCAGGTGGGTGGCGGCTGGTCGCTGTTCGATTTCTCCCACGTCGAGGCCCGGTCGTCGCCGACTTTGTGAGTGAGGTCTTTCACGCCGCGCCAATCCCACACTTTCTTGGCGAGTAGGCAGGCGCCCCAGCCTTTCATGATGTCGATTTCGTAGAGGTCGCAGCGGCCTTCCCCTGCGGGTAAATGGATGATGATGCCGGTGTTCAGATCGACACCTTCGGGTGTGCCGCGTTTGTCTGTGGCGATGTCGTAGGGGGTCATGCGGGCGTACATGGCGAGCTGCATCGCCATTTTGTGGGGGTAGTCGATGGACCCGGTTTTGATGTCGTACACCATGTTTCGGCCGTTTCTGCGGCCTATGCGGTCGGCGGTGCCCGCGACTTTCCAATCGTCGTGGACGCGGAAGCATTCGATGCCCAGCCATTCGATACCTTCGGTGGCTTCCTGGTAGGCGGCGATGTCGGCGACGTAGTCGGTGGGGACTTCGCCGAGTGGCTTACCGTGGTCGACTCGTTCAGTGAGGGCGTGTAGCGCGGTTCCGATGGTGGCGCCCTCTGACGATTTGGCGTGTGCGGCTGCCTGTTCGGCGATGTCGCCGAGTTTCTTCTTGTCTGCGTCTTCAGTGGTGGTGTCGACGGCGGCTGCGGCTAAAACGAGGTCTTTGCGTCTCCCCATGCCGTAGGCGGTCATGCGGGATTTCCAGATGATGAGACCTTTTTGCTCTTCAAGGGCACCGACGAATGTTGTTGTGCGGCGGTAGGCGACACGCTTGGTGCCGCGTCCTGGCGGCATGATCATGGGCCGGCCGAATCTGTCTCTGGGGATTTCCACGTTCTGGTAGTCGGTCACTGTTCGGCCATCCTTTCGAGTACCCAGCGGCAGGCGCGGCATTGGTAGCGGTCGACGCAGTCGGCGGCGTGGGCGGGTGTTTCGCCTTTGAGGTCGGCTTGTGGTGTGTTGTGCAGGAATTTGGGGATCGCGGCCAGTAGCCGTCTGCCGGGGCTCATCGCGTGACCTTGTCGGTGATGTCGGCGGCGATCCACAGCACGCCCCCGGCGGCGATGAGTAGCCAGTACCAGGGTGTGAAGAATGCTGCGAGTAGTCCCCATGCGGGGAGGGCGAGTGCGAGTGTGTATGTGGCGCAACGCATCATGTTTAGGTTCCTGACGCTTCCGGTTCTTTGGTGGTGACTCGTTCAAGGGCTTCAGCGCGGGCTTTGGCCCGCTCCAGCGTGGTGAAGACTCTGGGCAGTGCCAGCATCGGCAACCCGTGGTGGTCGAATCCGTTGAGGATGTAGCCGTTATCCCAGGTGATGCTGTAGTGGCCTTTGCCGCCGACGGCGGTGATGGCTCCTGCGGTGTCGGGGCGCGACCAGTTCATAGGTCACCTGCTAGTGGGAGGTTGGCGCAAGCAGTCGGGGCAGATGCGGGTGACGCCGTGGAACACGTCGGGCCACAGGGTGTGTGCTTGCCAGGCTTGCCCGCACTGGTTGCAGACGCACCATGAGGTTTTGTCGTAGTCGAGGTCGTCGTCCCGGCTGGTGCGCCGCGCGGGCGGTAGTGCGCGTGCCCGCCCCACACACCTTCGGTGCCTGGGTCTCGCCACGCCGCGCACTGCTTGATGACGGGGCAGGAACGGCAAATCCTTAGTGCTTCTTGGGCGCATTCGCGTTCGAAGAACAGGGCTGCTGGTTTGCCGGCGCAGGCGGCGCGGTCCATCCAGGTGGAGTCGCCGCGGAGCAGGATGGCGCGCAGTTGTGCAACACCGGGCGGGGCGCTCATATGGCGGCGATCCGTTCGCCGCGCGCTTCACGCCCCACATTCACCAACAGTTGCCAGTGCCGTGGGCAGTATTGGTAGACAGCGGCGTTGACGATGTCGGCGGCCGAGTCGGCAGCCCAGCCGTCGTCCATGATCCCTGCCGCGATGCCCATCAGCCCGGCTTTGTGTGGGTAGAGGTCGAGGACCGGGCAGATAGCGGTAGCGCCGTAGAGGGTGACGTAGGCAGCCTCGGCGTCTGTGAGGACACCGTCAGCGCGGGCGGTGCCGGTGCCGGCGAGGGTTAAGGCGGTGAGGGCGGCGGCGATGATGGCCCGGTTGATACGACGGGCGTTGCGGGGTCTCATGCTTGCTTCAGCCGTTCAACAACGCCGCGAGATTCGCCGCATAGACCGGAACTCCCAAACCCTCCGACAGTTCACCCGTCACATGCGTCCACGCATCCCGCACCTTGTGCTCAAAAGGCTGAGGGAACAAACCCATGCCCAACTGCCCCTGATTGATTCGCAGACGCAGCCAACACCTCACCTCAACCTGCGGATAGTCCTCGAAAGGCCTAGCCGACAGTGTGATTTCGCGCGGCACCTCCAACGGCCGCGCCGACGGCCCAGCCTTGGTAGACACCTCCTCGCTGTAGGTCAGATGCTGAGCACCTGTGTCGCGGCGAATCTTGGACTCAAACGAACCCTTGCTTGATGCGCGGATACTGTCGACGATCTCGATCAGCTCGGCGGCGGGGTGGGACGTGATCAGATGGCCGGCAGCCTCGATCAGGTCGCCGAACTCGTCCTGGCTGTGATACTTGCCGTCAGCGGAGGCGAGTAGGGTTTTCCAGTCGGGATCGGCGACGAACCGCAGAATCAGGCGGTCGTCGCGGCGGGTGTATTCCTCGCCGACATTCGGGTCGAGGTCGTTGTAGACGACGGTGACCTTCCCTTCTTTTCGATTGCCCCACACAGTTGACCGTCCAGGGGTCAGGGGGCGGCGGGCAACCTCAGCGAGTAGTGAAGCGGTGTCAGTGACGAACCGGTCAGCAACGCTGCGGGGCGGGAAGGCGTCGGGCGATTCGCCTCGCACGTCGACAATCTGGGATTGAAGCCCGTTCTGGCCGTTCGCAGTAACTAGGTACAAGGGGCCGTCTGTGATGGACTCGTCGATGGGCTCGATCGCATGTGAAGGTAGGACGCTCTTGGTCGTGTTGGTGATGGTGTCGGTCATGGTGACTCAATAGGCCTTTCAGCGAGGGGTGGACTATTTGTCGTAGAACAGGCCGGCGTTATCGCGGGACAGGTGCCCGTCGCCGTCAGAGAAGAACACGGTGCCGGCGGGGTCTTTCGCTGGCTTGCTGGTGACATCGGCGACGAGTTGAACAGCGCCGGATTCCAGCGGATTCACCGTGATTTTGAGGGTGATGTTGCCGCCCTTCTTGCCGTGCAACATCGCGGCTTCAACGCACTCATGCAGCGCCTTGGATGCTTCTACCTGAACACGACCCTTATCGAGTTGCGCGAGGACAACCACGAAATCGGTGACATCGCCAGGGGTGAGTTCGGTAGCGGATTCGGTGGATGGTTCATTGGACACTGCAGTTGTTTCCTTTCGTTGAGTCGGACAGGGTCAAAGCGCCGAATGCGCGGGGCGGCACCGCTTTATGTGTTGTCGGGGTGGTCTTCTGGTGTGGGTAGCGGCCCGGGTTGCAGGGTGGGTAGGTCGCACCAACGGCGGGCGTGCTGCGCCAGCCGCCAGTCGGACAGTGACCCCGCCGGGGGAGCCGCCATGGGGGGATGCGGCGGCTCAACCCCAGCGGGGGGCGGTTTTAGGTGGCGAGGTTTAGATATGACGAAACCGTCAGGTAGCCATACTCCGTTGCAGCCCAGGCAGAAATAGCCGCCGATCCCGGCAACTTCGCGCACCTGCCGCACCTGACTGGTGCAGAAGTTGCATCGCCGATTGTTGCCAACCAGAGTGAACGGCAGCGAGTCGTCCTCCCGCGAGGTGCCTTCGAGCACCGCGTAGTCGCGGCCACGCGCCACAGCCACGGCCTGCCACGGGATCAGTTCGCCGATGAGATAGCCCAGGGCGCGCAGGGATTGGCGAAGAGTCATGCACCCTCCCCGAAATCGAGTGTGGATTGACTAAGCCGGTGCTTGAGTGTCAAGTCCAGGTATTCGGCGTTAATGTCGATACCGATGTACTTGCGACCTGTGCGCTGCGCAGCGAGTCCTGTTGTGCCGGAACCATTGAACGGGTCCAGCACAGTGCCGCCAGGTTTGCATCCGGCAAGGATGCAGCGTTGGGGTAGTTGGGTGGGGAACACGGCGAAGTGCGCGCCGGGAAACGGCTGTGTGGGGATTGTCCACACGTCGCCGGGGTTGCTCGCTCGCCCCGACGACGGTGGTTCCCCTATGTCGTCGGCGTTACCCCGTGCCCGTAGCAGACGAGCGAGCGGTTCCTGCGCAGCCGGGGCATTCGTATTACCGGCTATTCTCTCTGCCGAAGCTATGGAGCCACGTGCAGGAGTCCAGGGGGTGCTGCAACTATTTTCCTTGTTGGTGTGCCCTGTTCGGGCGCGACGCGAGGGTGCGCGGTCTCCGGTATATGGCTCCCGTATGGGGTCTAGGTCGAACCAATACTTCCGCGACTTGGAAAACAGAAACACATGCTCATAGCGCCCCGACAGTCGGTCGGTGACGCTTTCCGGCATCGCGTTCGGCTTATGCCAGATGATGGCGTTGCGTAATGTCCAGCCGTCGTCCTGCAACGCGAACGCGACCCGCCACGGCATGCCGAGTAGGTTTTTCTCTGGAACATCGCCGTTGAGGCAGCCGTCGCGGTTTCGTCGGCTATGTCCATCGCCGCGCACTACTCCGTCAGCGCGGGCTGCGCCCTCGCGCCACTTGCGCTTATCTGGGTATCCCATCTCGGCGACGTTGCGACCGTTGGGCGTTCCACTACCGCCCTTCATGGGATTGCTGCTGTAGCTGTCGCCGATGTTCAGCCACAGCGTGCCGTCATCTGCCAGCACTCGCCGCAACTCCGAGAACAAGACACGCATCGTTTCGACGTACTCAGCGGGCGACGATTCCAGCCCGTACTGGCCTTCAATGCCGTAGTCCCGCAGCCCGAAATAAGGCGGTGACGTAACGATGCAATCCGCGCAACCATCCGGCAACACGCTTACGCATGTCAGCGAATCGCCCTGATACAGAGTCACACTGCTGTCCTGGTAGTACGGCGATTGACGGGTCATCGTGTCCTCCACGCTGCGAGTAGCGCGCCCACCACAACCCCGGCCAGGTAGATCACGATGACGGTCACCATTCGGCCTTCTTCCAACGCGCCTGATCCAGTTGCAGATTCAGCGACCGGATTTCCTCGGACTGCGCCTTAGCCAGCGCGGTCAGTTCATCCACGCGGGCACGCAGTTCGGGTGCGCTGCCAGCCATGTCGGGGCAGTCGTCGTAATGCCTGCCCAGCCAGCGGTTCAGGGCGGCATAGTCGGCCAGGGTGTCGAACGCGCCGAACTCGAAGGTCGATCCGCACGGGCAGGTGTATTCGCCGACCGCGGCCTTGAACGCGGCGTACATCGCGTCGAGCTCCAGGTCGGCGCGGCTGATGGCGGTCATGCCGACCTCCCCGGCTCATGAGAGCGGCTCATCATCCAGGCGTCGACTTCCCGAGCGGTGAACCGGTACTGGCGCTTACCGACCGCATGGGCGCACAACTCGCCGCGCGCTACGGCCTGCCGGATCGTCCACA
>JAHZKD010000364.1 GCA_022600605.1 Actinomycetes bacterium
ACGGCCAGCCCGCTAAATACCACGGCGGATGTAATGAGCAGGTACTGCAGTCGCATCTCTGATCCCTCGTTTCGTACGGTTCAGTCAGCCATGCCTGCCGGGGGCACACGACCAGCTCAGCATTTGGCGGGCGGCCTTACTCACGGTCAAGCGGGCCCGGGCCGCCACCGCAGCGATTGCGGAAGTCCACTGCGGGCTGGCGGATGCCTTGGAGTTCCCCCTTCACCTGCGGGTTAGCCTCCAGGAACGCCCCCAGCGCTGCCCTCTTCTCATCAGGGGGTAAGTCCCCCATTGAGGTCATGAACTCGTTGACGGGCGGATGGGTAAACAGGTAGACCGACGTAGCGGCGGTGATCCCGGACATGACGCCCGCGAGGTCTGCTGACGTGCAGTTCGGTGGATCCGGCTGGGCGTGTGCGGGCAGACTGACACCGAGCAGGACTGCCCCGGTGCCCACCGTCGCCAGCAGTGCCCTTCGCGCAAAACTCATGTGAGACAACAACATTGATTACTCCTCTGTCCACTTGGTTGGATTACGGTCAGCAGCCATCATCAGGGTGTGAAAGTTGCGCGGTTGGTGCGAGGTTGGTGCGAGCTTGGAAGGACAGCGGTTCCGGCGAGCATGAGAAGAAGAGGAGCGACCGGCCAGTACCGAAACCGCATCAATACACTCCATGGCGTTTCAATCGCGAAGGCGCCCGCTGTCAACTCAACAGTGAACCGTGACTTACTGTTATCAGCCTAGCAATCGGATGACGAAAAGACACTCCCCATAACCTCTGCATTCCAGACCCGTCAACTAGCTCCACCAATAGCCGCCGAACTGCGACAGATCAGATCCTGTCGCTTTGTCTGTGAGCCAGCCCGCATTGATCCACCGACTCGGCACAGCGCACGGCAACATCGGGAGCCTTTGCTGGAGCGAAACGTCGCGCCCATCTCCAGGAGCCACGACGGCACGATCGGCTCCCGCGGGCGACTCTCGTGCGATCGACGAGCCACCTGCGCCTGCACCGACCCGCGTGCTCACAGAGGGGCTACCTGAGGGGCCTCCGGGGGATTATCTGGGCGGATTGTCTGGGGGTAGGGGCACCATGGATACGTGCCCGCGAGAACCGACCCTCTCTCCCGCTTCAGCTCGCTGACCCGCGAGTGGTTCACCGGCACGTTCGTTGCGCCCACACCCGCCCAAGCCCAGGCCTGGAACGCCATCGCCAATGGTGACAACTCACTGGTCATCGCGCCGACGGGGTCGGGCAAAACGCTCGCAGCTTTCCTGTGGGCAATCGACGGTCTGGCCCGATCGCCCCAGCCGCAAGGCAGCACACGAGTGCTCTACGTCTCGCCGCTCAAGGCGCTGGCCGTGGACGTGGAACGCAACCTGCGTACACCGCTGACCGGCATCTCGCGGATTGCCGAACGCACCGGGCAAACACCGCCGAGCATCAGCGTCGCCGTGCGCTCCGGCGACACCACGCCACGCCAGCGCCGCGAGCTGCTCACCAAGCCCCCCGACATTCTGATCACCACGCCGGAGTCACTGTTTCTGATGCTGACCTCGGCTGCCCGCGACACGCTGGCCAGTGTGCAGACGGTCATCGTCGATGAGGTACACGCAGTCGCGGGCACCAAGCGCGGTGCACATCTGGCGCTATCGCTCGAACGGCTCGATGCGCTGCTGGAGAGGCCCGCCCAACGGATCGGGCTGTCGGCGACGGTACGCCCACCCGAAGAGGTGGCCCACTTCCTATCTGGCGCCGCGCCAACCACGGTGGTGGCACCTCCGGCGGCCAAAACTTTCGACCTGACCGTGCAGGTACCCGTGCCTGACATGGCCAACCTGGAGAACAACTCCATCTGGCCCGATGTCGAGGAACGCATCGTCGACCTCATCGAAGCGCATAACTCGTCGATCGTGTTCACCAATTCACGACGCCTCGCTGAGCGGCTGACCGCACGGCTCAACGAGATTCACGTCGAACGCGGCGGGGCCGAGCTGGGCGCTCACAACCACGGGGTCCCTGGCGGCGCGCCGGCACACATCATGGCCAGCGGACAGAGCTTAGGTGCCGAGCCGGTGCTGGCCCGCGCCCACCATGGCTCAGTGAGCAAGGAAGCCCGCGCCGAGGTCGAGGACGCTCTGAAGAGCGGGCGCCTCAAGGCAGTCGTCGCGACATCCAGCCTGGAACTCGGGATCGATATGGGCTCAGTGGATCTGGTGATACAGGTGGAGACTCCCCCTTCGGTGGCCAGCGGCTTGCAACGCATCGGCCGCGCGGGTCACCAGGTCGGCGAGATCAGCCAGGGTGTGCTGTTCCCCAAACACCGCACTGATCTGATCGGCTGCGCTGTCAGCGTGCAGCGCATGCTGGCGGGCCAGATCGAGACCATGCGGGTGCCGGCCAACCCACTGGATGTTCTGGCCCAGCACACCGTTGCCGCGTGCGCGCTGGAGCCGATCAACGCAGATCGATGGTTCGACACCGTGCGGCGCAGCGCACCGTTCGCCACTTTGCCCCGCGCCGCATACGAGGCGACCCTGGACCTGCTCTCAGGCAAGTACCCATCCACGGAGTTCGCCGAGTTGCGACCGCGGATCGTCTACGACCGTGATTCCGGCACGCTGACTGCCCGCCCGGGCGCCCAGCGGCTGGCGGTTACTTCCGGCGGTGCGATCCCCGACCGCGGCCTGTTCACCGTCTTCCTGGCATCCAACGCCGACTCCGAAAAGCCCTCCCGCGTAGGTGAACTCGATGAGGAGATGGTCTATGAGTCTCGGCCAGGCGACGTTATCTCATTGGGCGCGACGAGCTGGCGGATCACCGAGATCACCCACGACCGAGTGCTTGTCATCCCCGCCCCCGGCCAGCCAGCGCGGTTGCCGTTCTGGCGCGGCGACGGCGTCGGTCGACCCGCCGAGCTGGGCGCGGCGATCGGTGCATTCACCGGCGAACTCGCCCGGCTGGACCGTGCGAAGTTTGATGATCGTTGCCAAGCTGTCGGATTCGACGCGTTCGCGAGCGATAACTTGTGGCAGCTGATCGATGAGCAGCGAACTGCGACCTCAGCCGTGCCGTCGGACAGCACACTGATCGTCGAACGCTTTCGCGATGAACTCGGCGACTGGCGGGTGATCCTGCACTCACCCTACGGACTGCGGGTGAACGGGCCGCTGGCATTGGCGGTCGGCAAGCGGCTTTTCGAGCGGTATGGGATCGACGAGAAACCGACCCCCTCTGACGACGGCATCATCGTCCGGCTGCCCGACACTGCGCCCGATGGGGAAACACCACCCCCCGGCGCGGAGATCTTCATTTTCGATCCTGACGAAATCGAGCCGCTGGTCACTGCGGAGGTCAGCGGGTCGGCGCTGTTCGCCTCACGCTTCCGGGAGTGCGCCGCCCGGGCGTTGCTGCTGCCACGCCGCCACCCTGGCAAGCGGTCACCCCTGTGGCATCAGCGCCAACGGGCAGCCCAACTGCTCGATGTCGCCCGTAATTACCCCGACTTCCCCATCGTGCTGGAAGCGGTGCGCGAATGCATACAAGACGTCTACGACGTACCCACCCTCACCACGCTGATGGCCCGCATCGCTCAGCGACAGGTGCGGCTGCTGGAAGCCGAGACCCCGACACCGTCACCGTTCGCCGCGTCGCTGTTGTTTGGCTACGTCGGGGCGTTCATCTACGAAGGCGACAGTCCACTGGCCGAACGCCGCGCCGCCGCGCTGGCCTTGGATCCCACACTGCTGGCCGAGCTTTTGGGCCGCGTCGAGCTACGCGAGCTGCTCGACGCCGATGTCATTGCCAACACTGCACGGCAACTGCAGCATCTCACCCCGCAGCGTTCGGCGCGTGACGCCGAGGGGGCGGCGGACCTGTTGCGTTTACTAGGCCCGCTGACCACCGATGAGGTGGCGGCGCGATGCTCGCGTGCCGATGTCGGTGGCTGGCTGGAGGGCCTGCTGACGGCTAGGAGGGTGGTGACGGTGTCCTACGCCGAGCGCTCGTGGTGGGCGGCCGTCGAGGATATCGCCCGCTTGCGCGACGGCGTGGGGGTCGCGGTGCCGGAAGGCATACCGATGGCCTTCCTGGAGCCCGTGGTCGATCCGTTGGGCGAGCTGCTTTCGCGGTACGCGCGCACTCGTGGGCCTTTCACCACCGCCGAGGCTGCCGGCCGTTTCGGCTTGGGGCTACGGGTGGCTGGCGACGTGCTGGGCCGGCTGGCTTCCGACGGAAAGCTGATGCGCGGTGAGTTCATCGACGAACCAACCGGTTCCGCCGGTGCGCACCAATGGTGCGATACCGAGGTGCTGCGCATCCTGCGCCGACGCTCATTGGCGGCCCTGCGCGCGCAAATCGAGCCGGTGAGCACCGCCGCGCTGGGCCGCTTCCTGCCCGCATGGCAGCTTCTGGGCGGTGCGGCCGGGTCTGGGGTCCACGGATTGGCTGCGGTGATCGACCAGCTCGCAGGGGTTCCGATGCCCGCTTCGGCGGTGGAACCGCTGATTTTTGGCCAGCGCGTGCGCGACTATCACGCGGGCATGCTCGACGAGCTGCTCGCTTCCGGCGAAGTGCTGTGGTCAGGTGTCGCTGCGCTATCTGCGGCTGATGGCTGGGTGGCGTTCCACCCCGCCGACACCGCTGCACTGTCGATGGCCCCGCCCACCGATATCGACCTCACCGACGTTCACCGCGGTGTGCTGGAGGCACTCAGCGGTGGTGGGGCCTATTTCTTCCGGCAACTATCCATCGACGGGGCAACCACGCTTTCTCTGAAGGAGGCTTTGTGGCAACTGATCTGGTCCGGACATGTAGGCGGGGACACCTACGCCCCGGTGCGCGCCCTGCTGGCCGGGGCCCGCGGCTCGGGCGCCCGGCGAGTAGCGGCGCCGTCGCATCGGCATCGACGCGCCCCGCGGCTGAGTCGATATAGCATCGGCTCGGGTATGGGTGCGCACCGCGATTCCGATCCCACGGTGGCCGGCCGCTGGTCGGCACTTCCGGTCGCCGAAGCGAATACCACCGTGCGAGCACACTTCCAGGCTGACCAACTGCTGGCCCGCCACGGCGTGCTGACCAAAGGTGCAGTAGCGGCCGAGGGGGTCACAGGCGGATTCGCCTCGCTGTACAAGGTGCTGTCCGCACTTGAGGATGCGGGGCGGTGTCAGCGCGGCTACTTCATCGAATCCCTCGGTGGCGCACAATTCGCTACGGCCAGCACCATCGACCGGCTACGCACCCACGCCGACAGCATCGACGACGAGCGGGGCGCCCTACGCGCAATCGCGCTGGCGGCGACCGATCCCGCCAATCCATTCGGGGCCGCCCTGCCGTGGCCGACCCGGGCCACCGACAGCGATACTGCCCACCGACCGGGCCGCAAGGCCGGCGCGTTGGTCGTGCTCGTCGATGGTGAGTTGGCCTGGTTCGTCGAGCGCGGTGGGCGTTCGCTGCTGAGCTTCACCTCCGACCCCGAGACGTCGAACGCGGCGGCAGCAGCATTGGCGGAGTTGGTCACGCGCCAACGGGTACCAGCCTTGCTGGTGGAACGGGTCGACGGAGTCGCGGTCCTCGAAGACCGGGACTCGTTGGCGGCTCTGGCACTGACGCAAGCTGGCTTTGCCAGGACACCGCGCGGGTTGCGGCTGCGCTGATGCCTGAGGGCGACACCGTATTTCGCATGGCGGCATCGCTGCGGGGGGCGTTGGAGGGCAAGGAGTTGACTCGGTGCGACGTGCGTGTCCTGCGGTATGCCACGATCGACCTGACTGGGCACGTGGTCGACGAAGTGTTCTGCCGGGGTAAGCATCTGTTCATCCGGGTGGGTGGGGCCAGTATCCACTCGCATCTGAAGATGGACGGGAAGTGGGTCATTGGTCGTGTCCGCGCGCCGGCCTACAAGGTACGAATCGTGCTCGAGACAGTAGATTCCCGGGCGTCGGGCGTCGACCTGGGGGTGCTGGAGATCTTGGAGCGCGCGGTCGACATGGAGGCGGTCGCACACCTGGGCCCAGATCTACTCGGCGACGACTGGTCAGCAGAGGTGGCTGCGGCCAACCTGATGTTTGACCCCTCTCGGCCGTTGGCCGAAACGTTGCGGGATCAGCGGGTGATGGCAGGTGTGGGCAATGTGTACGCCAATGAGCTGTGTTTTGTGTTTGGGCTGCGTCCTGGCACTGCCGTCTGCGAGGCTAGGGATCCCTTGAGGCTGGCCACTCGAGCCCAGCAGATGTTGTGGGCCAACCGATCACGTGGGAGCCGGACCACGACCGGTGATACCCGGCCTGGGCGAGATCTGTGGGTGTACGGCCGGGCGGGCCTGGCGTGCCGTCGCTGCGGCACGCTCATCGAGACCGAGACCGAGACCGAGACCGGCCCAGGCTCCGACACTGGCGCTGGCACAGGCCCAACCACCGACACCGATACCGACGACGCCGGGGGCCGGGTCACCTTCTGGTGCCCGCGCTGTCAACGCTAGCGCTCTCGCCGTCCACGACGGAGATGGCATCGTGGCGAGAGGGCTACGTCCCGGGCAGCGCGAGCTTGAAGATCTTGCGCACGACCGTCGCGAACTGTCGCGGCAGTGGTCCAGTGTTGTAGGGAACTCCGTAACGGCCGCAGATCTCCCGAACCTGGACGGAGATCTCCGAGTGCCGGTGGGCGGGAATGTCGGGGAACAGGTGATGCTCGATCTGGAAGGACAGGTTGCCGCTAAGAATGTGGAACAGCTTTGCCGATTCGGGGCGAGCGGAGCGACGGGGGGACAATCCGGTGAGGTTTGCCGATCCGAGGACTTGGCGGAAGTACCACTGCCCGCGCGTCTCAGCCTTAGTCTCTTCG
>JAHZKD010000365.1 GCA_022600605.1 Actinomycetes bacterium
AGCACCCGACCAGTTCGAGGTCGGGATGTTCCAGCACGGCAGCTGCTGCCGCCACGCCGACTCCACCGGTCGCCCACTGCACGACGCGCAGGACCATGCCTCACCCCTCCCGGATTCAAAAACCAGAACACGCTCATTTCAGGAATACACCAGGAATCTCGCCAAATGGCAGCCAGGCTGTCAACCCAGCGTCATCGCCGGTTGGCCTGTGTGCCCGCGCAACCAGCACTAGGGTGTTATTCGTCGGCAGACACACACGAGGGGTGACGATGAGCGACTCTGAACGGGACTCTTACCCGCCACCACCTCCCGGCGCCCCACCGCCACCACCTCCCAGCGGCACACCGCCACCACCTCCCAGCGGCACACCGCCACCACCTCCCAGCGGCACACCGCCACCACCACCCCCACCTCCGGGCGGCCCACCGCCACCGCCACCCCCGCCTGGCGCGCCACCACCCGGGTGGGCACCGCCGCCCGGACCCGCTAGCAGCGGGGGTGTGAACACCCCGTTGATCCTGCTCCTCTCAGCTGCGGCGGTATTCGTCCTCGTCGTGGGCGCCCTTGGCATTTGGTGGCTGGTCAAACCCGACGAATCCGCGCCGGGGCCGGTAGCCACCCCCACCAGCACGCCCTCGGAGACCACCCGATCGCGTGAGCCCACCCAACGCACCAGGACTACTACCTCCGCGCCCCCGCGCACCGCGACCTTCGATGCCCGGCTGATGGGACTGCTGTCTGGAGGACACGACAGCTCGAATTGCGCTCCGGCCGAAGCGGCCGGGGTCGCCCTCGCGACGGTAGATTGCGGACCGGCGACCACCCCGGGGGGTCCGCTGAATACTCGGTACTCGCTATTCGCCGACCAATCCGCACTCGACGCCGGCTTCGAGGAGTCAGTCGAGGTGAACTCAGAGCTGCTGCCATGCCCGGGCAGCGACATCGAATCGGCGACGACATGGCATTACACCGAAGACCCGGATCAGGTCGCGGGCAAGATTGCCTGCGGCATATACAACGACAGGCCCGACTTGGTCTGGACCAACGACGCCGCCCTGGTATTGGCCGACGCGCAGGGGCCAGACCTCAAGGAACTGCACACCTGGTGGCTGCAGTACGGCTAGGCCGCCTCAGGCAAGGGCGCGGGGCCGACCAGCGATGGAAAGAATGGGCCCGACGAAATCGCGCGTGTGGTGCGAGATTCCGACTCGATTACGCGGTGACCGGCTCTAACACGCGGGGAACATTGAGAGCGCCCGGATCAGTGGCCAGCAGATGCGAGTACAGCTTCTCTATCGTCGACTCGACTGAGAACTTATAGACCCCACCGTCATAGTCGGCGACATAAAGGCTCGACCCATCCGAACCCAACGCCACGCAGGACGGACGCTCGTCTAGAAACAACGAGTCGACGATCTTCAGACTCAGTGTGCACAAGACTGCGACTCGGTCGTAGTCGACGATGTACGCGCGCGCTTGATCCGGGCTCATCACTAATTGTGTAGGGGCACCACCGATTATCAAGGTGTCGGTCACCCCGTTGGTGGACAGGTCGATGACGTGTACCGCGCCGCCGACTGTGCGGTCGGAAGTCAGCACATAGACCGAGTCGCTAGCGTGAGCGATATCGCGGATCGGTGAGCCGACCACGACAACGCGCTGCACCTTCGACGTCTTACGGCTAACGATGACCAACCGGCTGCCGCTGTCGTCAGTGACCGCGGCGTAGAGGCGCTTACCGCTCGGATCAACGTACAGGGCATCAAGACTGGCGGCCGGGCCATAGCCGATGTCGATCGTTCGAACCTGTTCGGCGACGGTGTCGATGACCGTGACAGCGACGCGGTCGTGGGCCCTAAGCCCCGCATAGACGCGCTTTCCGTCCGGGCTCGCGGCCAATGCGGTGACACTGAAGTCCATTGGGAAGGTTGCGACGATGGCCCTGGTCTCCAGGTCGATCGCGGACACGGCGTCATGGTTGGCGGAGCTGTAGGCAACGTACGCGCGATCGTCGGTGGTGGTGACGGCGACCGACTCGCCCGCGACTGCGACGGTGTCGCCGACCGGCCGGGCAGCGGGGTCGAAGATCGACACGCTCTGGTCTGCGACGTTGGCGGCGACAACAGAGTCGGTGGCTGCGCTACTCACTGCGACGTCGCCGATCGGACCGCGGCCCACGATGACGCGGCGTTCGAGGATGACATCGCATTCTGCGTCGCCATGCCCGCGCAATGCGGAATTATCCTCGAGCTTTTCGTTCCCCATCGGGACCAAAAGTGTCTTCATCTGTCGCCTACCTCCGCTGCTATGAGCTACGCCCGCACTCGATTGACTTTCTCAACCAGCGTTCGAGCATGACTACTCAACCACCCGTTCGGGCGTGAACTGCGATTGAGTCTAACGGCGAAAATCCCAGGCCAGAGGCCGAGAATCCGCAGGGTGTAACCGCGGCCACCGAGTCCCTTAGGCGGCGCTAAGGAAATTCTTGGTTATCCGGTTGTCCCCTGACATGAGCAATCCATTGCCCCCCTTCTGAAAAGGAGTTCTATTGCCTTTGGCAAACTCCAGGGGAAGGTGTGACCAAAGGTACAGCTAGCAAATTTCTCAGCATTGGCGGCCAGATTGAGCGGGAAGTCACACCGCGACACAAGGCAAATATCTGCAATCGGTTGCTTCCAGCGCCCGCCTGCTGCGCTGCTGGCCGGCGATTGGCCAACAGTTCCGGTGACCACTCCCCGGTGGCGGCGAGATCATCGACGCTCGCTTTTTCGACAGCCTGTGACACGTGGCCGTTCCTGGGCGCGCCAATCACCTGACTCCCCGGGAACGGCGGCTACGATCTGCACAAACAGCCACCCGGGAGGTCACATGTACAAGCGTCGTTCTCGGCTGATGAGCATTGCGGCAACATCAGCGGCCATGACGACACTGTTCATGGGATCGCCGGTCGCCCACGCCACCGAAGCCGACGACCAATTCCTCGCTGTGGTCGCAAGTCTGGGTCTTGAGTTCGGCACCCTTGATGAGGCGGTCGCGGCGGGTAATAACATCTGCGACATCGTCGCCGAGGGCAGTGCGAACAACATCGATCAGGCCAAAATACGTGCCAGCATCGTCGAGTCGCTTGAGGGCGAAGGCCTGGACGGTCCGAGGGCGACGCAACTGATGCGCGGCGCGGTCAGCGCATATTGTCCGCAATACAACAATGTCGTCGGTGACTGACGCTGTTGGTTCGATTGCGTGCCAACGTGCTGGATCGCGGTTAAAGGCATTCGCGGCTTGACGGTGTCGCCATCATCTGATGCCAGCGTAGGACCCACCAGCTAAACCGAAGACACACCCCGGCCCTGTTCGGATGGGTGATAGCGGCCGTCCAGAGCACTCGACGCGGATCGCGCGGATTCGCAGGAGCGGCCGTATTTCTTGCGCGCGCCTCACGCGAAAGTCTCGACCTTGACTTTAGCCTTGGTTCTCATGACCACATTGCTCGAGCCGTCGCTGGCCGACCTGGACTTCGAGCACGACATTCCCTGCGCCTGCCACAAGCTCTGCAATCCCCTTGCCCATCCCGCGCAATGGTGGGTCACGCTGTCATGCGGATGCCCGTACCCGATGTGCCAGCAAGCGTTGCGAATTGCCAATGTGCGCCTCAAGGTTCGGACACTGACCTGTCGATTGTGCAAGACAGACCAGATCAGGATCCGCAGCGTAGTTCGGATCTGACACCGGATTCCGTGCATCACAAGCGATCTGCCTTCACCAGACCCGTGCCTCCACCATTGCGCCGGCTGCCAGTTGCCTGACCGTTGCATCAAATAGCTCAGCCGTGACTCACTTGTGAGCGCTGAAACGACACCACCTTCATCCGCATGCTTGAAAGCCAGGGAGTTCCGATCACCACATCCGAGGATGCCATCTGCCTGCAGATGCTGTGTGCCAGTAGGTGACTGCGGGCCAACCTCAAGAGCAGGTGGCTGTGGAGATCAGCAGACCTGCCCACTGGCCTGTTGGACAGAGTGGATTGTTCGTCGGCGTGGCGACCCGGTCATAGTGTCCGTCCTAACTCACCGAACGGCTCTAGTTAGCCAGCGAATCGATACCGGAAACATCGAACGGCCGCGGCTACAAGTGCGAAAATCAGAGAATAGCGGCCTGGTGATAGCACGGCGGATTCCTACCGCTGCGTCCGCCAGCAGCTGACACGAAAGGACGGCGTGCCATGTCCGACGACAAGGCGAGGGATCGTGGACCAGTGGGACTGTTGAGGATAGCGTTGGCTGTAGTCGGCACGATCTTCGTCATCGGCATCTACCCCCTCACCAAGCTGTGGCCATCCGGGTGGGCATGGGGGCACGACACTTCGCACTACCTGGCCATGATCATCGGTTTATACGCCACTCTCGGAGTTTTCTTATTGCTGGCCACGCGTGATCCGCTCGCCAACCGCAGCCTCATCTGGTTCACCGTGGTCTCCAGCGTCGTGCACGCCGCGATCATGGCCGTTCAGGCTCTCGCAGATGCGGACGAGCGCGGTCACCTGCTCGGTGATGTGCCGGCACTGCTGATCGTCGCCGCGGTTCTCGCAGTTCTGCAACGACGAGCGGAGACGCCACGAGGTGTGGCCGCCGGCACCCGTTGAGGCGAGCAGCAATTCGGGCTCTGTCGGCCGTACACCCCATCGGCGCCCGGCCGATCCGGTTACGCTCCTTCGAGGCTACGCGCATCTACCGGGAGACAGCATGCGCGGGAATCAATGGCTGCGACGTTGGCGAAGGAGACAGTTGCTGATGCATCGACGCAGCAGGAACGACCAGATTCAGGACCGACTCCCCGATCGAGCAGAATGACGGAATCCACACCTGGCCCCGATGAGGCTGACGAATCGATATCCACCCCGGCCCCCGATGAGGCAGACGAATCGACATCGACCCCTGCCCCCGATGAGGCAGACGATTCGATGCACGGCGCCCTGCTCATCTGCTGCACCGCGATCGTCGCAGGTGTGGTCATCGGGTTCGTCGGCGGCGCTTTTCGCTGGTGTCTGGACGTGGCAGACCACCTGCGCATGGACCTGGTCGAGTGGGCACGGCTATTGCCCGGCCCTGGCTGGTTGGTGCCCGTAGCCGCCGCGGCCACCGGGGCCACTCTGGCCGCCTTGATCGTGCAGAAAGTGCCGGTGGCCGCGGGCAGCGGGATCCAACACGTCGAAGCCGTCTTCCGCGGCGAGGCGAGACCGCCATTGCTTCGTCTGATGGCCGCAAAGTTCGTCGGCGGTGTGCTGGGCATCGGGTCGGGGCTAGTGTTGGGCCGCGAGGGGCCGACCGTTCACATGGGAGCAGCGATCGGCGCCGAGGCGGCACGCCGTGTGCGATTACCCGACTCCGAGGTCAGGATGATGCAGACCGCGCTGGGCGGCGCCGGGCTAGCGGTTGCTTTCAACGCGCCGATCGGGGGCAGCCTGTTCACCCTTGAGGAGGTGACTAGGTCATTCCGGGTGAAAACGGTGTTGGCGACCATCTTTGCAGCCGTGACCGCAGTGGCCTGTTCGCGTTTCGTCCTAGGGAACCATCCGGACTTCTTCGTGGAACGGATACATGCCCCGGCGCTCTCATGGCTTCCGCTTTTCGTCGTATTCGGTCTGCTGACAGGAGTTCTGGGCGCCGTATACAACGTGCTGGTGTTGTGGTTCCACGATCAAGTCGGGCGGATCCGCGGTATTCCCAAGGTGGCGAAGGCGACCATCATCGGCGCAATCATCGGATTAGCGATGTTCGTCTACCCGCTCGCAGTCGGCGGCGGCGACACCCTGACGCAAATGATCCTCGGCGGGCACCGCATCATTCTGCCCGTCGTAGTCGGCTACCTGCTGGTCCGATTTGTCGCCGGCCCGCTGTCGTATTCGACGGGGGTGCCCGGAGGACTGTTCGCGCCGCTGCTCGCCGTCGGTGCGCTGTGGGGTTTGCTGTTCGTCGGAGTCTTCAACACCGTGTGGCCGGAGAACGAGACAACCCTGGCAATTCCGATGGCACTGGTTGGTATGGCGGCCTTCTTCGGAGCCACGGTCCGCGCCCCCGTGACCGGGATCGTGCTGGTCATTGAGATGACGGCGACGACGTCGGTGGCGGTGCCGATGATGGCTGCCACCGCCGCGGCGGTTCTGGCTGCCAACGCTGTTGGATCGTCGCCGATCTACGACAGTCTGCGCGCGCGGATGCCTGCTGAGGAACCCTCGCCGGGAAGCGGCTGACTTCTCCCCCAATGGCCGGCTTGGCGACACCAGAAGCTCATGCCCTGACAGTCTCCTAGGCTTGGGGCGATGGCACCGGAAAGCAGGCGGCAGAAGCTGTGGTCACGGCCGGCTGAAATTGCTCCGGCCATCCGCTCGACCCTGCAGCGGCGCGGTTCTGAAGAATTCGCCCGCTTGCCCCACCCCGTGCAGCAGGCCGGCCGACTGATCGAACGCACCGGCCGCGGAACACTCAATGATCGGGTGCCCGGGCTAGCGGCCGAAGCCGCACTGTTCACCTTGATCTCGCTTCCGGCCCTGCTCCTGGCGGTCATTGGATCGCTCGGCTTCGTCGCGGCCGCCCTCGGCCCGCAGGGAAACCAAGAGCTACGCGAACTGCTGCTCGAGATCCCGGCGTCGTTCCTGTCCGACCAGACCTACGCCTCCTACGAGAGCACGGTGAATGCCGTGCTCACCCAGACACGGGGCAGCGTGGTCTCCATCGGCATCGTGCTCAGCCTCTGGACCGGCTCCCGCGCGGTGAACCGCTATCTGGAGACAATTACGATCGCCTACAACATCGAGCAGCGGGCGAGCTGGCGGCGACGCCTGCTAGCTCTCGGACTAACCACCGGGGCACTCATCGGCGCGGTAGCGGTTCTGCCGCCGATGGTTTTCGGCCCCCGCATCGTGGAGTGGCTGGCGCCTGACCCGATCGCGGATACCACGCTGCTGATACTCGATCAGCTGGTCTGGCCGAGCGTGGCTCTTCTCCTTTTCGTGGGCCTGGTCACGCTCTATCACGTCGGGGTCCCCTGGCGGACGCCGTGGCGCCGTGACGTGCCGGGCGCCTTACTGGCAATCCTGCTATGGCTGTTAGCTTCCGTCGGGCTGCGGTTCTACCTCGAGTCCAGCTTCAAGGATGACGCGGTCTACAGCCAGCTCGCAGCACCAATTGCCATCGTTCTGTGGCTGTACATCACCGCGGTCGCAGTGCTGCTGGGGGCCGAGTTCAACGCCGAGATCGAGCGGATGTGGCCCCACAAGGACCATCCCTGGCGGCTGCGCCCAAACAGGGGCGGGCGGAAAAGCGAAAGCATCGATGCCGGCCGGCAGGCCTGACCGGCCGTCGGCTACTTGTAGGCGACCGCCGCGCTCGACGGCCCGTCGAGCGCAATGGTGTCGAACGAGCGGAAGCCGGCCGCTGAACACCACTCCCGAAAATCCGCAGCGGTGTAGTCGAACGCATCACCGAACTCGATCAACATGTTCAGCGACATCGTCAGCCCGAAGGTGTTGTGGCGCCGCGCGTCGTCGATGAGCGATTCGATCACGATGAAGGCCCCGTCATCAGGCAGCGCCTCATAGGCCTTGGCGACCAAAGCCCGTTTTTGGTCGAGGTTCCAGTCGTGCAGGATCATCCCCATCGTGATGACGTCGGCGGCCGGAAGTGGGTCGGTCAGAAAGCTGCCGGCGACCGCTTCGACCCGGTCTGTCAAGCCGTCCTCGGCGACTTTGCGTCTGGCGATCTCAGTCACCACAGGCAGGTCGAAACTCACACACTGCAGGTTCGGGTGTGCGGGGGCCACAATGCGCGTCAGAAGTGCGTCCGCCCCGCCCACGTCGCACAGCCACGTGTAGCGCTCGAACGGAAACCGGGAGGCGAGCAACTCGAAGTTGCGTCGCGAGGAGGCGTGCATCGCCGCCATAAAGACCTCGAGCCGCTTCGGTTCGGCGTAGAGCGTCTCAAAGAAGGGCCGGCCGGAATGCTTGGACTCGCTTTGCGCCTGACCTGTCTTCAGCGCCTCGGTGAGATCCGCCCAGTATCGATAGTTACGGTCGTCCCAGATCTTGAGCAGACCACCTTGATATGCGGGGCTGTTCTCGTCCAGGAAATGGGCCGTCTCGGCGGTGTTGCGATACCGGGCCTGCCGACCGTCGCCGTCGCGGCTGAGCAGATCCACCGAGACCAAGGTGTCGAGGAAGTCCGTCGCTGGTCGGGGCATCAGGTCTAGCCGCTCGGCAATCTCGGGTGCAGTCATTGCCTGATCTCCCAGCACCGTAAACAGCCCTAGCCCTACTGCGGACAACAGCACCTTCGCCTGGCAATAACCGCCACCGATAGCCATGATGCGATCGGGTTTCAACTCGTCCACCGTCTAACCCCCGATCGCTGTGCACAAACGGCTCGCTCCCTGACGACTGTAAACACTCGGCCCACTCAAGGTGAAGCTTGCGCCGTTCCCAGGCGAGGCCGATCCAGGCGGAGAGCCGCGCCAGTCTGCCGGTTCGATGAAGGGAACGTGGCGCGTTCCATAGTCATTGCAGTGGTCATTGCAGTCCTGCCCCCACCTTCAAGCCCAGCCAGAGTGCGGCCACACCCGCAAGCAGGCCGATGGGCACAGTCAGTACCCCCAAGCGTAGAAACTCGGTCAGGGCAGGGGCAGCCTGCCGACTCGCCAGCACCCGGCGCCACAGCAAGGTGGCCAGTGAACCGACATAGGTGAGATTGGGGCCCACATTGACCCCGATCAACATTGCCAGCACTAGCCCAGGCGCAGGATTGAGGCCAAGCACGCCGAGCATCACCAAGGTGGCGGGCAGGTTGTTGACCAGGTTGGCCAGCACCGCTGCCACCAGCGCGACACCGAGCAAACTGGCGAATGAGGACTCGGTCGGCAGCAGCGCACCCAACGCCCGGCCCATGCCCTGTCCGGTCACGCCCGCCACGACGATGCCCAGAGCGAGCACGAACAGGCAGAAAAACGGCGACGCCTCGCGCACCAGCCCGGGGACTGTGATTTCCCGCCGGATCAGGGACCGCGCCGCCAACACACCCGCGCCGGCAACTGCCACCCACACCGGTTCGACACCGACGAGGCTGGACGCGCCGAAGCCGGCCAGGGTGAGTACCAATACCGCCAAGACGAAGACGGGTGGAGCGGGAATCGGAACTGCGGGCGAAGCCGGGGTCCGGCCATCACTTACCTCTACGACCGGCGCTTGTCGCAGGTCCTCGCGAAAGAACCACCGGAACACCACGTACTCCACCGCGATCACGGCCAGCCACGGTAGCCCCATGATGGCCGCAAACTGCAGAAACGACAGACCGGTTACCGAAAACGCCAGCAGGTTCGTCAGATTCGACACCGGCAGCAGTGTCGATGCGGAATTCGCCAGGTGCGCGCATGCATACACGTGCGGTTTGGCCCGCAATCCCAAGCCAACCGCTGTGCGGAACACCACCG
>JAHZKD010000366.1 GCA_022600605.1 Actinomycetes bacterium
ACCGAAAGTCGATGTCGTTGGTTCCCAGCACGATTCGCGCGAACTTGGCGTATGCGTAGGCGTCCTCGGCCGTCGACCGGCCGCCGACGAGAACTCCGGCATTGCCGTTGGCCGCGGCCAGTCCCGTCGCGGCCGCCGCGAGGGCCTCCGACCACGACGCCGGGCGCATCGAGCCGTCCGCAGATTCGGGGTCGCGGACAAGTGGCGTGGTGATTCGGTCACCGACGGTCGTGTAGGTGAAGGCCCACCGGCCCTTGTCGCAGTTCCACTCCTCGTTGACTGCAGGATCGTCGCCGGCCAAGCGGCGCAACACTTTCCCGCGTCGATGATCGGTGCGCTGGGCGCAGCCCGACGAGCAGTGTTCGCAGACACTGGGGCTCGACACCAAGTCGAATGGCCGCGCCCGGAACCGGTATGCCGCTCCGGTCAGCGCCCCCACGGGGCAGATCTGCACGGTGTTGCCGGAGAAATACGACTGGAACGGCTCGCCCGGGGCGATACCGACCTGTTGGTGCGCACCGCGTTCCAACAACTCGATGAACGGATCACCAGCGATCTGATCAGAGAACCGGGTGCAGCGCGCACACAGGACGCAGCGTTCACGGTCCAACAGAACCTGGGACGAGACATTGATCGGTTTGGGGAAGGTTCGCTTGACATCCTCGAAGCGGGTCTCCGGGCGCCCGTTGGACATCGCCTGATTTTGCAGCGGGCATTCACCACCCTTGTCGCAGACCGGGCAGTCCAGCGGATGGTTGATCAGCAGCAACTCCATCACGCTCTGCTGCGCCTTGTCGGCGGCCTCCGAAGTGAGCTGGGTGCGCACCACCATGCCCGGGGTGCAGGCGATCGTGCAGGACGCCATCGGCTTGCGTTGTCCCTCGACCTCGACCAGGCATTGTCTACACGCGCCGACGGGGCTTAGCAACGGGTGATCGCAAAAACGCGGGATTTGCACGCCCATCAGCTCGGCGGCGCGGATCACCAAGGTGCCCACGGGAACACTGACTTGCGTCCCGTCGATCGTCAGCGTCACCATCTCGACAGGCGATGCGTCGCGGCTATGCTCGGCGAGTGTCATACGCCCACCCGCTCCGGTGCGGCGAGCATCGAGGCATACGGATCGAACGGGCATCCTCGGTCCAGGTGTGCAATGTATTCGTCGCGGAAGTACTTGATGGAGGAGATGATCGGGCTCGCAGCCCCATCACCGAGAGCGCAGAACGACTTGCCTAAGATGCTGTCGGAGATATCGAGCAGCTTCTCGATATCGGCTCCAGTGCCGGTCCCGTCTTCCAGCCGCTCATATATCTGCGCCAGCCAGTAGGTGCCCTCGCGGCACGGTGTGCACTTTCCGCACGACTCATGGGCGTAGAACTGTGTCCAGCGCCGCACCGCCCGCACCACGCAGGTGGTCTCGTCGAATATCTGTAGCGCCTTGGTTCCCAGCATCGAACCGGCATCAGCCACGCCCTCATAATCCAGTGTCACATCGAGGTGCTCGGCTGTCAGTAGCGGTGTCGAGGATCCACCCGGAGTCCAAAACTTCAGCGAGTGCCCGGCACGCACGCCGCCTGCATACTCGAGCAGTTCACGCAGCGTGATACCGAGGGGCGCCTCGTACTGACCGGGGGTTGTGACATGCCCCGAGAGCGAATACAGAGTGAAGCCGGGTGATCTCTGCGAGCCCATCGAGCGGAACCAGTCGACACCGTTGAGCAGGATGGGCGGCACGCTGGCGATCGACTCCACGTTGTTGACCACCGTCGGGCACGCATACAGACCTGCCACGGCCGGAAATGGGGGACGCAGTCTGGGTTGACCCCGCCGGCCTTCCAGCGAGTCGAGCAGCGCAGTCTCCTCGCCGCAGATGTAGGCACCTGCACCGGCGTGCACGATGAGCTCCAGATCGAAGCCCGAGCCGTGGATGTCGGTTCCTAGATGTCCGGCGGCCTGGGCTTCGGCGACAGCGGCCTGCAGTCGCCGCAGAACCGGTACGACCTCACCCCGCAAGTAGATGAACGCCTTGTGTGCACGAATCGCATAGGCGGCGATGATCGCGCCCTCAATGAGAAAATGCGGGGTGGTCAACATCAGCGGTATGTCTTTGCAGGTACCGGGTTCTGACTCGTCGGCGTTGATCACAAGGTAGTGCGGCTTGGCGCCCGCCCCCTCGGCGCCCTGCGGAATGAACGACCATTTGGTTCCCGTCGGGAAGCCCGCGCCGCCGCGGCCGCGCAGCCCGGAGTCCTTGACTGTCGCGATGACGTCATCGGGGCTCATCGCCAGCGCTTGCCGCAGCGCTTGGTAACCGCTGTGGCGGCAGTAGGTGTCCAACGACCAAGGTTCGGGCTCGTCCCAGAATCGGCTCAGTACGGGAGTCAGTGGGGTCATTCCGGATCCGTCGCGTTAGAGTCGGCGGCGGGTGCCGGAGCGGCCATATCGTGCTCGTGGGCAATTCGCAGGCCGGCCAGGGTTGCCGCACCGGTGGGCGTCTCACGGGCTGTCTCATCAGCGTGCGGCAGGCCGGCGAGGGTTCTGGCGGTCTCGCGGAACGTACACAGCGACGCACTGCGGGAAGGTGTCGGCTTTTGGCCGGTACTCAACGCGTCGACAAGATCTCTGGCCGAGCTGGGTGTCTGGTCATCGAAGAACTCCCAATTGACCATCACGACCGGGGCGTAGTCGCACGCGGCGTTGCACTCGATGTGTTCCAGCGTGATTCTGCCGTCTTCAGTGGTCTGCCCGGCGTCGACACCCAGATGGTCCTGCAATGTCTCGAGAATCGCATCACCGCCCATGATGGCGCACAGCGTGTTCGTGCACACTCCGACCAGATACTCACCTGTCGGTGTGCGACGGTACATCGAGTAGAAAGTCGCGACTGCGGTGACTTCGGCGCGGGTGAGGTCCAATTGCTTAGCGCAGAAGGCGATTCCGGCTGGAGTCAGAAAGCTGTCCTCCGATTGCACGAGGTGCAGCAATGGCAGTAGGGCCGAACGAGACTGCGGGTAACGCGCGATGATCACCGCGGCGTCGGCGGCAAGTCGAGACTCCACGTCGCTGGGGTAGTCCGCCCGCCCGTGGATCGGGGGACCTGGTTCGTCGGGACGCTGGCCGAGTTCGATGAAGATGCTCACCGGTCCACCCCACCCATCACCGGGTCGATCGAGGCTACTGCGGCGATCGCGTCGGCGACCATGCCGCCCTCGCACATCGCGGCGACCGCTTGCAGATTGGTGAACGACGGGTCCCGATAGTGCACCCGGTAGGGACGCGTGCCGCCGTCGGACACCATGTGGACGCCAAGTTCCCCGCGCGGGGATTCGACCGCGACGTAGACCTGGCCGGCGGGGACCCGGATGCCCTCGGTCACCAACTTGAAGTGATGGATCAGGCCTTCCATCGACTGACCCATGATCTTGGCGATGTGCTCCGATGAGTTGCCCAGTCCGTCGGGGCCGAGCTTCAGATCGGCCGGCCACGCCAGCTTCTTGTCCTCAATCATCACTGGCTGGTTCGCGAGTCCTCCCAGTTTCTCCAGGCACTGCTCGACAATCTTGAGGGACTCGTGCATCTCTTTAACCCTGATCAAATAACGACCGTAGGAGTCGCAGCGATCGTCGGTGATGACGTCGAAATCGTATGTCTCGTAACCGCAGTACGGCTGAGCCTTGCGCAGATCATGTGGCAGACCCGTCGAACGCAACACCGGGCCGGTGACGCCGAGTGCCATGCATCCCGTCAGGTCCAGATAGCCGATGCCGACTGTGCGGGCTTTCCAGATGTAATTCTCGTTGAGCAGATCTTCCAGGTCGCGCAACCGCTTGGGCAGCAGATCCAGCAGATCCCGGACCTGATCGATGCCATCATCGGGCAGGTCTACGGCGACCCCCCCGGGCCGGATGTAGGCATGGTTCATCCTCAGCCCGGTGATGGATTCGAAGACCGAGAGAATCAGCTCTCGCTCGCGGAAACCGAGGAACATGGCCGTCATTGCACCAAGTTCCATGCCGCCGGTAGCCAGTGCAACGAGGTGGCTCGAGATCCGGTTGAGTTCCATCAGCATCACCCGGATCACCGACGCTCGCTCGGGGATCGCATCGGTGACACCGAGCAGTTTCTCCACTGCGAGGCAGTAGGCCGTTTCGTTGAAAAATGGCGACAGGTAATCCATTCGGGTCACGAACGTGACACCCTGGGTCCAGTTGCGGAATTCCAGGTTCTTCTCAATGCCGGTGTGCAGATAGCCTATCCCGCAACGCGCTTCGACTATGGTCTCACCCTCGATTTCGAGGATGAGACGCAACACACCGTGTGTCGAGGGGTGCTGGGGCCCCATATTGACCACGATGCGTTCTCCGGCGTGTTCGCTGGCGTTCTGTCGTGCCGCAGTGACGACCTCGTCCCAATCCTGGCCGCCGACGACGACCACCCGCTCTGGCGGGCGTTGCGATGTGGTCATTAGTTGTATGCCCGCCGCTCGTCGGGTGGGGGTATCTCGGCACCGTGGTACTCGACCGGAATTCCGCCGAGCGGGTAGTCCTTGCGCTGGGGGTGCCCCACCCAGTCGTCAGGCATCTCGATGCGCGTCAGGGACGGGTGTCCATCGAAGACGATGCCGAAGAAGTCATAGGTCTCGCGTTCGTGCCAGTCGGTGGTCGGATATACCCGGAACAACGATGGGATGTGGGGGTCGGCATCGGGTGCGGCGACCTCGATGCAGATGCGGCGGTTGTGCGTGATCGACATCAGCGGATACACAGCATGCAGCTCACGGCCGGCGTCTCCGGGGTAGTGCACGCCGCTGACGCCGAGGCACAACTCGAAACGCAGGCCGGGGTCATCGCGCAGCGCCTGCGCGACGGCAGGCAGCTGCGCGCGATTGACCTCGATGGTGAGTTGGTCGCGGTGCACCACGACACGCTCTATCGCCTCGGCGAACGTCTCTTCGCCGAGGGCGGCGGCCAGTGTGTCGACGATATCGTCGAAGTAACCACCGTAGGGTCGTGGCGAGCTCCCGGGCAGTTCGACCGCGCGCACGAGGCGGCCGTAACCGGAGGTGTCACCGCTGCCCTCGGCGCCGAACATGCCGCGGCGCACAGCGATGACCTCGGGTGACTCCTCGCCGTTGCCGTTCGTCGGACCCGTGCCGTCTGTTGGACCAGTGCCGTCTGTTGGGTCTGTCACCGCAGCAGACCCTTCAACTCGATGGTCGGTGGCACTGCCAGCGCGGCCTGTTCGGCCTCCCGGACGGCCTCCTCACGGTTCACGCCGAGAGGCATCTGCTGAATCTTGTCGTGCAGTTTGAGAATTGCGTGCAAGAGCATTTCCGGGCGCGGCGGACACCCGGGCAGGTAGATGTCGACCGGAACGACGTGGTCGACACCCTGTACGACCGCGTAGTTGTTGAACATCCCGCCCGAGGACGCGCAGACGCCCATTGCCAGAACCCATTTCGGTTCGGCCATCTGGTCGTAGACCTGGCGCAGCACCGGCGCCATCTTCTGGCTGACCCGGCCCGCGACGATCATCAGATCCGCCTGGCGCGGCGTCGCCGAGAAGCGCTCCATGCCAAAGCGGGAGATGTCGAATCGGGGCCCGGCGGTGGCCATCATCTCGATCGCGCAGCATGCGAGCCCGAATGTCGCCGGCCACAGCGATCCCTTACGGGCATAACCCGCAACCTTCTCAACGGTGGACAGCAGGATGCCCCCCGGTAGCCGCTCCTCTAGTCCCATACCAGGCCTCCCCGCCGCCATTCGTACGCATAGGCCACCGTGACGTTGAACAAGAAGAGGGCTACCGCGACGACTCCGAAGGCGCCCAGACTGTCAAATGCCACCGCCCACGGGTAGAGGAAGACAATCTCGATGTCGAACACGATGAACAGCATCGCAGTCAGGTAGTACCTGACCGGGAACCGCTGTCCGGTGGCGGCCGCGGCGGGGTTGGACGCATTCAGCGGCTCGATCCCGCACTCGTAAGCGTCGAGCTTGGCCCGGTTGTAGCGTCTCGGCCCGATCAGCAGGGCGATCCCGACTGAACCGACCGCGAATGCCGCAGCGATCGCCCCAAGCACCAGTATCGGTGTGTACAGATTCATGCTGAGCAGGCGCTCCTTGGGGGCTGTCGCTGTGAGCTGCCCCATAGCCTAGCCCGTTTTCGATTCAAGCCAAATTCATTGATTAGCATAACTAATGACATGATCGCGTTATCTTGCGGTGCCTCAAAAACATAAGTACGACAAGGCATTTCGCGATCCAACATGCTAGATAGCGGTGCGCAGCAGCGA
>JAHZKD010000367.1 GCA_022600605.1 Actinomycetes bacterium
GGTGCGTGACGGTGTCAGCGGTGCGCTGGTGGACGGCCACGATACCCACGACTGGGCCAAAGCGATCGGCGATGTATTGCGTCGGGATCCGGCGAATATGCGGCACGGGGCCATCGAGCATGCTGCCGACTTCTCCTGGGGGCACACCGTCGATGCACTCCTGGGCAGCTACGGGCATGTAATGGCCGATCGCCTCGTTCGCCATCAGGGTCCATCGTCGGCCCGGCGAAGCGGACGTCGATTCTCGATGCGCCGGGGCGTTAGGGCATGACCGACCGGAATGCGCCAGACGTCCGGGCCATCATCGAGAAGACGCTCAAAGAGCACGACCTGAACTACAGCCATCATGAAGGTGCCCGCGGGAGCCTGCCCGGGCTCGTCGTCGCGCTGCCTGGCGAGCGCAGGCTCACGACCAACACCATTCTGATGATCGGCGAACACTCGGTGCGTGTCGAGGCCTTCGTTTGTCGCAAGCCCGACGAGAACTACGAGGGTGTCTATCGGTACCTGCTCAGGCGCAACCGCAGGCTTTACGGCGTCGCCTACACGCTCGACAATACCGGCGATATCTACCTGGTCGGCCGGATGGCTTTGGCGTCGGTCACCGATGAGGAGATCGACCGGGTTCTCGGGCAGGTGCTTGAGGCGGTCGACGCGGACTTCAACACGTTGTTGGAGTTAGGTTTTCGGACATCCATTCAGAAGGAATGGGAATGGCGGGTGGCGCGCGGTGAATCGCTGAAGAACCTGCGGGCCTTCGAGCACATCATCGAGGACGACTGAACTACCGGCGCCGACCGGGAGAAGGACACCTGATGGCCGTGAGAGAATTTCCGCATGGCCGATAACGCGACGCTGATCTTGCTCCGGCACGGCGAGAGCGAATGGAATGCGCTGAACCAGTTCACCGGATGGGTCGACGTCGATCTGACCGCCAAGGGAATGTCGGAAGCGATCCGTGCGGGCGAGCTCATCAAGGCTGGGGACCGCCTTCCCGATGTGCTGTACACCTCGCTTCTCCGGCGGGCCATCACCACCGCCAACGTTGCATTGGACAGGGCAGACCGGCACTGGATCCCGGTGCACCGCGACTGGCGGCTCAACGAGCGTCACTACGGCGCGCTGCAGGGACTGAACAAGGCCGAGACCAAGGCCAAGTACGGCGAGGAGCAGTTCATGGCCTGGCGGCGCAGCTATGACACCCCGCCGCCGCCGATCGAGCCGGGCAGTGAGTTCAGCCAAGACGGCGATCCGCGCTATGCGGACATACCCGGCGGTCCACCGTTGACCGAATGTCTCAAGGACGTCGTCGCGCGGTTCGTGCCCTATTTCACCGAGGTGATCGTCCCCGACCTGAAGGCAGGCAAAACCGTGCTGATTGCCGCGCACGGCAATTCACTTCGTGCGCTGGTCATGTACCTGGACGGCATGTCCGGACAGGACGTGGTGGGACTGAATATCCCTACCGGCATCCCGCTTCGCTATGACCTGGACGCGGACCTCACGCCGATACTTCCCGGTGGGAAGTACCTGGACCCCGAGGCTGCCGCGGCCGGCGCGGCGGCGGTGGCCGCCCAGGGCGCCAAGTAGTCGTCCGATCAGGATCTGCGTCCGCACCCGGCGAATTCTGGGTGAACAATGGGGGGCTTCAAACCGAACATCGGTGTGTGGGTCTGTGACATATCCCGATTTGTCTGCACGCTGCTGGGATGACGTTCACTCAGTGCGTACGATTTTCGCGTGAGTGTCGTATCGGCGCTGCTGATTGCAGCGATCGTGGCACTGCTCGCGTTGTCGATCGGTGTGGCGTTCGGTGTGGTGGTAGCCCCCCGCCTGCGCGAACGCAGAGTTCGGCGCGCTACCCAACAGTCAGGCATCACCGTTTCGCAGATGCTTGAGCACGTGGTGGCGCAATCCCCGGTAGGAATCGTGGTCGTCGACACTTATCGCGACGTGGTCTACACCAACGAGCGCGCCAAGGAACTGGGCCTGGTGCGTGACCGGCTCCTCGACGATCGCGCCTGGGTGGCCGCCCAGCGCACGCTGGACACAGGAGAGCCCGCCGAGGTCGACCTGTCTCCGCGAGAACGCAGTCGCCCCGGCAGGTCCGGGCTTTCGGTGCGGGGCCATGTGCGGTTGCTGACCGAAGACGACCGGCGGTTCGCGGTGGTCTACCTCGACGACCAGTCCGAGCACGCGCGGATGGAGGCTACGCGCAGGGATTTCGTGGCGAATGTCAGCCACGAGCTCAAGACGCCGGTTGGGGCGGTGGGTGTGCTGGCTGAAGCCATCCTGGCCTCCAACGACGACCCGGAGACTATCCGTCGGTTCGCTGCGAAGATGGTTACAGAGTCCAATCGGCTAGCCGACATGGTGGGCGAGCTCATCGAACTGTCGCGGTTACAGGGCGCCGAGAGGCTGCCCGATTTGGAGGCAGTCGACGTGGACAGTGTGGTCACCGAGGCATTCTCCCGGCACAAGGTTGCGGCAGACAATGCCGATATCGTGGTCAACACCGACGCTCCGAAGGGCTTCCGGGTGCTCGGCGATCAGCCATTGCTGGTGACGGCGATCGCCAACCTGGTTGCCAACGCAATCGCATACTCACCCGACGGATCCTCGGTGTCGATAAGTCGGCGCCGACGCGGCGATAACATCGAGATCGCGATCACTGACCGTGGTATCGGCATCGCCCGAGCCGATCAAGAGCGGGTCTTCGAACGATTCTTCCGCGTCGACCAGGCGCGATCCCGGGCTACCGGGGGCACTGGGCTGGGGTTGGCGATCGTCAAACACGTGGCCGCCAATCACAATGGTTCCATTCGGCTGTGGAGTCAGCCGGGTACGGGGTCGACGTTCACTTTGTCGATTCCTGCCTATTCAGACGGAGACGACTCAGACGATCAAGACGAACGAGAGGACTAGCGCAGCTATGACCAGCGTATTAATCGTCGAGGACGAGGAGTCCTTGGCTGATCCCCTGGCCTTCCTCCTCCGCAAAGAGGGTTTCGAGGCGACCGTGGTTACCGACGGGCCTTCGGCGCTTGCTGAATTCGAGCGCTCGGGCGCTGACATCGTGCTCTTGGATCTGATGCTGCCCGGGATGAGTGGTACCGATGTGTGCAAGCAGTTGCGGTCGCGCTCAAGTGTCCCCGTCATCATGGTGACCGCCCGGGACAGCGAGATCGACAAGGTCGTCGGCCTTGAGCTCGGCGCGGACGACTACGTCACTAAGCCGTACTCTGCACGCGAGTTGATCGCCCGCATCCGGGCGGTGCTTCGCCGTGGCGCTGACGCTGACGATATTGGAATCGACGGCGCAGTATTGGAGTCCGGTCCGGTCCGCATGGATGTGGAGCGGCACGTAGTCAGTGTCAACGGTTCTCCGATTACCTTGCCGCTCAAGGAGTTCGACCTGCTTGAGTACTTGATGCGCAATAGCGGCCGGGTGCTTACCAGGGGCCAGCTCATCGACCGAGTTTGGGGTGCCGACTACGTCGGCGACACCAAGACTCTCGACGTGCACGTCAAGCGGTTGCGTAGCAAAATCGAGGCAGACCCCGCTAATCCGGTACATCTGGTCACGGTGCGCGGTCTGGGTTACAAACTCGAAGCCGAACCGGCTCGGCCGCAAAACTGAAGTCGTGTGCGAGAAAGGCGAACTCGGCCCAGGTATTCAGCTCGGGCACTGTCCTTCGGCGGCGCGAGTAGCCGGATGGACAGCGACGAGGCCTAAACTGCTGCGACGCTTACACATTGCTGCCAGCTCCGCGTAAGCTTTGCTGCCGAGTAACTCGCTGAGCTCGGGCGCGTAGGTCTGCCAGACCTGCTTTGCGCCGACGTGGGCTGCCGGGTCTCCGGTGCAGTACCAATGCAAATCGGCACCTCCTTCGCCCCAGCCGCGCCGGTCGTACTCGGTGATCGTCGTCCTGAGCACGTCAGTGCCGTCGGGCCGGGTGACCCACTCCTGGGTGCGCCGAATCGGTAGTTGCCAGCAGACTTCGGGCTTGAGGGTCAGCGGCTCCACACCGATTTTGAGCGCCTTGCTGTGCAGCGCACAACCGATACCGCCGGGCCAGCCCGGGCGGTTCAGGAAGATGCAGGCGCCCTTGTACTTTCGGGTCCGCAGGTTGGGTTTATCCTCGTAGGAGTCCATTTCGAGATAGCCCTTCTTGCCCAAGCCCTTCTTGCGGTACTGCCAATCCTCGGCCGTGAGCAGTTTGACGGCGTCGTCGAGTTGGGCGCGATCGTCGTCGTCGGACAGAAAAGCGCCGTGAGAACAGCATCCGTCGTCCGGGCGGCCCTCGACTGTGCCCTGGCAGGCTGGGGTGCCGAACACGCATGTCCAGCGGGACAACAGCCATGTCATGTCGGCGGCTATCAGGTGCTCGGGATTATCTGGGTCATAGAACTCCACCCATTCTCGAGCGAAATCCAACTCGACCTCACCGGGCGATCCACTCACAGCATTCCACCGTAGACCCATTAGGTTGGATGGGTGCGATTAGGCGTGCTAGACGTGGGTAGCAACACCGTCCATCTCTTGGTGGTGGACGCACGCCGGGGTGGACACCCGACCCCGATGAGCTCAACCAAGGCTTCTTTGCGGCTGGCGGAGGCCATCGATAACTCTGGAAAGCTCACTCGTCGGGGCGCAGACAAGCTGGTCGGCACCGTCGACGAGTTGGCCAAGATCGCTACCAGCTCGGGGTGCTCGGAGCTCATGGCGTTCGCCACCTCCGCGGTGCGCGACGCCAAGAACTCCGAGGACGTGTTGGCCCGAGTGAAATCCGAAACCGGTGTCGCGCTGCGCGTGCTCAGCGGCGTGGACGAATCCCGGCTGACGTTCCTGGCGGTGCGCCGGTGGTATGGCTGGAGCGCCGGACGCATCATCAACATCGACATTGGCGGCGGATCGCTGGAATTGTCCAGCGGCGTCGACGAGGAGCCCGACGTGGCGCTGTCGCTGCCGCTGGGCGCCGGCCGCATGACGCGGGAATGGTTGCCCGAGGATCCGCCCGGCCGTCGCCGCGTGACCATGCTTCGTGACTGGCTGGCGAACGAATTGTCGGAGGCGGGTGTCGCGATCGCCGAGGCTGGCAATCCTGACCTGGCGGTGGCGACCTCGAAGACGTTCAGGTCGTTGGCCAGGCTCACTGGGGCGGCGCCCTCGGGCGCCGGACCACGGGTTAAGCGGACTCTGACGGCGCCGGGTCTTCGTCAGCTCATCAATTTCATCTCTAGGATGACCGTGTCTGACCGTGCGGAACTAGAAGGGGTGAGCGCCGATCGCGCGCCGCAGATCGTCGCAGGTGCTTTGGTAGCCGAGGCGAGCATGAAGGCACTTGGTATCGAGAGTGTTGACATCTGTCCCTGGGCGTTGCGAGAGGGGTTGATACTGCGAAAGCTCGACAGCGAAGCCGACGGCACGGCGCTGGTGGCCGGCACTGCAGATTCGGCCTCGCGGAAGATGGCCTCACGGAAGATGTCTGTAGGCAATGCTGGACGGTGAAGCAACGACGCTCAAAGGCGACAGGCGATGACTGGATCAGATGACAGCGGCAACGAGACTCGGCCGATCTCGGTCTCCGAGTTGCTGGCCAAGAACGGCACGATCGGTGCGCCCCCCATCGGTCGTAAGCGTCGCCGCCGGCGGAGCAACGCAGAGGCGGTCTCGGTGGCCGAGCTCACAGGCGAGATTCCCATTATCCGCAGCGATGAACCGGACCCTGCCTCGACCCCCGCTGCGGTAGAGGAGCAGCTGGAAGAGGCCGACGCTGAGTCTGAGTCTGAGTCTGAGTCTGAGTCTGAGGCAGAAGTCGCCGAACCTGAAGCAGAGGCAGAAGCTGAGGTTGAGGCGAGCGAGTCTGAGTCTGAGGCAGAAGCTGAGGCCGCCGAGCCCGACTCCGAGGCAGAAGCTGAAGTCGCCGAATCTGAGGTTGAGGCGAGCGAGTCTGGGTCTGAGTCTGAGACAGAAGCTGAGGCCGCCGAACCTGAGTCCGAAATTGACCCCGAACCCCCGGGCGCCGAGACTGTGATCGCGTCCGAGGACGCCGAGACCGACGCTGAGGCCCCCGAGGCCCCCGAGGCCCCCGAGGCCAGTGAGGAGGCGTCCGCCGATGATGATGCCGGCGACGACTATGCCGCCGTGGTCGCCGAGTTCGCACGGCACATCGAGGATCTCGGCGTTGACCCCAGCCCCGTCGATGAGGCGCCGAAACGGCGGCGTTTCGGCTTTGGCCGTAAACGGAGCGAGAAATTGAAGGACTCATCTAACGATTCATTGAAGGAGTCCCGGAAGCCGGTGGAAGCTGTGGACTCGGTGGAAGCTGTGGACTCGGTGGACTCGGCGGAAGCTGTGGAATCGGTGGAAGGGGTGGAGTCGGTGGTCGACGATGCCGAGCACATGAGCCCAGACCCAATCGACTATTCCGAGGCGGTCGCCGAGTCCGCGCCGCGTCTCGAGCATCTCGGCGTTGACTCCGGCCCCGGCGATGAGGCGCCGAAACGGCGGCGTTTCGGCTTTGGCCGTAAGCGGAGCAAAAAATTGAAGGAGTCATTGAAGGAGTCATCGAAGGAGTCATTGAAGGAGTCATCGAAGGGGTCATCGAAGGAGTCCCGGAAGCCGCTGGGAGCCGCGGACTCGGCGGAGTCGCTGGACGCGGTCGACGCGGTCGACGCGGTCGACGCGGTGGAAGCGGGGGACTCGCTGGAAGCTGTCGAAGCGCCGGAGTCGGTGGACTCGCTGGTCGACGATGCCGAGCACATGAGCCCAGACCCAGTCGAGGCTGGCGAGGACGAGACTGATGCGCTCGACGCA
>JAHZKD010000368.1 GCA_022600605.1 Actinomycetes bacterium
GGCACAGCCTAACGTGGTTGTCATGACGGAGCGGCGACTCGCGGCGGTCGATGCTCAGACGTACTGGATGTCGGCTGCGATTCCCAACGACCAGTTTCTCTTGTACGCATTCGACTCTGGTCCGACCGACGTCGACCGTGCGTTGGGTGAGATCCGGGGCAGAGCAGAGGTTTGTGGGGAGCTGAAACTGCGGATCCTCGACAAACGATTCTGGGCGTACCCGATCTGGGCGCCAGGCGAGGTCGGTGCGGAGCAGTTCGTCGTGCATGACCGGGCTGGCGATACCTGGGCGGGATGTTTGGCGGCGGTGGCGGCACTGGCCCAGGACCAGCTCGACCCACAAGTGATGACGTGGCGGCTTCACGTGTTCCCCGCCATCGAAGGTGTGCCCGCGGCGCAGACTCACGCGACGGTGGCGGTGCTCCAGATCTGTCATGCGCTCGGCGACGGAGTTCGGTCCTCGCAGTTGGCGGGCTACCTGTTCGGCCGGGCCGGTGCGGTGCCCGCTGTGGTGGCGCAGCGGCATGGCGCGGCCGGGCTTGTGCGGCGCGCGTTCTCGGCAGGGCGTGCACATCGCAGGTTGGTCCGCGAGACAGCGGCCGGACTGATTCCGGACAAGGCGGTGTCGCTCCCGGTGCTGCGCACAAACACCCGACCGTGCGGGCCTCGCCATATCCAGACGGTGATCTGCGAGCGTGAGCGTCTGGTGGGCTCGACGATTACCGTGGGCGTACTGGGCGCGGTGTCGACCGCGCTGTCCGGACACTTGCGTGAGTTCGGCGATGACCCTGCCGAGATGGGCGCTGAGATCCCGATGTCCAAGTCGGGCCCGCGGCTGGCTCACAACCACTTCGGCAATATCGCCGTCGGCCTATATCCGAATGATCAGATCGCGGTGAGGGCTCGCCGGATCGCTGCTGATCTGCATGAACGTCGCCGCCGGGCCGCGCACCCGGCGATGCGCGCCCAGGACATGGCTTTCGCTGCGGTACCCGCGCCCCTACTCCGTTGGGGGGTGGCGCAGTTCGACGCTGACGTCCGGTCTCCCACAGTCACCGGCAACACCGTGGTGTCCAGCGTCAACCGCGGACCGCGGGACCTGCAGTTCGGAACTGCGCCCGTGCTGTTCAGCGCCGGGTACCCCAGCTTGTCGCCGATGATGGGGCTGACGCACGGCGTGCATGGCATCGGTGACACGCTTGCGGTCAGCGTGCACGCGGCCGAGTCGGCGATCGGTGACTTCGACGCCTACATTCAGCGGTTGGAACACGGACTGTGCGGGCGGGTGCCGACGTAACAGATGGCCTAGATTCTGCTACATGACTGCCTACGACGGTGCGCTCGATGTCGGTGTGCTCATCCTGCGGGTGGCCCTGGGACTGACCATGGCGGCGCACGGATTCAACAAAGTCTTCGCCAAGGGTGGGCTGGCCGGAACCGCGCGTTGGTTTGATGGGATCGGGATGAAGCCGGGCATGTTCCATGCCCGCGTCGCCGCGGCCACAGAGATCGCTGCGGGCCTGGGTTTGGCGGTCGGTCTGCTCACCCCGGTGCCCGCGGCCGGCTTCGTCGCGCTGATGTTGGTTGCGGCCTGGACAGTGCATAAGCCCAACGGCTTCTTCATCGTCAAGGAGGGCTGGGAGTACAACCTGGTGTTGGCGGTCGCAGCGGTCGCCGTGGCGACAATCGGCGCCGGCAGATTGAGCCTGGACTATGTGCTCTTCTCGAGCACGAGCTTCTATGACCTGCTGCACGGGTGGTGCGGGCTGGTCATCGCCACCTCACTAGGGCTTGCCGGGGGTATTGGCCAGCTCATCATCTTCTACCGACCGCCGGAAAACCAGGATGCTTGATCAGCTCGGTGATTGTGCGATCTGGTCCGCCCGACGCGGTGTGTAGCGAACGGAATCGCACAGTCGGCGCCGGGCGAACTGCAACACGTTCTAATCTTGTGAGCCATGGGGTTCTTCAAGCAGGACGCGCCGGTCGTCGATTACTCGCAGTGGAGCAAGGGCACCCGTGCCGAGCGCATCGTTCCGATGGCTCGGCACTGGGCTGAGGTCGGCTTTGGCACGCCGATCGTGTTACACCTGTTCTATGTCGTGAAGATCCTGCTGTATGTCCTCGCTGCGTGGTTGATCGTGCTGACTACCGACGGGATCGGGGGTTTCACGAACGTCGCGTCCTGGTACGCAGAGCCGATCGTGTACCAGAAGGCCGTGTTCTTCACGCTGCTCTTTGAGGTCGTCGGCCTCGGCTGTGGCTTCGGGCCGCTCAACAACCGGTTCTTCCCGCCGATGGGATCGATCCTGTACTGGCTGCGGCCCGGGACGATTCGGTTACCGCCCTGGCCCCAGCGAGTGCCGCTGACCAGGGGGGACGCCCGCACTCCGTTCGACGCGCTGCTCTACGGCGCTCTGCTGGCGGTTTTGCTCTGGGCGCTGTTTTCTGAGGGCACCGGCCCCATTCCCGAGCTCGGCACGGAGGTGGGTGTGCTCCCGGTGTGGCAGACCGCGACGATCCTCGGGCTGCTCGCGGCCGCTGGTCTGCGCGACAAGGTGATCTTCCTGGCCGCCCGTGGTGAGGTCTACGGTGCGCTTGCGGTGTGCTTCCTGTTCAGCGGAGCTGACATCATCATCGCCGCCAAACTCATCTGTGTGGTCATCTGGATCGGGGCGGCGACGTCGAAGCTCACCAAGCACTTCCCATTCGTCATCTCCACCATGATGAGCAACAACCCAGTGTTCCGCCCGCGGTGGATCAAGCGCCGGTTCTTCGAACACTTCCCCGATGATCTGCGGCCGGGCCGCGCGTCGCGGTGGCTGGCGCATGCTTCTACCGCCATCGAGGCGCTGGTACCCGTGGTGCTGTTCTTCTCGCACGGCGGCTGGGTCACCGCCATTGCCGCGTTCGTGATGCTGTGCTTCCACTTCGGCATCTTGTCGGCCATTCCGATGGGCGTGCCCCTGGAGTGGAACGTCTTCATGATGTTCAGTGTGCTGGCACTGTTTGTCGGTCACGCTGATATCGGGCTGGGCGACTTGCAGAGCCCGTGGCCGTTGGTGCTGTTCGCGATCAGCGCGGGCACCGTTGTGCTGGGGAACCTGTTCCCGCACAAGATTTCCTTCCTGCTGGGCATGCGCTACTACGCGGGCAACTGGGACACCTCGCTGTGGTGTGTCAAGCCATCGGCGGACGCCAAGATCAGGGACGGCATCGTCGCGATCGCCAGCATGCCCGCCGCACAGATGGAGAAGTTCTACGGCAGCCGGGAAACCGCCGAGATCTACCAGTACATGGGGTACGCGTTCCGCGCGTTCAACACCCACGGTCGGGCGATGTTCACGCTCGCGCACCGGGCGATGGCAGGCCAGGACGAGGCCGACTACGTCCTGACCGACGGCGAACGGATCTGCAGCACCGCGATCGGCTGGAACTTCGGCGACGGCCATCTGCACAACGAGCAGCTGATCGCCGCGCTGCACAAGCGGTGCAGATTCGAACCCGGCGAAGTGCGGGTGCTGCTGTTGGAGGCGCAGCCCATCCACCGGCAGCGCCAGCGGTACCGTCTGGTTGATGCCGCGACCGGCGAGTTCGAGCGCGGCTACATCCTCGTGACCGACATGGTCACTCGCCAGCCCTGGGACGACACCCTGCCGGTGCACGTGACCTGGAAGCGCGACGGGGCGGACGCACCGTGACGCCGTGACTGAGTGGCAGGTCACCGCCGGTAGTCCGACGCGGGCAGCGCCAGATGGCGGCCTGTACCGGCTAACCCATGACGTCGCGTACGGGAACGCTTTCCAGCCCTTGGAGCAGCAGCTCGCGAGTGGTGTCGAGGTGCCGGCGCCAGTGCGACTCGGCCCCTGCGGCGTCGCCCGCGCGCATCAACTTCAGCAGCCGTCGGTAGGAGCGCGTGAGCTTGTCATAGTCGTCCTTGGACGCCGGCCGGCGCTCGTTGAACACGAATGCGGTGTGGCGAACCGTGATCTCGTGGAGCATGCCGGCGACGATGCTCAGCGTGGCGTTGCCTGACAGCTGCACTACCCGAAGGTGGAACGCTCCGGTCGCTTCGGCCAGTTGACCTGATTGCCAGCCGGCTGGGATGTCCTCGGCCAGCATCCGTTCCAGTTCGTCGTATGCGCCGGTCGAGCCGGACGCGGCGAGCAGTCGCGCAGCCATGGGTTCGATCCCAGACCTGGCGGTGAGCAGGTCGGCGATGGTGGCCCCGGACAACTCCAACAGCAAACCCGCAGGCCGCGCCACGATTTCAGCGCCGGGGACCCGTACCCGCGCACCGGTGCGGGAGCCTCGACGCACTTCGACGAGACGCTCGGATTCCAGGACGCGGACAGCCTCACGCAGGGTGGGCCGGCTTACCCCGAAATGGGTCATCAGCTCGGCTTCGTTAGGCAGGAAGTCGCCGTCTTTGAGGGTGCCCTCGACGACCATGCGTCGCAGGGTGCCGGCCACCAACTCGGCGGTCTTCGGGGACCGCACCGGCGAACTCGCACTGACGGCATCGGGCCCGATCATCGGAGCCAGTCGGGGGCTTCGCGTCACAACCTCTCCCAAGAACTGGTCACCACCGGACACCTGGTCACCACCGGACACCTGGTCACCACCGGACACTGAATGGGGGTGAGCTATGCAACTCAGTAAACCATGTGCGGGCCTGTTAGAGGTCTCGTGAGCTGTGAATCTGAGGTGGCGCCAAGCAGCAGCGGCCCGGTTGCGAGAACAGCGGTGCGGCTTGGACCCCTCATCTGCTAGTAGGTTGACCTAGTAAACCTTGTTCGTTTACTTTCGGTGCAGGACCTATCCAATGAAGGAGAATCTCTATGGCTGAAGCCGTCATCGTCGAGGCAGTCCGGTCGCCCGTCGGCAAACGCAATGGCGGACTGTCCGGCGTGCATCCGGCCGAACTGTCTGCCCAGGTCCTCAACGGGCTCGTCGAGCGGGCCGGCATCGACCCAGTACTCGTTGACGACGTCATCTGGGGTTGTGTCATGCAGGCCGGTGAGCAAGCACTCGACGTCGGGCGCACCGCGTTGCTGACTGCCGGATGGCCCGAGTCGGTGCCCGGGGTGACTGTCGACCGTCAGTGCGGGTCGAGCCAGCAGTCGGTGCATTTCGCCGCAGCCGGCGTGGTGGCCGGCCACTATGACGTAGCAGTCGCCGGAGGGGTCGAGTCGATGTCACGCACCCCGATGGGGGCCTCGCTGGCCAGCGGGGGAAATCCGTACCCGGCCCGCTTCAAGGAGCGCTATCAGCAGACCCCCAACCAGGGAGTCGGTGCTGAGATGGTCGCCGACCAGTGGGGTCTGGACCGAAAGCTGCTTGACCAGTTCTCGCTCGATTCCCACGAGAAGGCTGCCGCTGCCCAGGATTCCGGCGCCTTTGACGATCAGATCGTGGTGATTAAAGACCAGGATGGCAACGTTGTTGCCAAGGACGAGGGCATCCGCCGCGGCACCACGCTCGAGAAGATGGGACAGCTCAAGCCGGCATTCCGCGAAGACGGCGTGATCCATGCCGGGAACTCTTCGCAGATCTCCGACGGTTCTGCGGCACTGCTCTTCATGTCGGCGGAAAAGGCCAAGGAGCTGGGCCTCAATCCCCTCGCGAAGGTGCACACCGCCGTGCTCGCTGGCGCCGACCCGGTGATCATGCTGACCGCGCCGATCCCGGCTACCCAGAAAGCGCTGAAGCGTTCCGGGCTGAGCCTGGACCAGATCGGCGCCTTTGAGGTCAATGAGGCGTTCGCGCCGGTGCCGATGGCATGGTTGCAGGAAATCGGCGCCGATGAGAAGACCCTCAACCCCAATGGAGGCGCCATCGCCCTGGGCCACCCGCTCGGGGGATCCGGCGCGCGCATTATGACCACGCTGCTCTACCACATGCGCGACAACGGAATTCAGTACGGACTGCAGACCATGTGCGAGGGCGGCGGCCAGGCCAACGCCACCATCCTGGAACTGCTGTGACCGAAAAAGACACCGATGCTCCCGCCGTATTGACCGAGCGGCGCGGCAACGTCATGGTCGTCACGATCAATCGGCCAGAGGCGCGTAACGCCATCAACGGCGCGGTGAGCATCGCGCTGGGTGACGCGATGGCGCAGGCGCAGCAAGACCCGGATGTCTGGGTTGTGGTGATCACCGGGGCAGGGGATAAGTCCTTCTGTGCCGGAGCAGATCTCAAGGCGCTGTCCAGGGGTGAGAACATCGGCCATCCAGACCACCCCAAGTGGGGTTTTGCCGGCTACGTCCGCCATTTCATCGACAAGCCGACGATCGCCGCGGTCAACGGTACGGCGCTGGGCGGCGGCACCGAACTGGCGCTGGCCAGCGACCTCGTCATCGCCGGTGACAGTGCGATGTTCGGACTGCCGGAAGTGAAGCGGGGGCTGATCGCCGCTGCGGGCGGCGTCTTCCGCATTGTCGACCAGCTGCCTCGCAAGGTCGCACTGGAGATGGTGTTCACCGGCGAGCCGATCTCCTCAGCTGAGGCCCTCAGGTGGGGACTCATCAATGAGGTGGTACCCGACGGGGCTGAACTGGAGGCAGCGTTGGCGCTGGCCAAGCGCATCACCGTCAATGCGCCGCTCGCTGTCCAGGCCAGCAAGCGCGTAGCTGCCGGCGCTGACGACGGTGTTGTGGCCGCCGACGAGCCGGGGTGGTCGCGGACCAGGCGTGAGATCGCGACGGTGTTCGCGACCGAAGACGCCATGGAAGGCCCGTTGGCGTTTGCGCAGAAGCGCCAACCCGTATGGAAAGCCAAGTAGGCCAACGAGGCCACGTGAGCCAAGTAGGCCGACGAGGCCACGTGAGCCGACTAGGCCAACGAGGCCACGTGAGCCAAGTAGGCCGACGAGGCCACGTGAGCCGACTAGGCCTCTAGCGTCAGCCGATCGGCGCGTCGGCAGCCGGTGTGGGTGATTCCGCCGGGGCCGCCGTGGTGGTCGCCGGCGTGGGTGATTCCGCTGGAGCCGTCGTGGTGGTCGCCGGCGTCGCGGTGTCCGTCTCGGTCGCCGGGCTCGTCGGCGCCGGGGTGATCGGCGTCGGCGCATCGGCCGGGTTGAGCACCTGGTCGATCACATAGATTCTGGCGTTCTTGGCCTGAATACCGCCGCAGATGACCTTCGCGGTCTCGTTGACCGCGACGTCGCCGCCGGAGCCGGTCACCTCGATCTCGGTGCCCTGCTGCGTCGGCCGCTGCCCCTTGACGTCGTCGGGGCCCAACAAGCCGAGGAAGACGTGGTAGTACATCAGGCTGGTGAGCGCCGCGGGGTCAGTGCGCAACAGCTCCAGCTGTCCGGGCGGCAACTCTGAGAACGCCTTGTTGGTCGGCGCAAACACTACATACGGGCCGTTGTCGAGCACAGGAACGATGTTGACCTCCGGGTTGACCTCGCCGGAGATCGCCGCGTTGAACATGCTGAGGTCCGGAATGGCTGCCAATGCGGCGCCGACCGGCAGCTTGGCCAGGCTCTTCCAGTTCGGCATTGCATCCTTGAAGTCGCCGCAGTCCGGGCCCTGAGGATCGGGGATCTCGGCTACCGGCGTGGTAGTCGGGTCGGCGTGGGCGGTCACCGCGAATGGACCTGACACAGCGATCGCGGCCGCGCTCACGGCGACTCCGATGGCTTTGCTGGTGCGAGTCTTCACGTTCTGCTCCTCATCCTCGTCGGGTCGCCTGGCATGGTAAGCGCACGATTTGGTCGCGGCCAAGTCAACAATGATTCGCTCAAGGGCGCGCAGACGTTACTGACAGCCCTCTGAACAGCATTTTTCCAATCAGCCGGGAAATGCCAGAATGTGGCGGGAATCCCATGTTGGGCCGAGTCACCCTGTCGCCTGAGCGACTCGCGATCGAGTTCGACATGGTGTTGCTCGGTCCAGCCTTACCATGGCGGCCATGCCCGAGCCACTGATTCTTGCCATCGCCGGGCGCACGCCTGAGCTGCACCCGCAGAGCTGGGCGGCGCCGAATGCCACTCTGATCGGTCAGGTCGTCCTGGCTGCCGGTTCGAGTGTCTGGTACGGAGCGGTCCTACGCGCCGAGGCGGAACCCATCGAGATCGGGGCGGACACCAACATCCAGGACGGTGTCACGATCCACGTCGACCCAGGTTTCCCGGCCCGAGTCGGAACGGGGGTCAGTGTCGGGCACAACGCGGTGCTGCATGGCTGCACAGTCGGGGACGACTCACTGATCGGCATGGGCGCGGTGGTTCTCAACGGCGCCGTCATCGGCGCCGGATCGCTCATCGCGGCGGGGGCCGTCGTTCCGCAGGGGGCCGTCATTGCGCCCAGATCGATGGTGGCCGGGGTCCCGGGCAAGATTCGTCGTGAGCTCAGCGACGAGGAGGTTTCCAACATCCGCACCAACGCGCTGATGTACCAGCAACTAGTCACCCTGCATCGCGACTGAGAAGTTGGACAAATCAGGCATAGAGCGGGTTGTTCTGAATCCGCGGGTTCGGATAGAGCCGTACGGTGAACACCGTGCGGATACCTGTCGCGGGCGCTACCGGATATATCGGTTCACGCCTCGTTACCGCGCTGCTCATGCAGGGCCACGAGGCGGTCGCTGCCGGTCGCAGCCCTGGTCGGCTGGCCGATGTTGGTTGGCATGACCTCGTTGCGACGGTGCAGCTGGACGCCGCCAGTGTGGACAGCGTGATCGGCCTCGTGCCGCAGGGGGGCCCGGAGTGAGCACACCGGAGGGACCAGGCTTCTCCGCTGAGGTCTGCCAGATCTTGCGCACGCAAGCGGCGCCCTACAACGAATGGCCTTCGGTGATCCGCCGCCGCAAGATCGTCGTGTCCGCCGTGCTGCTCATCGGTGCTGTGCTGCTCGGTTACTCGTTGAACCGCGAGCCAGGTGACGAATCGTTCCTCTGGCTCACCCTGGCACTGGCCGCGGTATGGACCGTCGGTGCGTTTGCTTCCGGCCCGCTGCACCTCGGTCACGTGCGATTCCGGGACCGCAACCAGCGTCCGGTCATCACCGGAACCGTCGTCGGGTTGGCGTTGGGGGCGGTGTTCCTGGTGGGCGGGCTTCTTGCGCGAGAGGTCCCTGGGGTGCGCGAGTACATCACGCGTGTGCTGGAGCACTCGAACACCGGCCCACTGCTGCTCATTGTGTTCATCGTGGTCATCAACGGTGTCGCCGAGGAGCTGTTCTTCCGCGGTGCCCTCTATACCGCGCTGGAGCGCTACCATCCTGCGATCGTGTCGACCGTGCTGTACGTGGTCGCGACGACGGCCAGCACGGGAAACCCGATGTTGGGCTTCGCGGCGGCCGTCCTGGGCACGGTGTGCGCGCTGGAGCGCCGGGCGACCGGCGGGGTGCTCGCACCGGTGCTCACCCATTTCTTCTGGGGCCTGGTCTTGGTGCTCGCCCTGCCGACAATCTTCGGTGTGTAGACGCTCGTCGCGGCGGGTGGCCCAGTACGTCCCTGCGGCCCCGGCTGCCGGCGAGTATGCGAGCGGCCGCCTGTGCACGGGTGAGTCGACGTTAAGAGTCGGTGAAGTTCGCACGCCTGCGCTGCTGGAAGGCGGTCGCGCCTTCGCGGAAATCGTGTGACCCGAGGAGCGCCAACTGACCCTGCCTCTCGCGTTCGAGCGCGCCCTCCAACTCGGTCAGGGTTGCCGCGTTGATCGCCTCCTTGGTCTTGTGCAGAGCGACCATCGGGCCGGACACCAACCTTGTGATCACCTTGTCGACTTCGGCGTCGAACTCGTCGACCGGATGCACCGCGCTGACCAGACCCCACCCGTATGCGTCGGCTGCCGAAATGCGCTCGGCCAGCAGGGCCATCCGCATCGCCCGGATGCGGCCGGCCGCGGCCGCGATCAACGCTGACGCACCGCCGTCGGGCATCAGGCCGATCTTGGTGAAAGCGAGCATGAAAAAAGCCTTCTCCGAGGCCAATACGATGTCGCACGCCAGCGCCAGCGAAGCGCCGACGCCGGCAGCGGGTCCGTGCACTACCGCGACGGCGGGCTGGGGCAGGCTCGCGATGGCGCGGATGCACCGATTGACGGTCTCAAGTACCTCGGCCGGCGTACCCGCTTCGCCGGAGTTGGCGCGGTCCTCCTCGCTGATCCCTGCACCCGAACAGAAGCCGCGGCCGGCGCCGCCGACGCGGACCACTCGCACGCGGGGGTCGCTTGCGGCCCGTTCCAGGGTGGTTGCGAACGCGGTCAGCATCTGTGCGGTGAGAGAGTTCAGGCTGTCTGGACGATTGAGGGTGACCGACAGGACGCCATCGGCGAGCGTGACGACTAGGTCTTCGAAACCCGAGTAGCTGGCCGAGTTGGTGTCGCTGCCGGAGTCGATGGCGGTCATTAGGTCCCTTGCATCTGGGGTCATCCAGGAGCTGATGCCCCGTGGCCGTGCGACTTGGTTATACAAGTAAGCTATGTCGCGGTCAACCGAGCGATCCGACGAAGGGCGGTCAGATATGGCTGGACCACTGCAGGGACTGCGAGTAGTGGAGCTGGCCGGCATCGGCCCCGGGCCGCATGCCGCGATGATTCTCGGAGACCTCGGGGCTGACGTCGTCCGGATCGAGCGTCCCGCCAAGGGCCCCGGGCCGGCCACTCAACCGGGCGCCGACCGCCTGCTGCGCAACCGGCGTTCGGTGGCTGCGAACCTCAAGAGTGAGCAAGACCGCGAGATGGTGCTGCGGTTGATCGCCAAGGCCGACGTACTCATCGAAGGCTTCCGGCCTGGGGTCACCGAGCGTCTCGGCCTCGGCCCGCAGGATTGCGCGAAGGTCAACGAGCGGCTGATCTACGCCCGGATGACCGGCTGGGGCCAGGACGGTCCGCGCGCCCAGCAGGCCGGCCACGACATCAACTACATCTCCCTCAACGGTGCCCTGCACGCCATCGGCCGGGCAGGTGAGCGGCCGGTTCCGCCGCTGAACCTCGTCGGAGACTTCGGCGGCGGTTCGATGTTCCTGCTCGTTGGTGTGCTGTCGGCGCTATGGGAACGCGAGAGCTCCGGAAAAGGCCAGGTGGTCGACGCGGCGATGGTCGACGGCTCCTCGGTGCTGTCGATGATGATGTGGGCGTTTCGTGGGATGGGTATGTGGAGCGACGAGCGCGGGGTGAACATGCTGGACACCGGTGCGCCCTACTACGACACCTATACCTGTGCCGACGGCCGTCACGTCGCAGTGGGTGCTATCGAGCCGCAGTTCTACGCTGAGCTTCTCACCGGAATCGGCCTGGACCAGGCTGATCTTCCCGACCAGAACGACATGAGTCGTTGGCCAGAACTCAGGGCCCGCCTGACCGAAGCGTTCGCCGCTCACGACCGCGATCACTGGACCGCTGTATTCGCCGGCACCGACGCCTGCGTCACCCCCGTGCTGTCTTTCGCCGAGGTCGAATCCGAACCGCACAACACTGAGCGCGATACCTTCTACCGCGAAGAAGGCTACCTGTACCCGGCGCCCGCTCCGCGCTTCTCGCGCAGTGCAAACTCGCCCCCCAAGCCCCCAGGCGTGCCAGGGGCCGATACCGAAGCTGTTCTGCAGGAATGGGTTTAGGACGCCAAGGACGCCAAGGACGCCAAGGACGCGAAAGATAGGAAAGGGAGAGTTCTGTGGAGATCAAGAACGCTGTAGCGGTTGTTACCGGGGGTGCTTCCGGTCTGGGTCTCGCGACGACGAAGCGCCTGCTCGACCGGGGCGCGTCGGTCGTTGTGATCGACCTCAAGGGTGAGGATGCCGTCAACGAGCTGGGTGCGCGGGCTAAGTTCGTCCAGGCCAACGTGACTGACGCGGATCAGGTGTCGGCCGCGCTGGATGTCGCCGAGGAGATGGTCGCTGTGCGGATCAATGTCAACTGCGCCGGCATCGGCAATGCGGTCAAGACGTTGGGCAAGGACGGCCCGTTCCCGCTGGAAGCGTTCAGGAAGATCATCGAGGTCAACCTCGTCGGAACGTTCAACGTGCTGCGGCTGTCGGCCGAACGGATCGCCAAGAGCGAGCCGATTGACGGTGAGCGCGGCGTCATCGTCAACACAGCCTCTGTCGCGGCCTTCGATGGGCAGATCGGCCAGGCGGCCTACTCGGCGTCCAAGGGCGGCGTGGTCGGCATGACGCTGCCCATCGCTCGCGACCTGTCGCGTCAGCTCATCCGGGTCGTCACGATCGCGCCGGGACTGTTCAAGACGCCGCTTCTGGGCGGGCTGCCAGAGGAGGCGCAAGCGTCGCTGGGCAAGCAGGTTCCGCACCCCGCCCGGCTGGGCGACCCCGACGAGTACGGTGCCCTGGCCGTGCACATCGTCGATAACCCGATGCTCAATGGCGAGGTGATCCGCCTGGACGGCGCGATCCGAATGGCGCCGAGATGACCCGAAGGTAGGTAAGACCATGACACTAAAGACGAAGTTCACCGAAGTTTTCGGCGTCGAACATCCGGTAGCCCAGGGCGGCATGCAATGGGTTGGCCGTGCGGAACTGGTCGCGGCGGTGGCGAACTCGGGTGCATTGGGTTTCCTTACCGCGTTGACCCAGCCCACGCCGGCCGATTTAGCCGCCGAGATCGCCAAGACGCGGGATCTGACCGACAAGCCGTTCGGGGTCAACCTGACCATCCTTCCGGCGATCAACCCGCCGCCCTACGACGAGTATCGGCAGGTCATCGTCGACGCTGGCATCAAGATCGTAGAGACCGCAGGTTCCAATCCGGCCCCGCATCTGCCGATGTTCCACGACAACGGAATCAAGGTGCTGCACAAGTGCACCTCGGTGCGGCACGCGATCAAGGCGCAGGGCCTCGGTGTGGATGGCATCAGCATCGACGGCTTCGAATGCGCGGGTCACCCCGGCGAGGATGACATCCCGGGCCTGGTGCTGATCCCGGCAGCGGCCGACAAGATCGAGATCCCGATGATCGCGTCGGGTGGATTCGCCGATGCGCGCGGTCTGGTCGCGGCTCTGGCGCTGGGAGCCGATGGCATCAATATGGGTTCGCGGTTCATGTGCACCGTCGAGTCCTGCATTCACGAGAACGTCAAGGAAGCTATCGTCGCCGGCGACGAGCGGGGCACGGATTTGATCTTCCGTAGTTTGCGCAACACCGCGCGCGTGGCATCCAATGCGGTCTCGCGCGAGGTGGTGGAGGTCCTCAACGAGGGTGGTCAGTTCGAGGACATCAAGGACCTGGTGGCTGGTGTTCGTGGACGCCGGGTCTTCGATGAGGGCGACGTCGACGCAGGGATCTGGACTGTGGGTACGGCCATGGGGCTGATCAATGACATCCCGACGGTCGGAGATCTGGTCGCGCGTATTGTCGCCGAAGCCGAGAGCTTGATCAGCGAGCGACTGGCACACATGGTGACCCCAGCAAGAGACAAGGCTGGGGTGTAGTTCTGGGAGAATGCTGGGGTGTGGTTCGGGGATTTTGGCTGTGGAAACGCACAGGAGACGTCAGGGCTACCCCTACCCGCATGCGCGCGTGAGCATTCGGCAAACCGGCAGATGCGAAAACGCGCCCGAGGGGGCGCGTTGTCTCACACTGCGGTAGGTAGGACCTGCTCGTCGTCAAGTTGCTCCGAGGTAATTCCCTCCACCAGGACGTCGCCGTGGTAAAGGGCATCGAAATCAACTTTGATGACATCCGCGCTGGTGTCGTCGATCCACATATACTGGACAGTAACCTCTACGATTAAGGATTCATTGAGTCCCGATTCGCAAAATGGTGGCAATTCTTACCGGCCGGTAGGAAGGGTCGGCGAGTAGTCATCAGAGCATCAGAGCCCTGAAGTGAATCGGTTCCACGCCCGAAAGCTCAGCGGCAGAACCGTGGCCGGGCTAGGTTATCGCTGGTAATCAGCGGCGATATCTCTGGAATAGGACGCCACACTTGTTGCAGCGCATCGCTCTGTTGGCCATCGCGGCGCCGCGCCGCATACTTCTCGCCGCGCTGCTCGTAATGGTGGGCTGCGGGGTCTTCGGCCTACCCGTGGCTCAACACCTTTCCGCCGGCGGTTTCCAGGATCCAACCTCCGAGTCGGCCAGGGCCACTGCACTGTTGGTCGACAAGTTCGGCCAGGGTGACATGGAACTGGTGATCAGCGTGACCTCCGAAGGAGCCGACGGCGTGGAGGGAGCCGCGGCGCGCACCATCGGTGCCGACATCGCTGCGGAGTTGGCCCGATCCCCCCATGTCGGGGGCGTGACCTCGGCGTGGACGGCGCCGCCGGCGGCGAGACCGGCGCTGATCAGCAAGGACGGCAAGACCGGTCTGATCGTCGCGGGAATCACCGGTGGTGAGAGCGGCGCACAGAAGCACGCCAAGGATCTCACCGACGAGCTTGTGCACGACCGCGACGGGGTTATCGTGCGGGCCGGCGGTGTGGCGATGACCTACGTCCAGATCAATGCCCAGAGCGAAAAAGATCTACTGATGATGGAATCCATCGCGATTCCACTGAGCTTCGTCGTTCTGGTTTGGGTCTTTGGCGGATTACTGGCTGCGGCCTTACCGGTGGCCGTCGGCGCGTTCGCGATTCTGGGCTCCATGGCGTTGTTGCGCGCCATCACGCTGGTCACCGACGTGTCGATCTTCGCGCTGAATGTGTCGATCGCCATGGGACTCGCCCTGGCGATCGATTACACGCTGCTGATCATCAGCAGATACCGCGACGAACTCGCTGACCGCGCCGACTCTGCCGGAACGATCAGCTCAGCCGAGCGCAACCGAGCGTTGGTGCACACGATGGTGACCGCAGGTCGCACCGTGTTGTTCTCGGCGCTGACGGTCGCGTTGTCCATGGTCTCGATGGTGCTGTTCCCGATGTATTTCCTGAAATCGTTCGCCTACGCCGGCGTCGCCGTGGTCGTGTTCGCCGCAGGTGCAGCCATCGTGGTCGCCCCCGCGGCGATCATGCTCGCAGGCGACCGGCTCGACTCGCTGGATGTGCGCAAGCTGATCAGGCGCATCCTCGGCAGGCCCGAGCCAGTGCGCAAGCCGGTTGAGCAGATGTTCTGGTATCGATCCACAAAGTTTGTGATGCGTCGGTCGATTCCGATCGGTCTGGTGGTCGTGGCCTTTCTGCTGGTGCTTGGCGCGCCGTTCCTCAGCGCCAAGTGGGGATTCCCGGACGACAGGGTGCTGCCGTCGTCGGCCTCCGCGCGTCAGGTCGGCGACGAGTTGCGAAACGACTTCGCGGTCGATTCGGCGAACAACGTCACGGTCGTGCTGCCGGATAGCAGCGGAATAACCCCTGCCGCGCTCGACAGCTACGCCGCCGAGCTGTCCCGCGTCGACGACGTCACGTCGGTGTCCGCACCGGGCGGCACGTTCGTCGGCGGGGCCGCAGCCGGTCCGCCGTCGGCGGCCGCGGGCTTCGAGGACGGCAGCGCGTTCCTCACGGTGGCCAGCTCGGCGGAGCTGTTCACCGACGCCTCCGAAGCCCAACTCGACCAGTTGCACGCCGTGGAGGTACCCGCCGGTCAACATGTTCAGCTGACCGGCGTCGCTGAGGTCAACCGGGACAGCGCCGGCGCGATCACCTCCCGACTCCCGCTGGTTCTCACTGTCATCGCGGCCATCACCTTCGTACTGTTGTTCCTGCTCACCGGAAGCGTGGTCCTACCGCTGAAAGCGTTGGTGCTCAACGCCTTGTCGCTCACCGCGGCATTCGGCGCATTGGTGTGGATCTTCCAGGAAGGTCACTTCGGTGCGCTGGGCACCACACCGACCGGAACTCTGGTGGCCAACATCCCAGTGCTGCTGTTCTGCGTCGCGTTCGGCATGTCGATGGACTACGAGGTCTTCCTCGTCTCGCGGATCCGCGAATACTGGCTGAAATCCGGGCAGACCTCCGCCGACAACGACGAGGCCGTCGCCCTTGGTCTGGCCAGAACCGGTCGTGTGGTGACCGCTGCGGCTCTGTTGATGTCAATCTCGTTCGCAGCGTTGATCACCGCAAAGGTGGCGTTCATGCGGATGTTCGGTGTCGGTCTCACCCTTGCGATAATCGCCGACGCCACCCTGGTCCGTATGCTGCTGCTGCCATCCTTCATGCATGTGATGGGCCGCTGGAATTGGTGGGCCCCCAAGCCGCTGGTGAAGCTGCATGAGCGAATCGGCATCAGCGAAGACGGCGGGAGCGAGGATCGGCCCGTCACCCCGGCCGCAGAAGACCGCGGCCCGACTGAAGGAGGTGGCCGATGAGCGACACCATCGATAACCCGTTATTCGCCCGATTTTGGGTGGCGATCTCTTCCCGAGAGCCCGAATCGCTGCGCCGACTTCGACAAGAGAACCTGGCCGGGCTCTCGGGTCGGGTCCTGGAGGTGGGCGCAGGCACCGGCACCAACTTCGCGTTCTACCCCGATACGGTTACCGAGGTAGTGGCCCTGGAGCCCGAGCGCAGGCTGGCGGCACTGGCCACTCGCGCTGCCTCCGATGCACCCGTCCCGGTAACGGTCGACGGCGGCACCGTCGAACAGTTAGTCGGTGGAGATGAGTTTGACGCCGTGGTGTGCTCGCTGGTGCTGTGTTCAGTGGGTGATCCGAAAAAAGTTGTGAATCAACTGTATTCATTGCTTCGTCCCGGAGGCGAACTGCGCTACCTGGAACATGTCGCGGGTGTCGGGGCGCACGCCCGGCTACAGAAGTTCGCCGACGCGGCATTCTGGCCGAGAGTCGCGGGAAACTGCCACTCTCACCGCCACACCGAGGAAACCGTTGTCGATGCCGGATTCAGTGTGAACCGTGCCCGCCGCGAGTGGACGTTTCCCACCTGGGTTCCACTTCCCACCAACGAGGTCGCGATCGGTGTTGCCGTCAAGCCAGCGTGACGCGTGACGGCGGCGGGACTCAGTTGACCAGCGCGGACACCCGTTGCAAGAGGCCAGGCAGAGCGGTTGCCGCTGACTCGCGCAGCGTCATCGTCGCACTGTCCGACAGCGGAGTTGCCTCCGGGTTCACCTCGACCACCGGCGTGCCGTTGGCGACCGCCAACTCGGGTAGACCCGCTGCCGGATAGACCACGGAGGATGTGCCGACCGCTACAACCAAGTCGGCACTGATCACGGCGTCGACCGACCGTCGCCATGCATCATTGGGCAGGGCTTCGCCGAACCAGACGACATTGGGCCGGACCAACCCCCCGCACGTGCAGCGTGGCGGTTCAACTCGCTCGACTGGCTTAGGCATGGCGGGCACCGTCCCCTGGTATACCGATTGGCACTGGTCGCAGCGGAATTCGAACAGGCTGCCGTGGACGTGGTGGACTTGGTTGCTGCCGGCGCGCTCGTGCAGGTTGTCCACATTCTGGGTCACCACGTGAAC
>JAHZKD010000369.1 GCA_022600605.1 Actinomycetes bacterium
GCGAGCCACAAGCTGTGGCGAAGTCCCTGCGTTGGTCATTCTCACCTTGACGACCTGAACCGACACCGGCGGCGGGCCAGGCGACACCTGCAACGGTCGTATCGACTCCACGAGGAATTCGATCTGCCCGTCCTGGACGGGGTTCCCCATCGTGGCCGTGGCCGTCGGAGGCCCGGCGGCGGGCAGGTCGACAGCATCGCGTTGATCGTTACCCTGAAATATCAAGAACAAGACAACGGCAACAATGACTGCGGTCAACGCACCGCCAACCAGAACGAATTTTCCTCGGCGCGGCGTACTTGTCATGGAAGCAAGGTACGCCTAGAAAACCGCAGCGGGTAGCAACAGCTCGGCGTGCGGCGCGGTGTGGGCGCCGGCTGAGTTTCACTGGCTGGCGCGGCTGCTGGGGTGCGAGGCGCTGCCGGCGTGATCGTATGCAGCAGTTCTGGCGGCTACTTCCTGCAACCAACAGTCCCAACGCTGTGACCAGCCACTTCCCCGCGCAACCAACACAGCTTAGGCGGGCAAACGCCATATAGAACGATTTCAAAACCCGTACAGTATGAGTTCGAATTTCACCGAGGGCACGTGAACCCCCAGCCAAGTGGGCGCTAGGCACGCCAGGTCCGCAAGTCAAATCTCAGTGCTGACAACCTCTCTCAGTGCTGAGAACCTCGGCGGGCGCGGGCTATACCAGTTGGCCGATCCTTATCGATGTACCAACTGCCAAGGCCGACGCGGGACGGGGCAGGTCCCGATGCGGGCGGCCGCATAACCGAAACCAGGGCTCTCTGTTCCCTTTCTCTCCGGCCTTGGACCACCTGTTGCGGCGCAACGCAAGGGCCCCCGAAGAGTCGTACCGGTGGCACCCCCGACGGAGGGGAGAGCATCGGCGATCCGAGGAAAGTCCTGTCGGGTTCGGTTAGGATTTTGATCATCAGTCGACACCGGTCAGCCGGTGTGATCACCTGAGCAGGAGGCAGCCATGCCGTTCTTAGCACTTACTGTGTGCCGTGCGATCGCTACCGGCGCAGTCAGCGGTGCAGTGCTGTTTGGTGGAGCGGCGATCGCCGTGGCCGATCCACCGCCGACTAACTGCAGCGCCGCCGACCTGGCCCGTATTTCATCCGGTGTTTCGAATGCCACGGCGGACTACCTGTTCATCCGTCAAGATGTCAACGCTTTCTTCACCGGCCTTAAGGGCCAGGACCGCGAAGTGATGAAGGACAACGCAGAGAACTATCTCAACGCCAACCCGCAGGTAAAAGCTGAACTTGAAGGCATCCGTCAACCTTTGACGGACTTCAAGAGTCGCTGCCAATAGACCCATGCGCTCCGACTGTCTTTGATCTAGCTCGGCCCGTCGAAAGGATGACTGCTATGCGAAATAAGCGGACGATCTACCTCACAGCGATTCTCGCGACCGCTCCCGCCGCCGCAGCGGTGATTCTTGGCGCCTTCATCACGACTCCACCGGATGTCCAATACAGCGCTCGTCCCCACGTGAACGTTCCTGGCATACCCAATGTCGACGTCAAAGTCCCGAACCTCAACGGGGTGACGAACGCCGTCCCGAACATCCCCGTGCCGAACATCAACATGCCCAACGTCAACGTGCCGAAAGTCAACCCAGGGCACGTCGGTGCGCCGGGGCGCGGACGGTAGCGCCGCACCACCCACGAGCGCACTGAATCCGCCGGCCATCTCGTACCGGCGGCGCGCCGCTAGCCGTCACGGCTATCTAGGCTGATGGTCTTGCCGAGCCGAACGAAAGCAGCACTGGTCGACCGGATATCGTCGCTCCGTATACCTACTCCGTTGTCGCGGTAGGCAAGCACCTAAGCACCTAAGCAAATGACAGGGACGTGGAAAACCACCTCCCGGATTGGACAGCCCGATGGCATTGACGATTGGCCATACCGCCCCGGACTTCGAGGCCGACACCACCGAGGGCACGATCAGGTTCCACGAATGGATCGGCGACGGATGGGCAGTGCTGTTCTCCCACCCACGCGACTTCACCCCGGTGTGCACCACCGAGCTCGGCTACATGGCCAAGATTAAACCGGAGTTCGACCGCCGTAACGTCAAGATCATCGGGCTATCTGTTGACCCGGTTGACAACCATGCAACATGGGCACAGGACATCGCAGACACCCAAGGCGTGGCGCCCAATTACCCCATGATCGCCGACACCGACTTCGCCGTCGCCAAGGCCTACGGGATGCTGCCTGCGGACGCCACCGGTGATCCCACCAAGCGCACCCCGGCCGAGAATGCGACGTTGCGCAACGTGTTCGTCATCGGGCCCGACAAGACCATCAAACTGGTCTTGGTGTACCCAATGACCACCGGACGCAATTTCGATGAGGTGCTGCGGGTGATCGATTCGCTCCAGTTGACCGCAGCCCATCGCCTTGCCACCCCGGCACAATGGCAGCCCGGCGACGACGTGATCATCGCCGGCTCGGTCAGCGACGACGAGGCCAAGCAGATCTATCCTGACGGCTGGGACGCTCCGCGGCCCTACCTGCGCATCGTGCCCAGCCCAGACGCTTAAGCGCTGCACCGTCACCGGCGCGCGGTTTCATAACCGCTTCCGCCGCTCTGTTGACGTCCGAACCGTCCAGCGATCGCAGTGCAAACGATCACCGGGCCGCCGTCCGGCTGCCGACACTGCGGGCAACTCCCGGCGTCGTCAGTAGTCTGGGGTCAGCTGTTTTTTCGGTGTCCGACACCAATTTAGTCGCGACGAGCTTTGACCTCAGGTTAAGAGTGGTGATGGCCACAATTGTCTGTCTGCCCTGGCGCCAGTGAACATTTCCGTGATTTGCTGCTAGCAGTCAGATGGGCGGCTGTATGGCCGAGAGTCGCGAATTAGCAGGAGGTTGGTGATCCAATTGAAGAAGGTGATTGCGACAGCAGCGATGATCGCCGGGGTCGGCGTAGCTTTCTTTGGATTCGGTTCAGGTATAGCGCTCGCAGACCCGTTCGCCAACCCTGGACACGACCCATTCGTCAACCCAGGGCATAACCCATTGGCCAACCC
>JAHZKD010000370.1 GCA_022600605.1 Actinomycetes bacterium
CCACAGCGATTTCAGAGACCCGGACCATGTCGGCCCCCACACCAGCTCCATGTCGGCGAAGAACTCGAACAACTCCTGCGGACGCATCCGCTCGAAGCGTTCGATTGCCTCGTCGAGCGGGAGCGGTTCCGTCTTGTCAGACTCCGGCTGGTCGGTGCTTTCGGTGCTCTCGGTGAGCTCAGAACTGTCGGTGAAGCCGCTCTCGACAGTGCCGTCGGCGTTCAATGACCATTCGGCGTCGCGTACACCGAATGGGCGGCTGTGGACCTTGAAACTCCAGCCGCCCTCGTCCTCGGCCGAGCCATCCAGAGGATGCAACGAAAGCTGTACCTCGCGAGAACTCTTCTCGGGCAAGACGATCGGTTCGTAGAAAAAGACATTCTTGACCCGCGCGGGCGCACCAATGGCGGCCAGCGCCATCGCGGCGTACGTCGCCCCGGGAACGACCACGATGTCATAGATGACGTGATCAGAAAGCCAGGGCTGCGACTTGACCGACAACCTGCTGGTGTAGATGCGGTCGCCAGAGGCGAGTGCTTTCTCGCTGCCCAGGATTCCAGAAACCCCTGCCCCGTTGATATCGGAGCCGACGACCCCGGAAGTTCTGGGCCAGAAACGGCGGCGCTGGAAAGGATAGGTGGGCAACTCCAGTTTGCGACGGGCCTGACGATGCATCGCCGCGAAATCGGGTCGGTGGCCGGCGACGTAGGCCGCGGCCACCGCGTCGGCGATCTGACGTCGGTCACCAACGCCTTTGCGCAGGGAGACGATTGCCCGCGGAGCGGTCAAGTGCTCAGGCCAGACCTGAACCGCCGCTCCTGTCAACACTGGTTGCGGACCGATCTCCATCAATACCGAGCATCCCAGCGCCGCCACCGTTCGCACACTCTCGGCGAACTGCACAGGCTGACGGGAATGCTTTCGCCAGTAAGGCGCATCCAGCGGGGTCTGGGCTGTGAGGACGGCGCCAGTGCGGTTGCAGACGACGGGCAACGTCGGCGGCGCATAGTGCAACTGCGCGGCGTAGGACTCGAACTCATCGAGCACCGGGTCCAATAGTTCGGAGTGGAAGGCGTGGCTGGTTTCCAGCCAGGTGCAGCGAATCCCCTCGTCACTAAAGCGTGCGGCTATCAACTCCAGATCCTCACCGGGACCCGAGAGCACGGTGTTGGGCCCGTTGTAAGCACCGACCGACACTCGTGGGTAGTCGCTGGCCACCGCCTCGACCTGCTTGGCGTCGGTGAACACCGCCACCATGCGTCCACCTTCGGGCAGGCTGCCGAACATCCGGCCCCGCTCGGCCATCAGCCGCACGCCGTCCTCGAGGCTGAACACGCCCGCAACACAAGCTGCGGTGTACTGGCCGACGCTGTGCCCGAGTACCACGTCGGGCTCGATGCCCCATGACTGCCAGAGCCGGGCCAAACCCATCTCGACAGCGAAGATCGCCGGCTGCGCAAACGACGTGTGCCGCAGCCGCTCTCCGGCAGCACCACCGGTCTCACGGTCGGTGGCGAATAACACCTCCAGCAGTGGGTGCGGCAAAACGTCCTTGAGGGCATCCGCGCAACGTGTCACCGTTTCGGCGAAAACCGGCTCAGCGTCGAACAACTCACGCGCCATCCCCGGATATTGGCTGCCCTGGCCGGTGAACAACCAGGCGGTCGTCGGATGGTGGGTGTGCTCGCCCACCACGACCCCGGGCCCTGTGCGGTTTATGGCCAAGTCGGCAAGGCCCGCGCGCGCACCTTCGACTGAGTCCACGACGAGCGCGGCGCGATGTTCGAAGTGCGAACGGCCCGTTGCGGCGGTGAAGCAAACGTCGGCGAGGTCGCTGTCGGGGTGAGTGCTGAGCCAAGTCTCGTAGCGCTGCGCCAAGGCCGTCAGCGCTTCCGGCGACCGCGCGGAAAGCGCCAGCACATGGACCGGCTGCTCATCGGCTTCCGGCTTTTTGGTGACCCCGACGGCAGTTTCCACCTCTGCCACGCCTTCGTCGCTGGAGGACTCGATACTCTGAGCGCTCTTAGGCGATTGCGGCGGGGCTTCCTCGATCAGCACGTGGGCGTTCGTTCCGGTGAACCCAAAGGAACTCACCCCGGCGCGCCGGGGTCGTCCGTCGGCCTGCCATGGAGTCGCCTTGTCGACGACTCGTACCGGCAGCGAGTCCCACGGGATGTGCGGCGACGGGTTCTCAAAGTGCAGGCTTTGGGGTAGCAATCCGTGCTGTAGCGACAACACGACTTTGATCAGACCCGCTGCGCCGGAGGCCGACTCAAGGTGACCGATGTTGGTCTTCACCGATCCCATCAACAACGGCCGGTCGGCATCACGCGACTCCCCATAGGCGGCTGCGGCAGCCTGGGCCTCGATCGGATCTCCCAGCGGGGTGCCTGTCCCGTGCGCCTCAAGGTAATCGACATCCCCGCCTGCGAAACCGGCACGATCCAGCGCCGAACCGATAAGCCGTTGCTGTGCACCGCCATTGGGCACCGTCAAACCACTCGACGCGCCATCCTGATTCACCGCGCTGCCGGGGATGACGGCGCAAACTTGATCGCCATCGCGTACCGCGTCGCTCAGCCTCTTGAGAACAAGAACTCCGCAGCCTTCACTACGTACATAGCCGTCAGCGGAGGTGTCGAAGGTCTTGCAGCGTCCGACGGGAGATAGCATCCTGGCCCGTGAGGCGGCGACGATTGTCACCGGACTCAGCAAGACGTTCACACCGCCGGCCAACGCCAAGTCACAGTCACCGGAGTGCAACGCCTGGCAGGCTTGATGAACCGCCACCAACGCTGAGCTGCATGCGGTATCGACCGCCACCGCAGGCCCTTCGAGGCCTAGCGCGAAGGCGACCCGACCAGAAATAGCGTTGAGCGCATTGCCGGTGATGAAGTGAGGTTCGATCTTCTCGATGGACTCGGCGGAAAGCAGATGCGCGTACTCGTTGGCTGCCACCCCCACAAAGACGCCGGTCCGGCTGCCGCGCAGCGCCTCTGGCGACAACCCGGCGCGTTCTAGGCCTTCCCATGCGGTTTCGAGCATCAGCCGCTGCTGGGGCTCGATCCACACAGCCTCGCGTGGCGAGATGCCGAAGAATTCCGGATCGAATCCGTCAATTCCGTCGAGGAATCCGCCAAAGCGCGTGTAAGTCTTGCCCGGCATATCCGGGTCCGCATCATAGAACTCGTCGATGTCGAACCGGTCCTCCGGGACTTCCTTGATCGCGTCGACGCCGCCGGCGAGCACCTCCCAGAACGCTTCTGGATCGGGGGCGCCGGGGAAACGGCACGATACTGAGACGATCGCGATGGGTTCGTCTGCCCGGGTCCTCACTGCTGAGGCCAACTTGGGCCGCGCGGAGGCTGGCGCCTGCTCAGCGAGCCCGAGCACCTCGCCGAGCAAGTAGTCGGCCACGTCGGACAGGCGAGGATGATCCATCGCCAGGGTGGCCGGTATTTCCTTGCCCACACCTTCTTCGATCCGGCGCCGCAATTCGACGGCCATCAGCGAATCCATGCCGAGGTCGAAAAATCCTGCGTCCACACGGATTTCCGCGGCGTCTACGCGAGTGACCTCTGCGACGGCGTTACGCAGATAGTCGGTAAGCAGCTTCTTGCGCTGCTGCACCGGCGCATTGGTGAGCCGTTCGACTAGCTGGGTCTTCCCAGAAGGCGTTACCGACAGTGCCCCGGGAGTCAGCTGGGCGGGAACCTCCCGCTCCAATTCGGTGAGAAAGGCCCGGTGCCCTGCTTGCAGGTAGAGCGGTAAGAAGCGGGCCCAGTCTATCCGGGCGACAACCGCTTGCGCGGAAGCCGGCGTTGCCGCATCGGCCGAAGAAGCGGCCAGGACGTCGGCCATGCCCGCGAGCGCATCGGTAGGTGACAACGTCCGGACCCCGCGCTGCTCCAGTCGAGCACGAGACTCCGCGTCGGCCATGCCTGCCAACCATGGGCCGAAATTGACGCTGACCCCCAACACGCCCCGTTCGCGCAAGCGCCAGGCAAGCCCGTCCAGGAACGCATTCGCCGCGGCGTAGGACGTCTGGCCGAATCCGCCCCACACGGAAGCGATCGATGAGGTGCCGACGAAGAAGTCCAGCCCAAGTTCAGCTGCCGCCTCGCCCAAATGCCAAGCACCCCAAACTTTTCCAGCGAAGACGCGATCCACTTCCGCGTCGTCCTGGTTGATCATCGGAGTGTTGCCGATTTCACCGGCGGCATGAATGATGCCCGCCAATGGAGGTAGCTCGGCACGTACGTTGGTCAACAGGCGCGCCACATCGTGCGCGTCGGCGACATCGGCGGTAAAGACTCGGAATTCGCAGCCGTGCTGTGCGCTCAGCGCATCGATGCGCTGTTGAGCTGCATCGCTGGGCGCGCGTCGGCTGGTCAGGACCAGATGCCGGGCACCATGGGCGGCTAGATATCCGGCCATCTCCAGTCCGATCGCCCCAAGCCCGCCGGTCACCAGATATGTTGCGTCGGAACGTAGTTCCAGCGGTGTCCCGCTGGGCGGATCAGTTCGCCGAACCAGTCGTGGAACGTAGACCGCTTGATCGCGCAACGCGACTTGGTCTTCTTTGATAGCCGAGTCGCCCTGCGTCGTGATCCGAGCGATCAACTGAGACCATTCGTCGGACGCGGTTTCGCTGTCCGCCGGCAAATCTGCCAGTCCGCCCCAGACGTGCGGAAGTTCCAGCGCTGCGGCTCGACCGAATCCCCATAGGCAACTCTGATCCGGCACAACGGTGTCAGCGTCGGTTACTCGCTGTGCGCCACGAGTCACTACCCAGATGGCACTGGGCAGTTCAGCGGCGGCCGTGACACGGAAAAGCCGCCTTGTTCCACCTAAAATTCGGTGTTGCATCCGCAACAGTGACTGCATCGAGGGCCCGTTGGTAGAGCCCAGGTCCGTGTCGAGGGCCGCGACATTCACTATGCGTAACTTGCGATCATCCAACGCCGCAGTGCGTAATGCGTCTGCAAGTTTTTCCTCGTCCGCGTCGGACATCGGCAAACCCACGGTCCGGTGCCGGTGGCCGCGTGCGGCCAGCAGGTCGACCAACGGCTGGACTGCATGGGGGTCGTCGCCGACAAGCACCCAGGAGGTTCCCTCGTCCGCCTCCGTGCTGGACAGCGGAGCGGGGGATCTGTCCCAGCGGATTTCGTAGCGGTCGTCGGCGACGGATTGGGCTTTACGTTGCTGATTATGTTGTGCGGCAAGCTTGGTCAGAACGTTCAGGGTCTCCTGATCGCCGCTGGCGCCGTCGAGTAGGGTCGCGAGTTCGTCTATCCGGCCATCCTCGAGGAGCCCCATGGCCTGGGTGCGCGCGCCCTGCTTTTGCTGGTTGGCTTGACGCCCGTTTTGGTCGCGTTTGTCGCTGAACCAGTACTGGCGGTGCTCGAACGGGTAGGTGGGTAGGTCGACCTTTCGTGCCTGCGGTTCCCGGAAGGCGGCGAACTCAGGCAGGTGACCCAAGACGTACGCGTCGGCGACGGCTTCGGTGATCTGTCTGTGGTCGGCGGTTTTTTGGCGCAGAGACGTGATGACCCGCGGTGCGGTGGCTGGGTCTGGCCACGCTCCCAGAGCGGCGGCAGTGAGTACCGGTCGTGGGCCGATCTCGAGCAACAATTTGCAATTCATCTCGGCGAGGGTGCGTACGCTCTTGCCGAATTGCACCGGTTGACGGGCGTGGCGGCGCCAATAAGCGCCATCGAGGGCCACGCTTCTACCGAGTGCGGTACCGGTGCGGTTGTCGATCAGAATTCGCTGCGGGGTGTTGAAATTGAACTGACCTGCAAACGCCTCGAACTCGTCCAGGATCGGGTCCAGCAGCGAGGAGTGGAAGGCGTGGCTGGTGTCCAACCAGTCACAGCGAACACCGTCGGCCGCTAGTCCGGTGAGCGCTTTCTCCAGATCCTCTGCGGGTCCGGATAAAACGGTGTTGGTGCCGTTGTATGCCGCGACCGATAGCTTCGGAAATTCGTCGGCCAGGCTCTCCACGCGGTCGGCGGCGGTGAACACCGCAGCCATGCGACCACCGGCAGGCAAGCTGCCGAACAGGCGGCCGCGTTCGGCCATCAGCAGCGCGCCGTCCTCGAGGCTGAACACGTCGGCAACACAGGCTGCCGAATACTGGCCGACGCTGTGGCCCAGCACGACATCGGGTTCGAAACCCCACGACTGCCAGAGGCGGGCCAAGCCCATCTCCACGGCGAACAAGGCGGGCTGTGCGTATGAGGTCTGGCGCAGCGCATCTTCGCCGTCTGGGTTATCCGCGCTGAAGATCGCCTCCAACAAAGGTTTGTCAAGAACATTGGCGACGGAAGCCGCGACGCGATCCAACGTCTCGGCAAACACCGGCTCGGTGTCGTACAACTCCTTGGCCATGCCGGGGTACTGGCTGCCTTGACCGGTGAACAGCCAGGCTGTTTTCGGTGTGTCGTATGAGTCTCCGCGAACTAGACCCGGCGCCGGCCGGTCGTCGGCGAGCGCGCCGAGTAGCTCGACGGCCGATTCTCGCGAATTGACCACCAACGCGGCGCGGTGCTCCAGGTGCGATCGGCCGACCCCGGCGGTGAAGCAGATGTCGGCCAGGGAGGCCTCCGGGTGCGCGCTCATCCATCCGCGGTAGTCATCGGCGAGTTTGGTCAGGGCGGTAGGCGTCCGCGCTGACAGCGGAAGAATGCTGAACCGTGCAGCCGCGCCGGCGGCGACATCGAGTCCCGGAGCCGCCCCGGCGGCGACACCGAGCCCCGGAGCCGCGCCGGCGGGCTGGAGGGCTACCTCGGGTGCCTCTTCGAGGATGACATGCGCGTTTGTCCCGGCGAAGCCGAATGAGCTGACGCCGGCGATGCGCGGCCGTTCGGAGCGTTCCCAGGCGGTGGCCTCCTTGACCACCTGCACCGCAAGCCGGCTCCAGGGAATGTGGGGCGACGGGTTCTCAAAGTGCAGGTGCTGCGGCAGTAACTCGTTCTCCAGGGACAGGACGACTTTGATGACACCCGCGATACCCGCGGCCGCCTCCAGATGTCCGATATTGGTCTTGACTGAGCCCATCAACAGCGGATCGGCGGCTTCGCGTCCGGCGCCGAGGACCGCACCCGCGGCTTGGGCCTCGATCGGGTCGCCCAGAGATGTGCCGGTGCCGTGTGCTTCGAGATATCCGACATCGCTGGGTTCGAGATCGGCGCGCGCTATGGCATCGGCGATCACCCGCTGCTGAGCAACGCCGTTCGGCACCGTCAAGCCACCCGATGCACCATCCTGATTGATCGCGCTGCCGCGGATAACGGCCCGAATCCGGTCACCATCGCTGATCGCGTCCTCAAGTCGCTTGATGACGATCACACCGCAACCCTCGCCACGCACGTAGCCGTCGGCGGCCGCGTCGAATGTCTTGCACTTGCCGTCTGGGGCGAGCATGTTCGCGTTGGAGAACGTGATCATGGTCGCGGGCGCGAGCAGGACATTCGCCCCGCCGGCCAGCGCAAGGTCACATTCGCCTAAGCGTAGCGCTTGGCACGCCTGATGAATTGCTACCAGTGACGAGCTGCACGCCGTGTCGACGGCGACCGCTGGTCCCTGCAGTCCCAACCGATAGCTGATTCGTCCTGCTGCTGCCGCATTCGACGTACCGATGGCCAGATAGGCCTCGATTTCGGGGTAAGTCAGCAGGCCAGAGGCCATTCCCAGGTAGTCGTGGGTGGCCAAACCGACGAACACACCGGTGTTGGTGTTGGCCAAGGCGGAGGGCGCGGTGCCTGAATGCTCCACCGCGCGCCACGCCATCTCCAGCAGGAGCCGATGCTGAGGATCCATCAACCTGGCCTCGCGGGTCGACATGCCGAAGAACGGGGCGTCGAACCCTGTCGCGTCATCGACGAATCCCGCGCGGCGGGTCACTACCTTGCCGGCAGCGCCAGGCTCCGGGTCGAAGAATTCGTCGACGTCCCAGCGGTCCTCGGGCACCTCCGATATCGCGTCGCGGCCCTCGCGCAGTAGATCCCAGAACTCACCGGCATCCTCGGCACCTGGGAAACGGGCCGCGTAGCCGACGATGGCAAAACGAGGAGCCTGCTCGTTCGGATCTTGGGCGGACACTATATCGCTGTTCACCGCGCAAGGATAGCTGCTAGCTAACAACTTCACCCATTCGTGCCCTCTTGAGCGGCTGCCACTGCGGGGTCGACGGCAAATGAACCTTGGGTATGTTGATGCTAACAACAGTGAAGCCGGATCGGGGCCGGCCGAGCAGGGAGGACGATCTTTTGCGCATCGGGAAGATCACGGTTGGCGCGCTCGACGAATGGGAGTTGAGCGGGGGTTTGGTGACTTCATGGCACCCGACGCCGATGGCTGAGGAGAAGGCTCGGCAAGCCAAGGTCAGTTCGGTTCCAGTGAGTTACATGCAGCGCCAGCATCTTCGCAACTACTGCGAACAGACAGCCGCCGGACGGAACTTCTCCCGGCAAATCGTCGCCAGCTGCGATGTCCCCGGGCAATGCGATATTGCTGCCATGGATTATGCCGTCAACGCCTACCTGCGTCGGCACGACACCTTCCGCAGTTGGTTCGAAGACGCCGGTGATGGAGAGTTCATCCGGCGCGCCATCGAGGATCCGGCGGACATTGAATTCGTGCCGATCGATCACGGCGACATGGCGGTCGAGGAGATACACGCGCATGTGGTCGCCATTCCGAATCCCTTGGAGTGGGGATGCTTCACGTTCGGGATAATCCAGAACGAAAATCACTTCACCTTTTTCGCCTCCATGGACCACGTTCACGGGGACGCGACGTTGATCGGCACAACGATGCTGGAAGCCAATGGAATGTATTCGGCGCGGAGCGGAAGCGGACAGAATCTCGCGCTTCCCGAAGCCGGCAGCTTCGACGACTTCTGCATCCGTGAGCGTGCGTCGACCTCAGAGCTGACCGTTGACTCTCCCGAAGTGCAGGCGTGGATCGACTTCGCGGAGGAAAACGGTGGTGGCTTTCCTGAGTTCCCGCTTCCGCTGGGTAATCCCCTTGAGGCAACCAGCAGCGGCATGTCCTCTCAACTCCTGATGGATAACGCACAGACGGAGCGCTTCGATTCTGCTTGCTCGGCGGCCGGCTCGCGCTTCGTCGGCGGCTTGTTCGCCTGTCTGGCTCAGGTAGAGCATGAATTAACGGGTGCGCTGACCTACTACGGGCTAACCCCGAGGGATTCCCGCAACGCCACCGACAATTTCATGACGCAGGGTTGGTTTACCGGCTTGATCCCGATAACCGTCCCGATCGGCGCAGCCTCGTTCGGCGAGGCCGCGGCCGCTGCGCAGGCTTCTTTCGACTCGGGTCTGAAGATGTCCAAAGTGCCGTATTACCGAGTGTTGGAGTTGGCGCCGTGGTTGAGTTGGCCGCAACCGAACTTCCCGGTGTCGAATTTCCTGCACGGTGGCGCAGCTCCGCTCAATGCGATTCTTGCAGCCGGTGAATTAGGCCTTGCGGACAATATCGGAATTTACCCGGATGGCCGTTTTTCGTATCAGCTGACCATCTACATCTTCCGATATGGCGAGGGAACGGTGATGGCGATTATGCATCCCGATAATCCGGTCGCCGAGAAGTCAGTTGCCCGCTACATGCAGGCGATGAAGTCCGTGTCGACGCGGGTCGCTGACAGTGGGCGCTGGGGGCGCGTCGCGTAGCGTGGAGCACTTCGCAGGCTATGGATTTCCGGCGGGCCGATCGGTCACCTTCGGGCCATATCGCTGTTTCCAGGCGAGGGTGAGGGCGATATGCGGCGGCTAGCCGACGTCGTGGTCCGATGGCCCTGGGCCGTCATCGGGGTCTGGGTCGCGCTGGCCATTGCCCTACCGCTGTCGTTCCCATCTCTGGGCGAGATGGCCGAGAAGCATCCGCTCGTCATCCTGCCCAGCGACGCACCGTCCAGTGTCGCCGCGACAAAGATGGCCGAGGCATTCGAAGAAGCCGGTTCGGACAACCTTCTCGTAGTTGCATTCATCAATGAAACCGGGCTTAAGCCCGCAGACGAAGTCGTCTACCGCAAGGTGGTGGCCGCGTTGCGCCACGACATCACCGATGTCGTGGCTGTCCAGGATTTCCTCAGCACGCCGCAGCTACGTAAGTTTCTGACCAGCGACGATAAGACAACTTGGGTGTTGCCGGTCAGCCTTGAGGGTGAGTTGGGCACACCGCGGGCGTTCGAGTCCTACAACCGAGTTGCCGACATCATCCAGCACCAAGTGCCTGAGGGCGGACCACTTACCGTCTATGTCACCGGCCCCGCGGCCACCGTCGCTGACCTCACGGTCGCTGGTGAGCAAGATCGCCTCCCCATAGAGATCGCGATCGCCGTGCTGGTCCTCGGAGTGCTGTTGCTGGTGTATCGCAGCGCAATCACCATGCTGCTGCCGCTGGTGACGATCGGATCGTCGCTGATGATCGCGCAGGCCGTAGTGGCCGGATACTCCCAACTCACCGGCGCGGGCGTCTCCAACCAGTCCATCGTGTTTTTGAGCGCGATCATGGCCGGCGCCGGAACGGACTACGCGGTCTTTCTCATCAGCCGCTATCACGACTACCTGCGCTCGGGCGCTGACTTCGATCAGGCGGTCAGGTCGGCGATGATCTCGATCGGAAAGGTGATTACCGCATCTGCGGCGACAGTAGGCCTCACTTTCCTCGTCATGAACTTCGCCCAGATGGGGGTTTTTAGATCCGTCGGTGTGTCATCGGCTATCGGTATCGGCGTTGCCTACCTGGCCGGTCTGACCCTGCTACCGGCAATACTGACGCTCGCCGGGCCGCGCGGGTGGGTCAAGCCCCGGCGCGAATTGACCGCTCGGTTCTGGAGACGTTCTGGCATCCGCATCGTGCGGCGGCCGGTACCGCATCTGGTTGCCAGCGTGCTGGTCCTGGTCCTGCTGGCCAGCAGTGCGGCCTTTGCCCGCTTCAACTACGACGATCGCAAGGTCGTCGCGGAGTCGGCGCCGAGTTCGGTCGGGTATGCCGCGATGGAGCGCCATTTCCCCATCAGCCAGTCCATCCCGCAGTACATTCTCGTCCAGTCGTCGCACGACTTGCGTAGGCCGCAAGCGCTGGCGGACTTGGAGCAGATGGCATCGCGCATTGCCCAATTGCCGGACGTTTCCATGGTCAGTGGCATCACCAGGCCGCTGGGAGAGGTGCCTCCGGAGTTCCGGGCCACCTTCCAGGCGGGCATCGTCGGAGACCGGCTGGCCGATGGTGCCGCCCTGATCGGTGAGCGCACCGGCGACCTCGACAAACTGACAGCCGGGGCCGATAAGCTCGCCGACAGCCTCAGCGACGTACGCGCAGAGGTCAACGCGATCGTCCCCGGTATGCAAAGTCTGGCCAACTCACTCTCGTCGGCGAGAAGCCAATACGGAGGCGACAAGCTGGTGCGGGACGTCGCAACTGCGGCAGAACTCGTTCAGAGCGTCAATGAGCTCGGAGTTTCCATGGGCCTGAACTTTGCCGCCATGAGGGACATGTTCGCCTGGATAGGCCCGGTCCTGAACGCGCTGGAACGCAACCCGGTCTGCGACGCGGACCCCTCCTGCACCAGCACCCGTGCCCAGTTTCGGCAGTTGATCGCTGCGCGTAATGACGGAAGCCTGGACCAGATCAACGAACTTGGGGGTCAGTTACGGGGTTTCGGCGACAGTCAAACTCTCAACTCCACAGTCAGCCAGCTGAACGGTGCACTCGCGGCGGCCAACAAAACCGTCCGCGCGCTGGGGCTGGATAAACCTGGCGGCGCCCAGACGAGGTTGACGGACTTGCGGCAGGGCGCCGACCAATTGGCCGACGGAAGCAGACAGGTATCCGACGGAGTTGACGAACTGGTCGAGCAGGTCGACGTGATGGCATCCGGACTCACTGAGGCCTCGGATTTCCTGTTGCTGATGCGACACAATGCGGCCAGTTCCTCAATGGCGGGTTTCAGTATCCCGGCCGAAGTGCTGAATGCAGTGGAGTTTCAAAAGGCCGCCGAGGCTTTCATTTCGCCAGACGGACACTCCGTGCGCTATCTGGTCCAAACCAAACTCAACCCGTTCGGTACCGAGGCGATGGACCAGGTCAATACGATCAATGACATCGCCAAGGGCGCCCAACCCAACACGACTCTCGCCGATGCGACGATATCGATGGGCGGATTCCCCGCCGCGCTGCGCGACACACGTGACTATTACGAGCGCGACATCCGATTCATCATCGTCGCTGCCCTCATCGTGGTCCTGCTGACATTGACCCTGCTGCTGCGTTCGATCATCGCGCCGCTGTATCTCGTCGGTTCGGTTGTCGTTTCGTATTTCGCGGCAATCGGTATCGGCGTTCTGACATTCCAAGTGATACTCGACGAGCCACTGCATTGGAGTGTGCCGCCGCTGGCCTTCGTGGTGTTGGTAGCCGTGGGCTCCGACTACAACATGCTCTTTGTGTCGCGAATGCGAGACGAATCTCCGCACAGCGTTCGATACGGCGTCATCCGCACCTTGGGGTCGACGGGCGGTGTGATCACCGCAGCAGGTCTGATCTTCGCCGCCTCGATGGCCGGTCTGATGTTCTCCAGCATCGGCCTCGTCGTCCAGGGCGGTTTCGTGATCGGTGTGGGGATCCTGTTGGATACCTTCGTGGTGCGCACCATCACGGTGCCGGCCATCGCTGCGCTGGTCGGCAAGGCGAACTGGTGGCCGTCGCGGATAGGGCCGCGGCCGTCGGGGTCAGCGGAGTCGCCGGCGCCAGCCGAAGTCGGCTGACAGCGGTAGACGCACTGGCTGATGCAGCGGTGTATGTGAAACTACGAGTCGAATCGAAGCGGTCAGGAGTTGGGGATGATTGAGCCGCTATTTCGCCAATCCACAATCGGAGGATCGCTGCGTGGACGCGGACTAGACGAGTTGGTACGGACATACGAGTTGGTACGGACGTACGAGTTGGTACAGACACTTGGTACGGACATAGCGTGACCCATACTTCTCAGACATCAATACTGTCGATGCTGCACGGGCGCGCCAGCCTGCGGCCCGACGACGTCGCCTACACCTTCACCGATTACGTCGACAACCCCGCGGGCGTTCGCGAGAGTCTTACCTGGTCGCAGCTGTCACGCCAAACACTGAACGCGGCACGAGCGATCCGGCTCCATGGTTCGGTCGGTGACCGCGCGTTGATACTGGCCCCCCAGGGCCTCGGCTACATCCAGGCCTTCCTGGGGGCCATGCAGGCTGGACTCATCGCGGTTCCTTTGCCGCTGCCCTATCGGGGTGCGAGCAGTGACCGAGTGGGCGCGGTTCTTGCCGATACGGAGCCCACGGTGGTTCTCACCACGTCGGCCGTCGCGGGGGATGTCGGCGATTACGTCGCTCAGCCACTACGGGGCACTGCGCCGAAGATCATCGAGATCGATTCATTGAACCTGGATGACGAGGGCACACCGAGCCTTGAGCTGGCCGAACTGCCGGACATCGCCTACCTGCAGTACAG
>JAHZKD010000041.1 GCA_022600605.1 Actinomycetes bacterium
ACCTCGCCCCCGGCGGCCGTAGCTGCTACTCCGGTGGTCGCCGAAGCGAACGCCACCCCGATCCGGACCTCGGCGGTGTCCGCCGCCAATCCGCGTGCGCCCGGCCCGCTGGCAACTATGGCGTTGAACGTGCTGTCGGCGCTGGGTTGGTCAGCACGCCCCGAGGCGGTGGCAGCGTTCCCAGCGCTGGCGCCGTGGGCCAACACGACGATCCCCGCTGCCGCGCCGACCACCACCCCGGCAGTGGCGGAGGCGACTAGGTCGGCAGCGGCGGAGGAGACGACCTCTGCAGCAGCGAAGGCGACTACGTCGGCGCTGGCCAGTTCCGACACGGTGACCGGCGTCAAGACTGGCCACGCGAAGCTGACCATTCCGCTCGACGACGGTTACGTGACACCGGCGGACTGGTACTTCCCGACGCAGGCGGACGGTTCTGTGTCGGCGTCCGGCGTGATCTGGCTGCAGCACGGCTTCCTCAACAAGAAGTCCTTCGTCTCCGCGCTGGCCACCACGCTGTCGCAGGACACCAACAGCATTGTCGTCGCGCCCAACGTGGCGTCGTTCCCGTGGCGCTGCGCCGGTTGCTGGCTTAACGGCGTTGAGCTGCAGCGAGCCGTCGCAACCATGTTCCTCGGCGACCGGGCAGCGCTGAACTCGAGTGCGATGGCGGCCGGCCTTATGGACACGCTGCCGGAGGATTTCGTCTTGTCCGGCCAATCCGCCGGCGGTGGCTTCGCTACGGCCGCCGGCGGCTACTACGCGTCTGACCCCCTTAACGACGGAAGCCTGCGCGGTGTGGTGATGTTCGACGGGTTCTCGTTCGGCGGTGTCGTGACCGATGCCCTCCAGAAACTGGATGACCCCTACGTCCCGGTGTACCAGGTCGCTGCGCCGCCTCAGTTGTGGAACTCGTTCGGAGCTACCACCACGGAGCTGGTGGATGCCCGCCCGGACCAGTTCGTCGGGGCTACTCTGGCCCGGGGTTCGCATGCCGACGCGCTGTTGGGCGGCAACCCGATCATCGACCTCTTCGCCCAGCTGGTGACGAAGTTCTCCCCGCCAGGCAACACCGCAGCCACCCACACGCTGTCCACGGGCTGGATCAACGACATGTATCGGGGTCTGGGTCCGACCGACGGCAACGCCATCTACGGCGAACCCGATCAGTACATCGTCATGGGCGACACCGCCGCGGTGGTGCTCAGTCCCCCGCCGATCGTCGACGTCGACCGCTACCTTGGCACTTGGTACGAAGTGGGCAGCGTCAAGCAGTTCTTCTCGATCGGCCTGGTCAACACCAAGGCGGTGTATAGCCTCAACACCGACGGGTCGATCAAGGTCGCGAACTCCGGCAACTACTTCTTCAACAACGGACCTGAGTCGAGCATCGTCGGCTCCGCGTTGCCGGTCGACCCCGACAACAACAAGCTCAACGTCAGTTTCCTGTTTCCCGCCACGGCGAACCCCCCCGGTAACTACTGGATTGTCGACCTCTCTCCTGACTACGACGGCCCCAACGGCTGGGCCATCGTCAGCGATCCCACCGGCTTCACCGGATTCCTGCTCAGCCGCGAGCCCATCGTCTCCGACCAGCTGTATCAGGAGCTGCTCGACCGGGCCTCGGTCAAGGGCGTGAGGGGATGGATCACCCGGACCCGACAACCCGGGGCGCGGACGGACCTCGCAACACGATTGCGCGACACCGCGGAGACACCGGCGGCGTCAGTACCTGCCGTCGCCGCATAGGCAGCCACGGAATACGGGCAGTTCAACTTTCCCGATGAGTTCGTTCTGGGAGTAGACGACGATGCCAAGACAGATCGACCCCACAACCGCGCGCGGCCTTTCGCCTCGGCTGGACGAGGCGCTGGAGATCGTCTGCAACGAGTTCGAGGGGTTGGACCCACATCGGCAGTATCTAAACGCCTTCTCCCGCGTGCTTAAGTTCGATCCGCTAGGGCGCGTCCTGATGATGGGAACCGACCAGCGGGATCTATTCATCCCGTTGCTGAGGCGCGCCATCGAGAACCACGTGCCAGCCAGTGGACATATTTTCGATTTCGGTGCTGGCGATGGCCAGACCTTCGCTCTTGTCGCCGATGCTGTCCCGGCCGGCACGACCGTCTCATTCGAAGAACCGAACCCCGTGTACCGGGCTGCATATCGGGCCTTCCTGGGGCGGCAGGCCCATATTCAACCGGGGATGGCCGCATCGACAGGCTTGGATGAACTTGAGAGCGAAACTCGGTCGGACGCGGCCGAGCTCCCCACACCAGGCAGCGTTGATCTCGCGCTGGGCCTGCACATGATCTACTTCGCCACCGACATCGTGGGCTGCCTCCAGGTCATGCTCCGTTTGGTGAAACGAGGCGGAGCCCTCTTCAACGTTGTCACCGATGAAGCGACGGCATACGGGGGAACGGTGCTGCGAGCCTTCATCGACTCCGGCGGCGACACCGGGAGCAATGACCGTTGCCTTGCTGCCATCGAAGAGCGCCAACGTCTACTGGCCCCGATTGAAGAAGGCGGTGGCGGACTGAATGATGCCGTCGCGAAGATGGGAATCGGAGTCGAGGTTGAGTCGATTCGTCAGCCAAGCCGGATGTACGGACACACGCTGGCAGATCTGCTAGCGGTAGCGAACATAGGAGTCCTCACAAGCGTGCCAGGCACGCTCAAATTTGAGGCCGCGGCCAAAACACTGCGCGACCGCTGCGAGGAGGTTGATCTACGGATCGAGACCGACGGACCGCGAATGGGCATGTGGAGCGTCACCCAACCGCAGTGGGTTACCCAGGTGCGACGGGTCCGCTGACG
>JAHZKD010000371.1 GCA_022600605.1 Actinomycetes bacterium
CACCGGGATTCCGACTGCCCGCAGCCGCGCCGTGAGCGCGGGCGTGAGGGGTGAGACCCCGGCGGGTACGTCGATCAGGGCCTCGGTCGCCGTCGTAAGGAGCCCGGCGACCTCGGGGTCACCGCGCAACAACACCTTGGCCTCGGCGTCCGGTGCTGCAATTACGCAGAACTCCTCGGAGAGCTCCGCCACCGTGGCTGCGCCTTGTGCGCTCAGAACCGACGCCCGTTGCAAAGCATGGACTTCGGGGGCAAGGCCGTGGGCGGCATCGGTGACGAGCTCGATGCGAGCCGGCGACCACCAGGTCGGGAAGACCAGCACCAGGGTCTGCCCGCACTCGCCGGCGGCCGCTTCAAGTAGATCGCTCCACAGCTGGCGCACCTCAGCGAGCCGGCCCTCGAGCAACGCGAACCTATCGTCGATGCACTCGATCGCCACCGAACTCCGTTCCTGCGCAACGGACTCAGGGCCACGGACGGTCTGCGGGCCGACCTCGACAACGGCGGTCTTCACGGCGGATCGACCCAGCCGAGCTGGAGCAGTTCCTCGGGCCTGCCCCGAACAATCAGGGTGCCGCGCCCCGGTGGTAACGGGGTGGGTCTGGTAGCGCCGAGCAGCACACCCTCGTCGGGGGCGGCGCTCATCATCAGCCCGGAACAACCCATGTCACGCAGACGCGCCAGAACCGGGTCGAACATCGCCCGAGCCGCGCCGCCCGAGCGCCGCGCCACGATGACATGCAGGCCCAGATCCTTGGCGTGCGGGAGGAAGTCGGCGATCGGCGTCAGGGGATTCCCCGTGACGCCTGCGACCAGGTCGTAGTCGTCCACGACGATGTAGATATCCGGGCCATCCCACCAGGAGCGGTTCCGCAATTGCCGTTGGGTGACGTGCTCGTCGGGCATTCTGGCGCTCAGCTGCTCCGTCAGCACCGACATACGCGCGGTCAATGCCGTGCCCGACATCGAGTAACCGGCCAGATGGTCGGACTCGACGACACCCAGCATAGTGCGGCGGAAGTCGATAATGTCCAGCTGCGCCTGGCGCGGGGTACGGGTCCGGATGATCTCGGTGCAGATCAGGCGCAACAACGCCGTCTTTCCGCATTCACCCTCACCAAACGCTAGCAGGTGAGGGTGTTGGGTGAAGTCCAGTGCCACCGGCAACAGGTTGCGCTCACCCAGTCCCAACAACATCGTGTCCAGGCCGCGCGCCCCTGTCCTCGCGATGACGGACCGCTGCTGCACCCGGCCCGGAAGCAGCTGCACGGGCGGCGCCACGCAACTGCCCCGGCGACGCGCGATTGCGAGGTCGGGGAGGGCGATCGCCATCTCGCGTCCCTCCCGGGTGATCCCCCGGCCGGGCAGCTGATCCGCTAGTTCGCATGCTCGCCGGCGATCCATCTCCGAATCAGCTGGATCGCCGAGCCGAAGCTCGATCCTGGTGCCGACCTGGTCTTTCAGGGCCGGACGCAAGTCCGCCCAGCGGGCTGCGCCGACCATCACGTGAATACCGAAAGACAATCCTCGCCCCGCCAGGGCGGTGATCGGTGCCTCCAGGCCGTCGAACTCCTGGCGTATCGTCGCCCACCCGTCGATCACCAGGAACACCTCGCCATAGGGATCGTCCGCCGTGGCGTCCGCGCAATCTGCACTGTCCCCGGACCCTGCACTGTCCCCGGACCCTGCACTGTCCCGGGACCCTGCACTGTCCCGGAGTCTGCGATACTCGGCGAAACAGTCAGCCCCCAGGCTCTGGAAGGCCGACTCGCGTTGCCGCAGTAGCGACTCCAGTTCGGCAACCGTGCGCCGGCACAAGTCGGTGTCGCGACGGCCGGCTACCGCCCCCACGTGTGGCAGTTCGGCGAGCGTGCCCAAGGCTCCGCCGCCGAAGTCCAGGCAGTAGAACTGGACGGTATCGGCGTCATGGGTGGCAGCAAGTGCGCATATCACGGTCCGCAGCGTCGTCGACTTTCCGGAACGCGGAGCGCCGACAACCGCGACATTGCCCGCTGCGCCCGATAATTCGACAACGTATGGCTGGTGAAGCTGCTCGAACGGACAGTCCACCAGACCGATCGGTACCCGCAAGTGCGCCGGCTCCTCGGTCCGCAGCAGCGCTTCCAGTACTGGCGGTCGACCCAGTGGCGGCAGCCAGACTCGGTGGGCCGCGGGTCCTCGACCAGCCAGACTGCCCACGACGATGTCCAGGAGGGACTGTTGTCGAACCGCGCCAGCCCCCGACGGCGCCGGGCTTTCTGAGCGGGCGGAGGTCGCGGAGGTCGCGGCGGTCGCGGAGGTGAATAGTTCAGCTAGAGGCCGCCCGGGGGGTTCGACCGGACGCGGTCGTGTCCGGTATCGGCCCGAAACGAAAGCAGTCTGAAATCGGGTGACCGCACCGGCGGCGGTCTTCAGGTATGCCGCCCCCGGTTGTCCCGGCAGATGGTAGGCGTCGACTACACCCAGCACCGCACGTGATTCACTCGCCGAGAATGTCTTCAGACACACGCGGTAGGACAGGTGGCTTTCCAGTCCACGCAGCCTGCCCTCGTCGAGGCGTTGACTGGCCAACAGCAGGTGCATGCCCAGTGAACGGCCTAATCGTCCGATCGCCACGAACAGTTCGGCAAATTCAGGATGCTGACTCAGCAACTCGGAGAACTCGTCGACGACGATGAACAGCACCGGCATCGGCATCAGCGACAGATCGCTCGCGCGAACGCGCTGATACTCGGTGATATCGCTGCAGTTGCCTGCGGCCCTGAGCATCTCCTGCCTACGGTGCACCTCACCGGAGAGGGCTTCGCGCATCCGTCCTACCAGTTGCGCTTCTTCGGAGAGATTGGTGATGATGGCCGATACGTGCCGAGCCCTATCCAGGCCAAGGAATGTGGCACCCCCCTTGAAGTCGACCAGCACTAGGTTGAGCGCTTCGGGGGAATGCGCGGCGATCATGCCCAGAATGAGCGTTCGCAGGAACTCCGACTTGCCTGAACCTGTCGCACCCACGCAGAGCCCATGTGGACCCATGCCGCCTGCGGCGGCCTCCTTGATGTCCAGCTCGACGGTGGCGCCATCTTCGGCAACGCCAATAGGCACCCGCAACGATTCGCGACCCCTCCCGGCGGCCCACAGTCGCTCCGCGTCGATCAGCTCGGCGTCCTCGATCTCCATCAACGCCGGCCAATCCAGCCCTTGGTCCTCGTGGGGCCTCGTTCCCGGCGCAAGTCGATATCGCGCCATCCGCCGCGCACACGCCAGAGCCTCAGGGTCACTCAGCTCATCGCAGTCGACGATCAGCTTGCGTACACCGGCGTGCACCGTGACCGGTCCGGGCGCATCCTCAGTACGGATCTCGATGATGGTCATTCGGTCGGCAAGCGCCGGCCTGCCGCATCCGTCGACGATCAGCACACGGTGTCGGGCGGACGGGAAATCAGTGTGGTGCGGAAGCCATTTCAACCAGTCCCAGGCCGAGCAGGAGACCTTCCCAGGTTGCGCGGAGATGCTGACCAGAGCGGGGTGATGCAGCATCGCGAGCTGACTCACCAGCGCGCGGACGACCCCACGAGCCGCCTCGGCGTCACCAGCGACGGTCACCGCCGTTGTCGCCGGCAGCGACAATACGACTGGCACCCCACCGACCACCGTCCTGCGGTCCACCAATCTGCGGACGGCCTCGGTGGTGACGTGGTCGGTGCCATCGCCTGACTTCAGTTCGGGTGCTACCACAGCCGTGGCCGACGGCTGCTCCCCCAGGCCGATCCGCACGGAGCAGAAGTGCGGATGTTCCGGGTCGCGTTCCCACATCCGGATCCCGCCTGCCAGTGTCCACAGACTCCTGGGATCAGGGTGGGTCCAGTGCAGCGACACATGTTGTTCAACAGCTCTGCTGGCGAGTGCCTCGTCGAGGCCCTCCAAATAACGCAGGTATTCGGCGCGCTGAACGTTCGCCTCAGCGATGCGGCCGCTGCCCCGGGCACCGTGGGTCAGGGTGCCGACGGCTGACACCATCATCATGGCGGGGAAGAACAGAAACATCGGGTTGCGCACCGAAGCGCCGGAAGTCAGGTACAGCACTCCCATTCCCGCCATCGCGGCGACCATGGCGACAGGCATCAGCCGAGTCAACGGGTTCCCCGGCGTCGACTTCGGCGGCTCCGGCGGTGGGTCCACAACGATCTGGCCGCACGGCATGACCGGGGGGTGAGCCGGCGATCGGGCGTTCAGTTCCATTGGTGAGTAGACGTGTTGGCGGCCGAATCCGTTCCGTCCACAGGCGAGAAAATTCGCGCAGGAAGTCCCCCGCCGGACGGGTTACGTTGGTCAGGTGCCAGATACGTTGTGCAGGTTGGCCTTCCACGTGCCCGAGACCGCTGGTGCGGACACCCCGCCAACGGCCGACCTGCTGCTTCCCCCTGACTATCCGGTGGCCGAGCTGATCCCACCGATCGTCGATGTCCTCATGCACGGGCCGGCCAGGGCAACCGACCCGCTGTCTTGGTCCCTGACCCGCATCGGGGGTCAGCCCATCGATACCTCGATGACCCTGCGGGAGAACGCAGTTTATGACGGTGACCTGATCTTGCTCACGCGGGCATCGGCACCCGCACCTCTGCGCAGAACCGGCGACTCCAGCTCTGTGGTGACCGGTTTGACGGTCCGGCATCCAGCAGCAGTGCTGCACAGTGTGGGGACCGCGGTAGGCGTCGCGGGCACTCTTGTCGGCGCGGTGGCGCTGGGGTGGACCGGCGGCATTGTCGGGAGCACAACGCATCTGTGGACCGCCGCGGCGCTATCGGTAGCCAGCGCCACCGGCGCTGTCGCGACGGGAAGACTGACTCCTCGGATGTCGCTAGTACTGAGCGTGGCCGCTGTCGCCTTTGCGATCGTCACCGGCATTCTGGTTGGGCGGGATGCCTCCGCGATGCATGCCTTTTTCTTCGCCGCGTCATGCGGTTTCACGGTCTCTGTCCTGCTGTTGCACAGGATAAGTGACAATACCGAAACCCTGTATGCTCTCGCAGCGTTCACGGGTGCGACCGCCGCGGCAGGGCTGATCGGCATGACCGCAGACCTGCTCTTCGGTGCGGCCGGCGCCACCCTAACGGTGCTGTCACTGGCGGCACTGTCCCTGGCGCCGAAGCTGACCGTCGCAGCATCGGGCCTGGGTCCGTCGAGGCCAGAGATCGAGGATCGGCGCGCAGCCATCGGTCACCGCGTCCTTACTGGCTTGATCGCGGGCTGGTTGTCCTCGACAATGCTGGGAGTCTGGGCAGTCGCCCTCGGAGGTATACCTGGGGCGGTCCCGTGGGGTGTCTCGATCACGTGCGCGGCCAACGTTGGGCTGTTGCTGCTACTGCGTCAACGTACCCACATCGACATCCGCCGCAGGATCATGTTGGGGGCGGCGGGACTCAGCGCACTGACAGCCGCTATCGCGGCGGCCCTCCGCGCTGTGCCCGAACACTCGTCCTGGCTGTGCGTAGCCGCGGTAAGCGCCAGTGTGATCGCGGTGCGCTCGGGCGGGAGTTCGGAACCGCCGAGCCCCGTTGTCCGCCAGGCTTTGCAGGTGCTTGAGTACCTGGCTCTGGCCGCGGTAATTCCCCTGGCCGCGTGGGTCACGGGCATATACGGCCTGGTCCGAGGCTTGAGCCTGTCATGATGGCCGCACAGCGGGCATCCCGCCTGCTCGCCGTGACGGTCCTGGCCGGGGCGCCCCTGGGGGCAGCACCGACCGCGGCCGCTGTGGGGCCGCCGCCACCGGACGAATCGCGACTGCCCGCGGCGGGCCCGCCCGCGCCCCCGCGGCTCACCACACAGCATGACGATTGTGTTGCCGCACCGCCGACGCCGCCCGCTCCTGCCGACCCCGGCCAGCTCATGGGGATGGACTTGCCCACCATCTGGGCGTTGACACGGGGAGCCGGTCAGACGGTTGCCGTAATCGACACCGGCGTGGCCCGGCACCGGCGTCTGCCCCATCTGGTCGCCGGGGGCGACTACGTCTCCACTCAGGACGGCGCGTCGGACTGCGACGGC
>JAHZKD010000372.1 GCA_022600605.1 Actinomycetes bacterium
AGCCAAGCGGCCCCGCGTTCGCCGAACTACCTCTGGTCTAAGGGTCCCCCGGTCACCACTGCCGTCCTCATCGCCGATGTGGTGACGCCGGGCCGTCGCACCTTCACCGTTTGCGGGCCGGCTCGGCTACCCGGGTAAGCTCCGACCGGTTAGCCCCCCAAAGCCCCCGTAGCTCAGGGGATAGAGCACGGCTCTCCTAAAGCCGGTGTCGCAGGTTCGAATCCTGCCGGGGGCACAAAGATCATTTTAGGTGAGCGATTCTTCCGGGCGTTGCCCTACTCCTCTTTGCCCCTCTCCGGTCCCGGCCCGTGTATGGCCGGTGCTTCTCTGGTATTCGGGTGGTACCGACTGTCTCGCGATGGTCTTACGAGCTGCGGCGTCGAGCCGTTGGGCGACGTCATCAAGGTCGCTCGGGAAGAGGGCAGCGTAGTGGTTAAGCGTTTTCGCTGCGGATCCATGTCCAAGCAGGCGAGCGCGCCAACCGCGTATGTCTCCTTGACGGTTAAGGCCGGACACAACGTCACCTGAATCGAAGCGGCCACCGGTGTGGTGACGGGCAGCGTGGACGTCACCCAGCCCAGTGACCAAACCGCCTATACGCTGGCGGCACCTGTCGAGGCGGAACTCGGTGTCGTCACCGTCGACGCCTCCGCCGGCGGATGGACCTACAGACTGACCCTCCAGGCCCTGACACGGGCCGCCTTTGCTGTCGACCTCTACAACAAAGTGACTTTTACTGCGGACGCATACGATGGCGAAACAATCATCCCGGTGGTGATCGATGCACCGGTTGGGGTTTCCAACGATGCGCTCATCGACATCTACGAAGGGGAAATGGGCCCATAGCCGCGGGCTTTTTTTTGCGATCGTTCTCAATCTCGGGGTCACGTCCCGTGGAGTGGTGTAGGAGCGATTCGCGTGTTCGCGTGAGGCTCTGCGGTTGTCACTATGCCGTGACCAGGGCCACCGGCCGCCGCGTTGCGCTGCCTGGCCGCCACAGCCAGAAACCTAACCAACCGGAACGAGGTCCTGCTGTCACGAATTACATCGACGTTCACTCTCCTGGCTGGTCTTGAGTTCCAGCGTGCGCTGGCGTAACTCATCGGGATGTTCCCGTACTTCCCGGTGGACGGGATCGGCTCGCAGGTCGGCGAACCGTGTTTGTGCGCGGGACAGTTGCGTTGCACCCTGATCGGGCGTACGCCCAGACGCTGGGCTACCGCACGTGGCGTTGGCGGGTCGGGCGCCAAGATCAGTGTGGCCAAGAGTTCACGGTCGAACTCAAGTGTGTTTATCGACGGTGGACAGGCAATCCGCGGAGCGTGCCGTGCCGCCCGTGATCTGCTGAATTGATACCTCACGCGATGCGAATTCGCGCCGAGTGGCACGCAGGACAGCGACGACGGGGGCCGATCACGGACCAGCGGGCGTGGAGTCAGTCTTAGTCGCGCTGAGGCGCGCGCCCGAACAGCGGTGGTGAAGCATCGGTGATGACGATCGCGCGGTCAGGTGAGGTCGTGTTCGCCAGAGCGGACAAAGCGGAATCGGAGATGCCTGACACGAAACGCGATGGGGCTTTGCGAAAGCCTAGCCTTTGTCGATTTCTTGTTGGATACTGGGAGGTTACGGGGGGACCGCGGCGGAAGTGAGTCCGGTTAGAGGCTCGACATGAGTTTGACGATGAGTTCGACACCTGCTTTGCAGAGCGCTTCAGGCTTTCGACGTTCTGTCAGGACGGGTCGTGGCCGTCGGATGACTAATGGTCGGGTCGGGGTCCGTCTTATCGAGTACGGCGCTCGGGCGGTGCCCAAGGAGCCGTCATCGCGGTATTCCAGCTATGTGGGACGGGTGGGCGCGCTTGCGGTTGCCTTGGGTGTGGGCGCGTCGATTGCGTCGATGCCGGCGGTAGCGGTCGCTGACGGGGGTGGCTCAGGCGATTCGAGTTCGTCGTCGAGAGTGGGGTCGTCACCGCCGGGCGGTTCTTCAACGGATTCCACGGATTCGACGGATGGAACGACATCATCGTCGCCGGGCGACTCGTCGTCTGGTTCGGGCAGTGACGCTTCTTCAGACGTAGCGGCAGACACAGACGCAGATGTATCGGCAGACATAGCAGCAGACACGGACGGGGACATAGACGCAGACATCGATATAGACATTCCGACTGCCGGGACGCTGGATACCTCAGGTTCGGATGGCTTGGATTCCGAAGAGGTTTCAGGTTCGACGGGTGAGGTGATCGCCGTGCCGGATCTCTCAGGTTCGGATGGCGGCGCTGTTGTGGCTGTTTTGGTGCAGGGGTCGGGTCTTGGTGGTTCGGATTCTTCGTCGTCGGCGACGACGTCGGGGGCGAGCGGCATCTTTAGTGGGGGTTCGCTGTCAGGGGCCTCGGTGACGGTGCCGGATGTGAATGAGGGCGAGGTTTCTGCGCTGGTTGAGGCACCGGCGGTTGGTGCTAGCCAGTCTGCGGTGGCGGTGACATCCTCGGACGCGGGTTTGACTGATGCGGCGGCCCAAGTGGTGACCGATGCGGCGCCGTTGATGACCGCGGCCCCGGTTGAGGCCACGGGTGCGGCCAGCGGGCTGGCGGGCCAGACTTCTCGTGGTGGTCCTGGGGCTCCGGAGGCGAACCCGCTTGATTGGACGGCGGCTTATGTGCGTCATGAAGTAGGCAATGGTGAAGACGCCTCCGAGGCGGCTGGCAAGACGGGTGCGGCGCACAGCGGTGAGCCAGGTTCCGAGAGCCTTAACGCTCTGAATGTAGAGGTCACCACCGACTCCAGCTCAGTGACGTCTCCAGCGGTTCCGGTGGCTGCGCAGTCTGATGTGAGCAGTGCGACGCCGCCGGAGGCTAACACCAGCACGGGCTTGCCATCCTCCGCGGTAATGCATTTCATCTCGGCTGGCCATGGCCCGATTGCTGACCAGAGTCCAAGCGCTCCCGCGGTGCCGAACCCGTTGGGTGACTTGCTGTTCGCGATCTTCCGCCAGGTCCGCAACACGTATTTCAACTCCAGTCCCACTGCAACCCCCCGCCAGGATGGGTCCTCTTTGGGCGGGGTGGCCACGGGCACGGTGGGAGGCTCCGATCCTGACGGCGACCCACTGACCTACACGGTGGTCGAAGGGCCGACCCGTGGACAACTGACGCTCAATACCGACGGCAGCTACGTCTATACCGCATCGGAGGGGTTGGCCGCTGCGGGTGGCAGCGATTCCTTCACGGTGGTCGTCGCGGAGGCCAATTCCGACTCCCACATCCACGGATTTGGGGGCTTGGTCGCTCTTGCGTTATCGGCGTTTTTCCCCGGTGCGGGTATCAACGATGGCAGCCGGATCGAAACCACGGTGACTGTCGCGATCGAGCAGGTCACCCTGGCCTCGGAAGTCAAAACCCGTATGGCCGGTGCCGGCGTTCCGGTTGACGATCTCGCCACTGCTGCGGCCAACAACGAGACCGGCATGGTCTTCGGCCAAGTCAACAATATCGAGGCTACGAGCACTTCCGCCGCTAGCTTGGCAGCAACCACATCCACCTCCAGCGGCGATGACGTACCGTACGTGTCCACCAACGCCGTTAACACGCCCCGCGCCCGGATCGCGCTTAGCGCAGCCCTGCCCCCGAATAGTGCACCCACCGTGGTTGATGACGGGCCATTTACCGTCAGTCAGGGCCAGTCGTTGACGTTGACCCATGAACAGTTGGTGGGCAATGACACCGACCCGGACCTGGCCTACGGTGATGCCCTGGCGGTGAATTGGGTGTGGGCACCCACCGGCGCGGTGGTACACAATGATGCCGCCGCCAAGACGGTCACCTACACTCCGGCGCCCGATCACCTTGGGGAGAGGTGGTTTGCCTACAGGGCCAAGGACTCCGCGGGAACCACCAGCGCCGACTATGCGAGGGTGACGGTGGAGGTGTCGCCGAATAGTGCACCCACCG
>JAHZKD010000373.1 GCA_022600605.1 Actinomycetes bacterium
GGTATGGACCACACCTGCGATCTGAACATCGCTCGCCAACTCTGACAGGTGCCGCTCGGCGGCGTCGACCTCGGCGCTGGGGGCGGCTTCAGCTGCTTCGAAATTCACGACCTCGGCCAACACCAGCAGTCCGCAGTGTGGCCCAAAGAGCCGCAGAACGGTGGCCAGCCCGCGCACGGACTCAATCGATCCGTCCAGCCCGACCAATATGCGTACTTCTGTCTTGCCCTCTGACCGTTGCGGCGGAGCCCCAGTCGATCCGAACCGGGCTACCTCGGGACGGCGCTGCACGCGTTCCATCGCGATGGGCACGAACAACGGCCCCAGCACCACCGCAATCAGCGTCCACAACGGGTCGTGACCATGGCGCGCCATCCACAATCCGGACAAAAGTCCCACGACGACCCAGGCCACGATCAGTACGACGGCGAGTGTGGTGTTCACAGGTTCCACCGTCCCACAGCCACGCGTGTGAGGACAGTTCCTGGTAAATCACTGTTCCTGGCAAATCACTGCGCGTACAGCAGCAGCGCCAGCACGATGGCCGCCGAGAAGCTCACCGTGGCACCACCGACCAGGAATACCTCTAAGCGAGGGACGGCCACGACGCGTGTGCCCGCGATCGCCGAACTGGCTTTGATCCGTCGGGATCGCCGGTGGCCGAGCCCGAATACGAGTAACGCCAGTAGCGCTGCGGCGGTGGCCAGCGCGGTTCGCCCGGGACCAAGAGGGCCGTGCGATCGCAGCAACACCAGCGCGCCGCCGACTAGGAAGCCGAATGCGGTTCTCTCCCAGGATAATAGAGTGCGTTCGGCTTGTAGACCTGGCTTGCTGGATTCCCGGCCCGGCATCTCACGGCCCAGCCGGCGGCCAGACGACCACCACCACGAGCACCACCATCGTCACGGCGAAGATGGCCCCGCCGAGCATCAACGGCACATGGGTGCGCGGCAGTTCCCCGTCTCGTCGCATCGCGGCTTGTACGAGTTGCCAGCGCCGAACCGCCTGCGCGGCCAGCAGACCGCCCCCGGCGGTGAGCACGATGCTGAGGCCATGCCGCACCCCGGCTACCCCGAACTCGGGCACGAACTGAACGACGGCGATGCCCCCGGCGATCAGCGCCAGCGCGGTGCGGATCCACGCCAGGAATGTCCGCTCGTTCGCGAGCGTGAAGCGGTAGTCCGGCTCCTGCTCACCAGCCGCTTCAGCGGATCGTTCATTATCGGCAGGGCTCATCAGACCGGGTCTCCTAGGGCGCACACGTTCTGAGCAGCGTACGTGCCCCTGCGCCGACCGTCGCCGATCCCAATCTCGCGGTTAGCCCTCCTGGCCGCGAAAGTAGTCGACCGTGCGGCGCACACCGTCGGCGAGCGACACTTGCGGACGCCATCCCAACACTGTTTCGGCCAGGCGAACGTCCAGGCAGGAACGCTCCAGATCGCCCAGCCGCGGCGGCGCGAACTGCGGATCATCGGGTGCGCCCGCAACTTCGGCGACCGCGGTATGCAGCGCTCGATCGCTGGTCTCCACCCCAGTACCGATGTTGAACCGCTGTCCACCGCCGGCGGGACCCGAGGCCCGCACGAAAGCTTCGACAACATCGTCGACGAACACATAGTCACGAGTGTTCGATCCGTCGCCGAACACTTTGGTGGGCGAGCCCGACAGCAGCGCCATGGCAAAGATCGCCACCACACCGGCCTCGCCGTGCGGGTCCTGGCGCGGACCGTAGACATTGGCCGGCGCAATGTGCGAACAATCCATCCCATACAGGTGACGGAAGGTGTTCAGGTAGATCTCACCGGCGACCTTGCCTGCTGCATACGGTGAGGCCGGATCTGGCTGGGTCGACTCATCGGTGGGGTAATCCGACGGGACCCCGTAGATCGACCCTCCCGACGACGTGTGGATTACCTTGCGCACCCCGGCCTGTCGCGCCGCTTCGGCCAGCCGCACAGTCCCGACAACGTTGACCGTGGCATCGAACTGCGGCTCGGCCACCGAGCGACGTACGTCGATCTGGGCCGCCAGGTGAAACACCACCTCGGGTTTGACGTCGTCAAGTAGCGTGTCCAGGTCGTGGTCGACGATGTCGGCTGTCACGAACTCGAAGCTGCCGTGCTCACGCGCGGCATCGAGATTGGCCATTCTTCCGCTAGCGAGGTTGTCGATCCCGACCACGCTGTGACCATCGGCCAGCAAGCGATCTACCAGGGTCGATCCGATGAACCCGGCCGCGCCGGTGACCAGTGTCCGCACCCGGGTCACGATACCGGGAAACATCTTTATCAACTTCATTAACGCTGTTGGCGGCCGCATTGGTGTTGACGGCCGCATTGAATAGCGTTCATGGCGGGCAGAAGTGGCATGGCGGCGGCAAGCCGCGCAAGGCAGGATCGTGCTTGTCGTATCCGAGATGATCGCTCATGTCCTCTTGCAGCGCCATCTCCCCTGACCAAGGACACATCCTTACTGCCAGAGGTTGTTGCTGTCGCAGAGCCCTATTGCTCGAGTTAACGTGTGTGGTAGACAAACCGCTCGTAGACTCACAGGGTGATCACCTCTCGGATGCCGGTGCTGTTCGAGGACTGGCTGAGGCTTCTGCGTTCTCGGTGGATCATCATTTGCGTGTCGTTGGTGGTCGCGGTTCTGGGGGCCATCGTCATCACGTGGCGAACTACTCCACTTTACGAGGCATCGACCAGGCTGTTTGTATCCACCACGCCCGTATCTGGGGAATCCTATCTATCCGAGATCTACGCGGGCGCTTCCTTTTCCCAGGAACGCATAAAGTCGTACACCGCCCTACTTAAGGGCGAGACCCTGCATCAGCGCACTATCGAGAAACTCGGCCCTCAGATGAGCGACATGACGGCGACCGTCCACGCGAGTGCGGAGACCGGCACAGTCCTGATAGACCTCAGAGTGGTTGACGAGTCACCCATCCGGGCGCGTGACTTTGCTAACGCGATGTCCGAGGAATTCGTCATCATGGTAGAGGAATTGGAAACTCGGGAGGGCTCGACGCTTTCCTTTTCTGGCGTGATCGTCGAGCAAGCCGCGACGGCTCCGGAAAAACCGGTGGTTCCGAAAAAAGAGCTCAACCTTACCATCGGCGTCTTAGCGGGGCTGCTACTCGGAATCGGTCTTGCGGTTATTCGCGAGCTATTCGATAAAACTGTCAAGGACAGCGGGCCGCTTGAAGCGATCACTGGTGCCAAACTCGTCGGCAGTATTCCCTTCGACAAAAAACGCGAGAAAGAACCAGCGACAGATTTCGATAGCGAGGACGACGCGCGAACTGCTGAAGCATTTCGCAAACTCCGCACCCACGTACAGTTCCTCTCGACCGATAACCCGCCGCACGTGATCGTCGTCGCCAGTCCGATGCCTAGCGAGGGCAAATCCACCACGGCGATAAACCTGGCGCTAGCGTTGGTGGAAGCCGGGCAGAGCGTGTTGCTTCTCGATGCTGACATGCGTCGCCCCACGTTAGCTGGCCGCCTCAACTTGGTTGACTCAGTAGGATTGAGCACGGTGCTCACTGACCAAGCATCCCTTGACGAGGCTCTGCAAGAGTCAAGCTTTCCGGGTCTGACCGTCCTCGCCGCTGGGGTTGCGCCGTCGAATCCGAGCGAGCTCCTCGGCTCGATGGCAGCCAAACGGCTGTTCAGCGAAGTTCGCGCGCGATTCGACTTTGTCATCGTGAATTCGCCGCCGCTGCTGGCGGTCACCGACCCCGCGGTTCTAGCGGTCAATGCTGACGGCGTGCTGCTGCTCGCGCGATTCGGGAAGACTACGCGCGGGGAACTCGCACACGCGACGCGAAATCTCAAGGATCTCGGCGCTTCAATATTCGGCACGGTATTCACAATGGTGCCCGAAGCAAGTGAGCCGTACAGCTACAGCTACGGCTACTACGAAGATGACGACGATGACAAGGCGCAGCAACCATCCCGCCACGAATCACCCACCAAACCTGTCACCGTGAATCCCCCGCCGCCGGGTGCTGAAAGTGGCCGACACCGGCGTGCTAACCCAAAAGCTGACCAAAGCACAGGAGCGGATGGGGCGAACTCAGTCGATTCGGCTGATTTCAACGAACTCTCCGTTCAATACGGCAACGGTAGTGAAGCAGTCACACGCGCAGAAGCATTCGCCGCCTTGGCCGGATTCGAAGTCGACCAACTGAGAAAACGCTCCCGAGAAGGCCTCACCGGACTGACGACCATTCCCGAGACGCTTTCCCGCCTCAAATTCGCCCTCCACAACCCCCGAGTCCCCGGACCTTACCTAGGCGTCTTGTTCTGTGGCATAGACCAATCTGAGGCAATCAACACC
>JAHZKD010000374.1 GCA_022600605.1 Actinomycetes bacterium
CCATTAGCTGCTGTGCCATTGCCGCCACCCGGTAAGCAGCACTGGAAGCTCGATTCCCAATACGTTCCGGACCGCGGTAGCGACATCTGGGTGGCCCTGGCCGCAGGCCATAAGATACAGCGCCCGCAACTGGTCGGCGCCATAGGTGTCGGCCACATAGGAGGCGAACCACCAGGCCCGGTCGTAGGCCCCCGAGCGACCGGGGCCCTCATTGGCCAACTCAGCGTCGGTCGGCAATTGCCCCGGCTGGGCCACCGAGTCCCACGCCGGCGATTGCGCAGCCGCTGCACGGCCGACGAAATCGGCGACTCCCTCGGTGAGCCACATAGGTGCGTCGGCGGCGGTATCGTGACGCGCCGCATAGTGGAAGAGCTCATGCCGCAACACCATCCGAAGATCGGTTGCTGTGATCGCAGCGGCGCCCGGCGAAAACGTGATCCTGTCAGAAGTCGTGGTCGCAGCGACACCGGAGTCTCCGCCGGCCAAGATCGCAAACTGCTCTTGGGACGCGGCCACCGCGATGATGACCTCCCGGGGCCATTGTGGACCCCAGAAAGCGGTGACCGCGTCGGCCGCACCGGGCAGCTCGGCGATAAGGCGGTCGAGCAGCGCGGCCCCGCCGGGTGCACCCAGATCGATGAGTTGCGCGGTCCGGCCGTCCCGCATGGTCACCGCACGCGACGAGGCACTAGTCGCGACGTCGGGCGAGGGAGCGGCAACCGCCGGACCGAGAGGGACAGTCTGGGGTCCGCCCACCAGGAATGCCCCGCAGATCAGCTCGGCCGCGAGAACCGCGCCAATCCGACGCCGGTCTACTGCGCGGGCCGTCTCAGTACCGCCGGACGTTGTAGATCGGCGCATTGTTCACCGGGGCGACCCGAACCGGGATGCCGTAGGTAGGCGCGTGCACCATCATTCCGTCGCCTATGTAAATGCCGACGTGCGAGGCATCGGAGTAGTAAGTAACCAGGTCGCCGGGCTGCATCTGATCTGTCGACACGGACTGGCCGCCATTGGCCAGAGCCTGGCTGGAGTGCGGCAGTGAGATCCCCGCCTGCTGGAACGACCACATCACCAAGCCTGAACAGTCGAAGGCGCCCGGCCCGGACCCTCCCCAGGAGTACTGAGAGCCGATCCGGCTCAGTGCGGCCTGGATCACCGTCGTGGTGTGCGGAGCACCGGGAGGTGCGATGTCGCCCGGGGGAATCCCCATGGGGGGGGCTGGCAGCGGTTCAGGGGCCGGGGGTGCAGCCAGGATCTCCGGACCCTCCGCCGGCGGCGCCGCAGCAGGTGGGGCAGCAGGTGGTGGTGGTGGCGGCGGTGGCGGCAACGCCGCGAGCACCTCTCGCTGGTTCGGGGTCAGCGCCTCGTACTGCGACTTAACGATGGCGATCTGCACCTGTAGCTTGCTCTGCTTGGACTGCAGGTCGGCGCGCACCGCCGCGGCCTGCTCGGCTGCCGTTTTCGCTTCGGCGGCCGATGCAGCCGACGCCTGCTCGGCGAGCTGCGTTTGCCTGCCGAGTTCGCGATAGCCGGCCATCTGAGCCTGCATCTCGTGCGCCATCACGCGCTGCACAGTGAGCTGATCAATCAGCCCCTGGGGGGATTTGGCGGTCAGCATGGCGTTGAATCCGGAGGGGCGACCACCCATGTACTGAGCGGCTGCCAGCCTGTCGACTGAGTTCTGGAAGGTGGCGAGCTGCGCCTGAGCTGATTCCACGGCGGTGACGTCGCTGGCATGCTTAGCTTCGGCCGCCTCCTGAGCCGCCAGCTTGTTGTTCAGATCCAGCTGCGCCGAGTGCATGGCCTCTGTGGTCTGTTCGGCTTGCCGCGACAGCTCGTTGAGTCTTGCCAACGCATCGTCGGCGGGGTCAGCCAACGAGGGGCCGGCCACTACAGAAATGAAGACGGTGACACCAGCAAGCAGCCCGATGAGGGGCCGCCAAGCACGACGGATGCTCCGGTAAGCGCTATCGAGCGTCAAGGTTTTGTGTCCTTCAACTGCCGTAACGAGCCGTCTCGAACTCTCTTAGGTCTCGGATAGGTTACGAAACGGCATCGGACTTGTCCAATGGAAGCCGCCAACCTAGCAGGGCTTCCTGACAATTGACTTCAGCCCCAGCGCCGAAGCGTGTCGTCAGGCAACACCTGAGCTACCGTGCCGGTGAATCGGCACCAGCCGCAATCGCGGAGCCATACCCACGTCAGCGAGCACTTCCAGCGCCCGCCGCTCGTCCTGGAGCAGAGTTCCGGGCACTCCGAGCAAAACACTTACGACGCAATCCTGGCATCCGATGCCACGGACGGCACAATCGTCGCAATCGATCTTCACCGTGCCGGTCTCACTTTCTGGGCCAGACCATTCTGCTGGCGGCCGCTGTTCCTGTGCCATCGCGCTCGTCCTCTCGATCGGAGTCGTCCGCACCGTATCGGCGGGTACCGACATTTAGCCTTTGTGCGGGTCCGCGGGCGGATCGTGACTGCGTCTTTGTGCGACCGAGAAACGAATGGGTTGAGCTCGGTCTGTCACATGCGGCGTCTATTTTCAGCGCATGGGCCAGCTGAGCTTTGCCGACGTCGACCCGTCCGCTGACCCAACCTTGCGGGAAACCACGTTCGTCGTCGTCGACCTCGAAACCACCGGAGGCCGGCCCTCGGGTGACAACCACGACTCGATCACCGAGATCGGAGCGGTAAAAGTTCGCGGCGGTGAGGTGATCGGCGAGTTCGCGACGCTGGTCGACCCGGGGCGGGATATCCCGCCGCAGATCATCGCTTTGACCGGCATCACCTCGGCCATGGTGTTTGACGCCCCGAAAATTGACGCCGTACTTCCCTCCTTCCTTGAGTTCTGCCGGGGCGCGGTACTGGTCGCCCACAACGCCGGCTTCGATATCGGGTTTCTGCGCGCAGCAGCTGAACGTAACCAGGTCCCCTGGCCCAAACCGCAGGTGCTGTGCACCGTGCGGTTGGCCCGCCGGGCGCTTACCCGGGACGAGGCGCCCAGCGTGCGACTGTCCGCGCTCGCACGGCTCTTCCGCGCGTCGAGCACGCCCACCCACCGCGCACTCGATGACGCGCGTGCCACCGTCGACGTGCTGCACGGCCTCATCGAGCGTGTCGGCAACCAGGGCGTGCACACCTACACCGAGTTGCGCTCGTTTCTGCCGGACGTGACACCGGCGCAGCGCAGTAAGCGCCATTTCGCCCAGCGCCTGCCGCGAACCCCGGGTGTTTATCTGTTCCGGGGGCCATCTGGTGAGGTGCTTTACGTCGGCAAAGCCATCGATCTGCGCCGGCGGGTGTCGCAGTACTTCAATGGTGCCGATTCCCGGACCCGGATCAAGGAGATGGCATCGCTTGCCATTGCAGTCGATCATGTCGAATGCGCCCATGATCTGGAGGCCGGCGTGCGGGAACTCCGCCTGCTGGCGGCCCACGCACCCCCGTACAATCGACGGTCGAAGTTCCCCCGGCGCTGGTGGTGGGTGACCCTCACCGATGAAGCCTTTCCACGGTTCATCGTCGTGCGGGCACCACAATCGGGCACAGTGGCGCGTCCGTCCCGGCCCGACAGCGCTGTCGGGCCGTTCCGATCACGCGCTGATGCTCTGGAGTCCGCCGCGCTGATAGCGCGGTTCACCGGCATTCGCACCTGCACCACCCGACTGGGCCGCTCGGCGGTGCACGGGTCGGCTTGTCCCGAACGGGAAGTCTCCCCCTGCCCGGCCGTTCGCGATGTCGGCGCTGCGGAGTACGCCGCCGCAGTGCGAGATGCGCTCGCGCTCATCGACGGTCGCAGGAGCGACCCGCTGGCGGCGGTGCTGGCTTACATCGCCGAGCTGGCCGAGCGAAAGCGCTACGAAACCGCCGCACGGTTACGCGACCATGCCGCGGCCACCATTGACGTGCTGTGGCGTGGTCAGCGCCTGCGAGCACTCGCTTCGATTCCCGAAATGGTGGCCGCCGAACCCGACGGCGACGGCGGCTGGCACCTTGCGGTGATCCGCCGCGGCCAGCTAGCAGCCGCCGGAGTCGCTCCCCGCGGAGTACCGCCAATGCCTGTCGTCGACGCCCTCAGCGCCAGTGCGCAGTCGGTCCTGCCGACGGCAGAATTCTCGACCAGCCCGCCGTCCGGGTGGTACCCGCCCAACGGCGGGCTGGTCGAGGAAACGGCGCTCCTCACTCGCTGGCTCATCCAACCCGAAGTCCGGATCGTGCGCACCGAAGCCGGGTATTGCTCGCCGCTCGGCGCGGCCGGGCGCTGGTTTCACTGGGCGGCATCGGCCCGCTCGGCCCGCCATGCCGCCGAGCAACTCGCCGCCTCAGAGCTGCTGTGTGAACCGCACCCAGCGCGCGAGCAACTCTTCAGCTCCCCCGGAGTCGATCGCCTCGGTCGCGCGAGCCAAACCCGACTCCCAGGCGGGGGCCCACTGGGCGTCGCCGGATAACCCGGCGTGGGCGACGAGCGCCCCTGCGGCGTTGAGCAGAACCGCATCGCGGACCGGCCCCTTCGCTCCACCGAGCACCGCTCTGGCCTCCGCGGCGTTCGATTCGGCGTCGCCACCGACCAGCGCGGTGACCTCGGCGCGCCGGAAGCCGAACGCGGCTGGGTCAAATGTCAATCGCTCGACGGTGCCAGCCTGCACCCGCCAGATCGTGCTCGTCGCCGTGGTCGTCAGCTCATCGAGCCCGTCGTCGCCGTGCACGACCAATACGCTCGCCCCACGGGTTGCGAACACGCCAGCCATGACCTCGGCCAGATCAGCCCAGGCGCATCCGATGAGACCCGCGCGCGGAGTGGCCGGATTTGTCAGCGGGCCCAGCAAGTTGAACACCGTCGGCACCCCGATCTCGCGCCGCACCGCGCCAGCGTGCCGATAGGACGGGTGGAACTGCGGCGCAAAGGCGAAACCGATGCCGACCTCAGCCACGCTGCGGGCGACCTCGTCGGGGCCCAGATCGATCCGGACCCCCAGCGCTTCGAGGGTGTCCGCACCGCCCGACATCGACGAGGCTGCACGGTTACCGTGCTTGACCACCGGTACCCCCGCTGCGGCCACCACGATGGCCGCCATCGTGGACAAATTGACCGTGTTGGCACCGTCACCGCCGGTTCCCACCACATCGACCGTCGCAGTGCCGATCACGTCTGTGGGCACCCGCCGTGCATGCTCAAGCATGATGTCGGCCAACTCGGTGACTTCCGCCGCGGTTGGGCCCTTCATTTTCATCGACACGCCGAAGGCGGCGATCTGGGCAGGGGTAGCGACTCCCTCCATGACCTGGTTCATCGCCCAGGCCGCATGCCCGGGAGGAAGGGCCTGATCTGTGGTCAATCTGCCGAGAATCGCTGGCCAGGTCGGTGCGGCACCTGATTGCTTGTGCGAAGCCTGGCGCTCGGGCGGAGAGGAAGTCACCAAAAGATTATGACGAATCTCTCCACCCGGGTGGAGTTCAACAACTACAAAGCGTCATACTTGCACCTGTGACGAGCGCTGTAGGGACCTCGGGAACGGCTATCACGTCGCGCGTACATTCGCTGAACCGACCAAATATGGTCAGTGTCGGCACCATCGTGTGGCTTTCCAGCGAGCTGATGTTCTTTGCTGGCCTGTTCGCGATGTACTTCACAGCGCGCTCACAGGCCGGCGGGGATTGGCCGCCCCCTCCCACCGAATTGAACCTCACCCTCGCGGTGCCGGTCACTCTGGTGCTGATCGCGTCGTCGTTCACCTGCCAGATGGGCGTATTCGCCGCCGAACGCGGTGACGTCTTCGGGCTCCGCCGCTGGTACACCCTGACCTTTGCCATGGGCCTGTTCTTCGTCCTCGGTCAGGCCTACGAATACCTGCACCTCGTCGAACACGGGACCACCATTCCGGGCAGCGCCTACGGCTCTGTCTTCTACCTTGCGACCGGTTTCCACGGTCTGCACGTAATCGGCGGTCTGATCGCGTTCGTCTTGCTGCTGGTGCGCACCCGAATGAGTAAGTTCACCCCTGCACAAGCCACGGCGGCGATTGTCGTGTCGTACTACTGGCACTTCGTCGACATCGTGTGGATCGCGCTTTTCGCCGTTATCTACTTCGTTCGATGACAAGATGATCCGAAAAGCCATCCAAAAAGCCTCTGAGGACCGGTCGATGAGAAGGGGTTCGATGACCAGCAAGTCCCGCCGTCGGCTGCGCCGACGCCTCTCGGCAGCAGTACTTCTGCTGACCGGACTGACGGTCGCCGGTGGCCTAGCGGCCACCCTTACGCCGTCACCACAGGTGGCCGTCGCCGACGAGTCGACCACGGCAATGCTGCGCACCGGCAAGCAGCTCTTCGAAACCTCGTGCGTGACCTGCCACGGTGTCAACCTTCAGGGCGTCGCCGATCGTGGCCCCAGCCTCATTGGGGTCGGCGAAGCGGCCGTGTACTTCCAGGTGTCGACCGGCCGGATGCCCGCGATGCGGGGCGAGGCGCAGTCGCCGCAGAAACCACCCCACTACGACGAATCCCAGATCGACGCACTCGGCGCCTACGTTCAGGCCAACGGCGGCGGGCCGGTGGTACCCCGCGACGAGAACGGCCACATCGCAGAGCAATCATTGATCGGCAACGATGTCGCCCGCGGCGGTGACTTGTTCAGGCTCAATTGCGCGTCGTGCCACAACTTCACCGGCAAGGGCGGAGCGCTTTCCTCGGGGAAATACGCACCTGATCTCGGTAACGCCACCCCGGCCCAGATTTACACCGCCATGCTGACGGGCCCGCAGAACATGCCGAAGTTCTCCGACCGACAGCTGAATGCGGAGGAGAAGCGCGATATCGTGGCCTACGTCCGAGAGGCATCCGAGACGCCAACGCCCGGCGGCTTTGGATTGGGCGGCTTCGGCCCCACCTCTGAGGGCATGGTGGTCTGGATCGTTGGAATGGTGGCCGCCATCGCCGCCGCCCTCTGGATCGGAGCACGAGCATGAGTGACGGCCGCCGCGATCCCACCAACGACGAACTCGCCGAGATGTCGCAGGAAGAGCTGCTCGAACTGGGTGGCAAACTCGACGGCGTCGAGATCGTCTACAAGGAACAACGCTGGCCGGTCTCCGGGACCAAGGCCGAAAAACGCGCCGAGCGGACGGTGGCTTACTGGCTACTGTTCGCCGGGTTCTGCGGTCTCGCGCTGCTGCTGATCTTCCTGTTCTGGCCCTGGGAGTACCAGCCCTACGGATCCTCGGGTGAGTTCCTTTACTCGCTGACCACCCCGCTCTACGGTCTGACGTTTGGTATGTCAATTTTGTCGATAGGCATCGGCGCCGTTCTGTTCCAGAAGAAGTTCATCCCCGAAGAGATCGCCATCCAGGACCGCCACGACGGCCGGTCCCCCGAGATCGACCGCAAGACCATCGCCGCCAACCTGGGTGATGCGCTGGACGGCTCAACGCTCAAGCGCCGCAAGCTGATTGGCCTGTCACTAGGCATCGGGTTCGGCGCTTTCGGCTTGGGCACGCTGGTGGCATTCATGGGCGGGCTGATCAAGAATCCATGGAAGCCCGTCGTTCCTACGGCCGAGGGCAAGAAAGCCGTGTTGTGGACCTCGGGCTGGACCCCAAGGTTCCAGGGCGAAACCATCTACCTCGCTCGGGCCACGGGCAACGCCGGTGACTCGCCGTTCGTCAAGATGCGACCCGAAGATATCGACGCCGGCGGTATGGAGACGGTCTTTCCCTGGCGCGAATCCGACGGCGACGGCACGACGGTCGAGTCTGAGCACCACCTGACCACGATCGCCTACGGCGTACGCAACCCGGTCATGCTGATTCGCATCAGACCGGGCGATATGCCCCGCGTCGTCAAGCGACAAGGCCAGGAGAGTTTCAACTTCGGCGACTTGTTCGCCTACACCAAGGTGTGCTCGCATCTGGGCTGCCCGTCCTCGCTGTACGAGCAGCAGACTTACCGCATCCTGTGCCCCTGTCATCAGTCGCAGTTCGACGCGTTGCACTTCGCTAAGCCGATCTTCGGTCCCGCTGCACGCGCATTGGCGCAGCTGCCGATCACCATTGACCAGGACGGCTACCTGGTCGCCAACGGCGACTTCATCGAACCCGTCGGACCGGCATTCTGGGAGCGCACGTCATGAGCCCACGACCGAACTTGGCCGAGATCGCCGCCAAACAGGGCGATGCGATCGATTCGCGGTACCACCCGTCGGCTGCGCTTCGCCGGCAGCTCAACAAGGTGTTCCCGACCCACTGGTCGTTCCTACTGGGTGAGGTCGCGCTGTACAGCTTTGTGGTGCTGCTCATCACCGGGGTCTGGCTGACATTGTTCTTCGACCCGTCGATGGCCCACGTCACCTACGAGGGTGTCTACCAACCGTTGCGCGGCATACAGATGTCGCGTGCCTACGAGACAGCCCTCGACATCAGCTTCGAGATCCGCGGCGGGTTGTTCGTGCGTCAGGTTCACCACTGGGCGGCGCTGCTGTTTGCGGCGTCGATCATGGTCCACCTGGCCCGCATCTTCTTCACCGGCGCCTTCCGCAGACCTCGGGAGGCGAACTGGGTGATCGGCTCACTATTGCTGATCGTGGCGATGTTCGAGGGTTTCTTCGGCTACTCGCTGCCCGACGACCTGCTGTCCGGCACTGGCCTACGCGCCGCGTTCTCGGGCATCACGCTAGGACTACCGCTCGTCGGCACGTGGATGCATTGGGCACTGTTCGGTGGTGACTTCCCCGGCGAGATCATCATCCCGCGGCTGTATGCCCTGCACATCCTGGTACTTCCCGCGATCATGCTCGCGCTCATCGGCGCTCACCTTGCACTCGTGTGGTTCCAGAAGCACACCCAATTCCCCGGCCCCGGCCGCACAGAAACCAACGTCGTTGGTGTGCGCGTCATGCCGGTGTTCGCGGTGAAGGGCGGCGCGTTCTTCGCCGTCACAGTCGGCCTGTTGGGCCTGATGGGCGGGCTGCTGCAGATCAACCCGATTTGGGTTCTCGGCCCGTACAAACCATCCCAGATCTCGGCGGGCAGCCAGCCGGACTTCTACATGATGTGGACCGACGGACTGATCCGCGTCTGGCCGGACTGGGAGTTCTACCCATGGGGTCACACGATCCCGCAGAGCAACTGGGTCGCGGCGGGAATGGGACTGATTTTCGTCCTGCTCATCATCTATCCGTTCCTGGAACGAAAGTTTTCGCGCGACGACGCGCACCACAACCTGCTGCAGCGCCCTCGGGACGCACCGACACGCACTGCGGTGGGCTCGGCGGCGATCGCCTTCTATCTCGTGTTGACCTTCATGTGCATGAACGACATCATCGCGCTGAAGTTCCATGTGTCGCTGAATGCCACCACCTGGGTCGGCCGAGTCGGCATGGTGTTGCTGCCCGCGATCGTGTACTTCGTCGCTTACCGCTGGTGTGTGGGACTTCAGCGCAGTGACCGCGACGTGCTCGAGCATGGCGTCGAGACCGGCATCATCAAGCGACTCCCCCACGGTGCCTACGTCGAATTGCACCAACCGCTCGGGCCCGTCGACGAGCACGGCCACCCGATTCCACTGGATTACCAGGGTGCACCATTGCCCAAGCGGATGAACAAACTAGGGTCCAGCGGCGCGCCCGGCTCGGGCAGCTTCCTCTATGGCGATCCTCCCGCCGAGAACGAAGCACTCATCGCAGCCGAACACGCTGCCGAGCAGCAGGCCCTCACCGCCTTGAAGGAGCACCAGGATTCGACCAGCGCGTCCGACGGCTCCGACGGCTCACCCAACGGTCAGCAGTAGGCCCAACGGGCAGCACTAGGCCCAACGGGCAGCAGGAGAAAGACCCCGGCGGCCAGCAACCTGGCTTCGGCCGGAAAGTCCGTAAGGGTTGGGCAAAGCACTGAGAGATCGGCACTGAGCGATGGGCACTGAGCGATGGGCGCTGCGGGATGGGTTGCCCTATAGCAGTGCGGTGGGAGTCGGTATGGGTCGATGACCGTCGGTGTCAGTAACCTCAATCGGCGCCGGTAACCTCAATCGGCGTCAGTAACCTCAATCTGCTTCGGTCGATTGAAGGACGCGGAGTTCGCGCAACGCATACCACGGGATCGCTACCATCCCCAGCGTGATCGCGCCGGCGATGCCATAAGGCACCCACGCGACGGTATCGCTGCCGACAGCCATCAGGTAGGTCGACACCGCAATCAGCAGCGTTGCCAGACCCATGGCACAGGCAATTCCCGCGGAGCACCGCAGCCACAGCTGATCGATCGCGGCCGCTGGTTGCGCGTGCGGCTCAGCCGCTAGCGAACCGTCAGACTCGGACGCCGCTGCCGGCGTCACCCTTAACTTCTCGGTGGGCGCATCGGCCTCGGGCACCGGAGCCTTCGGGGCAGCAGCCTGAGATTCCGGCGCGGCAGCCTCAGATTCCGGGGCGGCAGCCTCAGCCTTTGGCGAAGCAGCCTCAGCTTGTGACTCAGGCGCAGATTCCGCCAGGGCCGCGCGGCGTGCCCGCAGAAGCAGCGGCACTGCCGCGACGATCACCGCCGCGGAGACCCCGATGACGGTGTACAGGATCCAGGGCGTGCCCGACTCACCGCTGGCCACGGTATGCCCACCGGACAGGTCGACCAACGCCACAATCGCCGCCACCCCCGCCCCGAGTGCCGCCAACCAAACAGCTGCAGAGCTGCCGAGCAAGATGCGGTCGATGCGGTCTAGCTCAGAAAAGTCGAAGCCAGAGGTCTGTGGCGAGCGGTCTGCGTTATCAATGAGGTATGTCATCAGCTGTGTGATCTGCCTAGCAACTTGTCTTAGCGGCGTTGTTGGTGTTCGACGACAGTACAGCGCCGTCGCTCGTCGTGATCGAGCAGTTCAGCCGGCTGACCAAAAACAAGCTCGAAGCACGCACGGAACCAACCTCGGATTGCGAGATGGGAGTGACCGTCAGTGACCACGGGATGTAGACGTTGCGCTGCGTACGGCTGCGGCCGGACGCGTCGACATACGTCACGGAAATGATGTCACCGGGCGCCTTGGTGCCGGTGACGGAGTAAGTGACCTGCCGTGGGCCCGCCCGTGTAGTCGGTGCAGGGGGCGGCTCCTCGGTGGTCGGCGGTGGAGGCGGCGCCTCTTCGGTGGTCGGCGGCGGCGGCGGTGGCGGCTCGGTGACCGTTATTGTCTCGGGCGGCGGCGGTGGAGGGGGCTCCTCACTCGGCGGGGGCGGCGGAGGCGGTGGCGGCGGGGTTGTAGCGATGATCTCGTCCTGGACAGGTGGCGCCGGTTTCGTGGTCACCTCGGGCGTAGCCAAGTTGTCGGTATCAGTACGGGTCACCAAGACCGACACCGACACGACCAGAGCGACTGCCGCGACGATCGCGACAATGCCGACCACCCACGGCCACCGAGGTGGTGAAACCTGCGGCTCACCGCCATTGGATGCAGGGTCGTAGTTCTCGTAGTCGTAGAGCGATGCGTCGGCGGGCAAGTAAGGGCTGCTGCCGAACTGCTCGGACTCTGGCGCCGAATACGCTTGCGAGTAGTGGTCGGTGTCGTCTAGGTGTGAACTGGCGCCACCGGCGCCACTGTCGCGCGAGCCTCGTGGGGCCCCCAGTGCCGGTTCGTCCGACGATGGCTGGCCGCCAGGCTGCACACCTGGGAGATCCGCCCCGTCAGGGTCCCGTCCCGGGGGATTCGGCCCGCTCATCTCCGTCCATCCTTCTCGACAGCTTCTCCGACAGCGGTGGTGCCCTCATCGGCCCACAACGCCTGGGCAACATTACCTAAACACGGCATCCGAACAGGCCGCTCAGCGCGCGGTCCGGGCGAACTCATGACCGGATTGTGACCTAGTTGGCGACGAGTGTCGACAGCAGGCATCGGCAACCGCTCAGTGCTTCTCGACTCCCGTGTGGTACTCGAAAACCAGGCCAGCCACCGAGGCCAGCACGAAGCAGACACCGGCAAAGATCAGCCACGACAGCCACAACGCCACGCCGACCGCGGTGACCGAGGCTGACAAAGCAATGAATATCGGCCACCAGCTGTGCGGGCTGTAGAAGCCCAGCTCGCCGGCCCCATCGGCGATCTCGGCGTCCTCGTAGTCCTCGGGCCGGGTGTCCAGACGCCGTGCGACAAACCGGAAGAAGGTGCCGGTGATCAAGGTAAGGCCGGTGGTCAGCACGAGTGCGGTGGTGCCCGCCCATTCGATACCACCGTAGGCAAACTTCGCCGTCAGAACGCCGTATACGACGGTTGCCAGCGCGAAGAAGGCGGTCAGGAACTCAAACAACCTGGCTTCGATATGCATGTGCTGTCCTACCTACTCGCCTGTGGGATCTGCGGCGCCTGCTCTCCGCGGCGGGTGTCGAACGGTTCGGTACTGATCGCCAGCGGCGGCTGGTTGATCGCCTTCAGCGCCTCGGCGTTCGTCTTTCCGGCTATGCGCTGGTCAAGGTAGGCCTTGAAGTCATTGGGCTCAACCACGCGTAGCTCGAAGTTCATCATCGAGTGATACGTGCCGCACATCTCGGTACACCGGCCGACGAACGCGCCGGTCTTGAAGATTTCGCTGACCTGGAAAATGTTGTCGGAGTTGTTTTGCACCGGGTTAGGCAATACGTCCCGCTTGAAGAGAAACTCCGGCACCCAGAAACCGTGGACCACGTCGGCCGCCGCCAGCACGAATTCGATCCGCTTGCCCGCAGGCACCACCAGAACCGGAATCTCCGACGAGGTGCCCAGCGTCTCGACCTTGTCGAAATTCAGGTATGAGCGGTCCTCGGGGGTGCGGCCGTCGATCGCGCCGACAATCTCCTCACCGTGGCTATCAACACCCTCGGGCTTGGAGACCATCGCCTCCTTCCGCTCGTTATCGACGCCGTCGTAGGTGAAAGTGCCGTCTGCGAAGTCGACCTTCTGGTAGCCGAACTTCCAGTTCCACTGGAAGGCGGTGACGTCGATCACGACCTCGGGGTTGGGGTCCTTGTGCAGCATCCGCTCCTGCACTACGACCGTGTAGTAGAACAACACCGAGATGATCAGGAACGGGATCACGGTGAGCACCAGTTCAAGCGGCATGTTGTAGCCGAACTGACGTGGCAGTTCCTCGTCATCCTTCTTCTTGCGGTGGAAAGCCACAGTCCAGAACAGCAGTATGTAGACGATCGCGCCGACGACGAGCGCGGCGATGACCGAGCCGATCCACAGTTCACGGTTGAGGTGCGCCTCAGGCGTGATGCCTCTGGGCCACCCCAGGCCTAGCCCCTCAGACCAACTGCACCCACTGAGCAGAACCGCAGTCCCACCCAAGAGCAACGACACTGCCACCAACTTCAGGCCGCGAGCGGACACGTTGGCGCCTCCTCGAAATCTCGGGGCAGTCAATGGACCGACGGGCGGTCAGCCGACTGCACTGAATACTACGCAGCGTAGACCACCCCGTGGGAATGCGGTGAAGCGACTGCGGAATGTGTCTGTGTCAATCTCTGCGCACCAGCGCCATTAGGCATACTGGCGCAGTGTGCGGATTACTGGCGCTGGTAACCGACCCCTCCCACGAGGTGTCCCCCACCATCGTCGACACCGTTTTCGGCGCTACCGCCCTGATGCGCCACCGAGGTCCCGATGAACCTGGGACCTGGAATGACACCATTGGAGCCGGGCCGGGCGCGAGTCAGATCGTCCTAGGCTTCAACCGGCTGTCGATCATCGACATCGCCCACAGTCACCAGCCACTTCAGTGGGGGCCGACCGAAACGCCGAACCGCTACGTCATGGTGTTCAACGGCGAGATTTACAACTACTTGGAATTACGGGAACAGCTGACCGCCGAGCACCAGGCCGTCTTCCACACCGACGGCGACGGCGAGACGATATTGGCTGCCTACCACTATTGGGGAACCGAGGCGCTGGTGCGGCTGCGGGGCATGTTCGCTTTCGCGCTATGGGACGGCGTCGAGCAAGAACTGTTCTGCGCGCGGGATCCGTTCGGCATCAAACCGCTGTTCATGGCGACAGGGCCCGGTGGCACCGTGGTCGGCAGCGAGAAGAAGTGCCTCCTTGAGGTGGCTGACCCGCTGGGAATCGATCTCACCATCGACAGACGCGCCGTTCAGCATTACACGGTGCTGCAGTACGTGCCCGAACCCGAGACCCTGCACCAAGGCGTCCGCAGACTCGAGTCGGGCAGCTACGCGCGCCTGCGGCCTGGCAGGCAGCCGCAAGTAGGGCGTTACTTCACGCCGCGCTTCGATGCGGTGCCTTTTAGCGCTACGTCGGCCCCTCGCTCCCCTGCTGGTTCGTTGCCGCACACCGAGCAGCAGCGGTACGACGAGATCACCGCGGTGCTTGAGGATTCGGTGGCCAAACACATGCGTGCCGATGTCACGGTTGGGGCATTTCTGTCCGGCGGCATCGACTCGACGGCCATCGCGGCGCTGGCCATGCGACACAACCCACGATTGATCACGTTCACCACCGGCTTCGAACGCGAAGGGTTCTCTGAGGTCGACGTTGCCGTGGCATCGGCCGAAGCCATCGGCGCCCGGCATGTAACCAAGGTCGTCAGCCAGGCCGAATTTGTCGCCGCGCTTCCGGAGATCGTCTGGTACCTGGACGAACCCGTCGCCGACCCGGCGCTGGTACCGCTGTTCTTCATCGCCCGGGAGGCGCGCAAACACGTCAAGGTCGTGCTCTCCGGCGAAGGTGCCGACGAATTGTTCGGCGGCTACACGATCTATCGGGAGCCGCTGTCGCTGAAGCCGTTTGATTACCTGCCGCGTGGCCTTCGCAAGTCCGTGGGGAAGATGGCCGGGCCGCTGCCGGAGGGCATGCGGGGCAAAGGGCTGCTCCACCGTGGCTCGCTGACCCTCGAAGAGCGCTATTACGGGAATGCGCGGAGCTTCTCCGACGAACAGCTGCGCGCAGTGTTGCCACGATTCCGCGACGACTGGATCCACACCGACGTGACTGCCCCGGTCTACGCGCTATCGCAGGGCTGGGATCCGGTGGCCCGCATGCAACATATTGACCTGTTCACGTGGTTACGCGGCGACATCCTGGTCAAGGCCGACAAGATGACGATGGCTAACTCACTGGAGCTGCGGGTTCCGTTCCTGGACCCCGAGGTGTTCGCGGTGGCCTCGCGGCTACCGTACGACCAGAAGATCACCAGGGCCACGACAAAATACGCGCTGCGCCGCGCGCTGGAGCCGATCGTGCCAGCGCATGTACTCAATCGACCCAAGCTCGGCTTCCCCGTGCCGATCCGGCACTGGCTGCGTGCCGGGGAGCTGTTGGATTGGTCGTACTCGATGATCGATGCTTCCGCAGCCGGCGAGCTGATCGACTTGGCCGCGGTCCGGTCGATGCTGGACGAACACCGCAGCGGAGAAACCGATCACAGTCGGCGACTGTGGACCATGCTGATCTTCATGCTGTGGCACGCGATCTTCGTCGAGGAAAGCGTGACGCCCGAGATCAGCGAACCGACTTACCCTGTGCAGCTCTAGGACCCTGTGCAGCTCCAGGAGCAGGGAACCCTCGCAGTTGGCGATGCATCAGGCCAAGCGCCTCGGTGGCTATCTGTCGGCGCCAAGCGCCTCGGTGATCTCCCGCCCGGCTTCTTCGCCGTAGGCGCCGCTCAGTCGCGGCAGCGCCGAGCTGGGATCCCAGGACCACTCTTGGGGCCCCGGCGCCTCAAGCACCAACGTCGCCACCAAACAGGCCAGCTGGGCTGCCCGCTCCAGTGACAACCCGGCATCACGCCCGGTGAGAAACCCAGCGCGGAATGCATCGCCGATACCAGTTGGATCCTCTTGGTGGGTCTCGGGGACCACGTCGACGTGGATGAATGTCCCGTCGCGCCCAACGATATCCACGCCGTTCTCACCCAGGGTCGTGATGCGCAGCTGGATCTGATTCATCACCTCGACCTCAGACCACCCGGACTTCTGCAGCAACAAGTCCCATTCGTAGTCGTTGGTGAACAGATATGTCGCGCCATCGATGAGCTGGCGGATCTCCTCGCCGGACAATCGGGCTAACTGCTGGCTCGGGTCGGCAGCGAAAGCTAGGCCGAGTGACCGGCATTCCTCGGTATAGAGGAGCATCGCTTCGGGGTCGTTTGCGCCGATGATGACGAGATCCGTTGCCCCGGTTTGGGATACGACGTCAGCCAACTTGATATCACGGGCCTCGGACATCGCTCCGGGGTAGAACGAGGCGATCTGGGCCATGTCCTCATCGGTGGTGCACACGAACCTGGCCGTGTAGGCCGACTCCGAGACGAGCACGCTGTCGCAGTTCACCCCGTTGGACGTGAGCCATTGCTGATACTCGTCGAAATCCTTGCCTACCGCCGCCACCAGCACCGGATTACCGCCCAGCACGCCCATCGCGAACGTCATGTTTCCCGCGACACCACCGCGATGCACCACGAGATCGTCGACGAGAAAGCTCAGCGACACCTTCTGAAGGTGTTCGGGAAGGAGTTGCTCGGAAAACCGACCAGGGAAACGCATCAAATGATCGGTTGCGATCGATCCGGTCACCGCAATGGTCACAGGGGCCCACCCTTCATGTCTTTAGTAACACCCTCGATTCTCTCCCCCCAGGTACTCAACGGAGGGCATGGAGAACGTCGCTCACCCTACTGCCGACCACCGAGACGATCCTCAGTCGCCCCTATCGTCGGCCGTCAGCCGTGCTGGCACCCGCCTCAGGTGCGCTAGCCTGCCTACAAGTGCCCGCCGGCCAATCTGAATGCCAGAGAATCCGACCGAAACTCCCCGGGAGCAATTTATGTCTGGTCCGTACCCGCCCCCATATGGCGCTGGACCGAACGTGAGTCCGGAAGGATTTCCGCCGCAGTCCTACCCCTCAGTGCAGCCCTACCCCAACGCCGGTGTCGACGCGACGTACCCGGGAACGCTGCCTCCACCGGTTCAGTATCCGCGCCCCAATCGTGGCAAGTGGCTCATCGCAGCCGCCGCGGCCCTCGTTGTCGTCGTGTTAGTCGGCGTGATCGTTGCGGCGGCACTCACGGGCGGCGGGGAGAAGGCCAGCTCCAGCGGGCTGCTCACCGAGGCTTCAGCACGTGTGGCGATTCAAGATTATCTGGACGCACTCTCAAACGGCGATGACGAGACCGTGGCCCGAAATACCCTTTGCGGGCTGTTCGACGCGGCCAAGGAGCGCCGATCAGACCTCGCGCTCGCCGGCCTGTCCAGTGATGCGTTCCGCAGGCAGTACAGCATCGCCGAGGTGACCTCGATAGACAAGATGGTTTCGTTGTCTCCATCGCAGGCTCAGGTGCTGTTCACGATGCGGGTCGAGCCGGCGCGCAGCCGAAGGGGGAATCAGCCCCAGAAGGAAGAAGAACAGGCCATCGCTCAATTGCTGTCGGTCGACGGCGAGATTCTGGTGTGCTCCTACCTGCCGCGGACCACCGGTCAGTTCTGATCGGCCGGCGACCAGGCCGCCGACCAGCCGCAGCGCGGCCGACACAGCGCTGTCAGGCAATAAGTTGGTTGTCAGGCAATCAGTTGAACGAATCGCCGCAGGCGCATGAGCCGCTGGCGTTGGGGTTGTCGATCGTGAAGCCCTGCTTCTCGATGGTGTCGACGAAATCGATGCTCGCACCCTGCACGTAAGGCGCACTCATCCGGTCCACCGTTAGCGCTATTCCGCCGAACTCCACGGTCAAGTCGCCATCGAGTGCGCGGTCGTCGAAGAACAGGTTGTAGCGAAGGCCAGCGCATCCGCCGGGCTGTACGGCAATCCGCAATGCCAGGTCGTCGCGGCCCTCTTGCTCCAGCAGTGCCTTGGCCTTGGCCGCCGCCGCATCAGTCAGGATCACACCGTGGGCCTCGGTAGCTTGACCAGCCTGCACTGCTGATTCGTCCTGAACAGTCATGGAATCTCCTGAGTGGATGGACATGGGCGGAGTCGGAGTGGCTCCCTAGCTGCGGAAGATGTGGCTCCCTAGCCGTGGAAGATCTCGCTCACCTTCCTCAACGGTACCTTGTTTCGCCGGTATTCCCCATTGCTGGCACGCGAGCTCACCACGTCTCGCTCACCACGTCTCGCTCACCACGTCTCGCTCACCACGTCTCGCTCACCACGTCTCGCTCACCACGTCTCGCTCACCACGTCTCGCTCACCACGTCTCGCTCACCACGTCGATGCCACCACCGACGCCAGACCGGTGAGTTGGTTGGCGGCATCCTCGATCGCGCGATGCACCGAGCCGGCGTGGTCGGTGATAGAGAACGCAGCGGCGACGCCGGCGGACTGTAGCGCGGATTTCTCCAAGGCAAGTTGTCCTGCCAGCACGAGCACCGGGATATGGCGTGAGCGCGCAGCCGCAGCCAGTCCACTGACGACCTTGCCGTGCAGGGACTGGTCGTCGAAGCGTCCTTCTCCGGTGATGATCAGGTCGGCAGCGGCGACGTCGTCGGCGAGGGCTGTGTGTTCGGCGATAACCGCCGTGCCCGATGCGCGACGGCCCCCCAGGGCGATCAGAGCTGCGCCGATCCCTCCGGCGGCGCCCGCGCCCGCGTCATCGCTGACTATGCGCCCGGCAATCACGCCTAGCTCCTCGGCCCACGAGGTCAGGCGGCCCTCGAGGATCTTTACGGCGCCGGGGTCGGCCCCCTTCTGTGGCCCGAACACCGCCGCCGCGCCCTTCGGCCCGAGAAGTGGGTTTTCGACGTCGCTGGCCGCAATGACCTCGAGACCGTCGAAGAGCGCCTGCGCGGCGGCCAACCCGCCCAACGCCTCCACAATGCCGCGGCCACCGTCGGTGCAGGCACTGCCCCCGAGACCGACGACGATACGGCCGGCGCCGGCCTCCCGGGCAGTGGCGATGAGCCGACCGACTCCCCTGCTGTGCGCGTCGAGTGCTGTACGCACCGTCGGTGGCCCGCCGAGCAGCGCGAGGCCGCAGGCCTGCGCGCATTCGATGTAGGCGGTGACCGGTGGAGCGCAGTCGAGAACCCAGCGTGCCTCGACCTCGTCGTCGAGCGGCCCGCTGACGCGAACGGTGCGCACTTCGCCAAGTCGACTGGCCAGCACCTCCACGAACCCTGGTCCTCCGTCGGATTGGGGCGCCAGGGTGAGTCGGTCCGCAGCCCGGGAACTGCGCCAACCCTGCGCGATGGACTCAGCTGCCTGGGCCGCGGTGAGACTGTCTCCGAAGCAGTCCGGGGCGATCAGCACGCTGAGGGGGGCGGCCCCGTTGTTGTCGGTGTCACCGCTCGCCATCAAGGCAGACTAGGGCCTGAATTGGCGAACCGCATGCCAGGGACGGATCGGCCTCGCAGTTCGCCGGCGGGGGCGGCGAAGTAACCTGGCAGTGTGAAACTGCTGGGCCGCAACAATGATGATCCCGAGGGTTCCCAGGAAGACGGGGGCACGGCGCCCACCGACGACCGCGACGATGCGACGTCCGATGCCACGTCTCACGGCTCGTCCGGCCAACGTGCCACCACGGCCCCGAAGGGCAAGCCGACTCCCAAGCGCAGTGCGGCCAGCCGGAAGCGCGGCCCCGTGGCACCCGCTCCGTTGACCAGTGCGCAGGCCCGGCGGCGCCGTAAGGAACTGGGTGGCCCGAAGTTGTCCCGCGAGGAGAAGAAGGCGCAGCGCTCAGAGCGGCGCACGGTCATGTCGCAGCGCCGCGAGAGGATGATGGCCGGCGAGGCCGCCTACCTGCTGCCTCGAGACCAGGGGCCGGTCCGCAAATATGTGCGTGACATCGTGGATTCGCGGCGCAATATTCTCGGCCTGTTCATGCCATCGGCACTCGGGCTGGTGTTTGTGATGCTGGCGGTACCTTCGGTACAGGTCCAACAACTGCTATCACCGGCAATGCTGGTGCTGGTTCTCATCATGGTCATCGATGGCTTCGTCCTGGGCCGCAAGGTGAACCGTCTGGCGGATGAGAAGTTTGGAGAAAACTCCGAATCGGGTTGGAAGCTAGGCTTCTACGCTGCTAGCCGAGCCTCACAGCTTCGCCGGATGCGCGCGCCGCGACCTCAGGTCGAACGCGGCGCCAGCGTCGTGTGACGCCGCCGGTGAGCTACTTTCCCGCCGTTCCCACTCCTGATCCCGAGGCTGCGGCGGCTGCGCGGGAGCGGCAGAACACATTAACGAAGCCACGCGGTGCGTTGGGCCGCCTCGAGGACCTCTCTGTGTGGGTGGCGGCTTGCCAAGGTGCATGTCCCCCAAAACAATTCGAACAGGTTCGGGTGGTGGTGTTCGCTGGGGATCACGGTGTGGCTGCCAACGGGGTATCTGCGTACCCCGCCGAGGTCACCGCAGCGATGGTGGCGAACTTCGATGCGGGCGGCGCCGCAGTCAACGTGCTTGCCGCCCTGACCGGTGCGGGAGTTCGGGTCGCCGACATCGCCGTCGATACCGCCGAGCCGCTGTCCCCCGCGATCGGCGGCCACAAGGTTCGCCGCTCCAGCGCTAACATCGCCGTGGCAGACGCGCTGACACCAGACGAGGTCCTTGAGGCGATCGAGGCGGGACGACACATCGCCGATGAGGAGGTCGACGCTGGTGCCGACCTGCTGATCGCCGGTGACATGGGGATCGCGAACACCACGCCTGCGACCGCCCTGGTCGCCGCGTTAACTGAGACCGAGCCGGTCGTGGCGGTCGGCAGAGGTACCGGAATCGACGACGCCGGCTGGGGACGCAAGACGGCCGCGGTTCGCGACGCTCTATTCCGGACGCGCAGGCTTTCGGCGGATCCGATTGCATTGCTGAAGACTTGCGGTGGCGCCGACTTGGCATCAATAACCGGATTTTGCGCTCAGGCTGCGGTTCGCCGCACTCCAGTGCTGCTCGACGGTGTCGTAGTGACGGCTGCAGCGCTGGTAGCTGAAAGGCTCGCCCCCGGTGCCAGCCAGTGGTGGCAGGCCGGTCACCGCTCGACCGAACCAGCGCATTCACTTGCCTTACGCAGCCTGGAATTGGACCCCATCGTCGATCTCGAGATGCGTCTGGGCGAAGGGACCGGGGCCTTGGTCGCGCTACCCGTCCTGCGTGCCGCCGTCGGCACGCTTGCGTCGATGGCAACCTTCGAAGAAGCCGGCATGGATACATGATCGCTTCTGTCGCAGGTGCTTTCGCATTTTCGACGGTTTTACCCACGCCGACAAGGCGCACAGCACAGGTTGGCCGCGGAGTGCTGACCGCGCTTCCGGTCGCTGGTATCGCCCTGGGAGCGCTGGCCGCAGGTGCGCAGTGGGTGGGCACGCAGGCGTTCGGCGACGGCAGCGCCCTGGCAGGGGCGCTGGCGGTGACAGTACTGCTGGTGGCTACCCGCGGTCTGCACATCGATGGCCTGTCGGACACCACCGATGCGCTGGGCTGCTACGGCCCGCCGGAGCGGGCGCTGGCTGTGATGCGTGACGGCTCGGCGGGCCCGTTCGGGGTGGCGGCGGTGGTGGTGACGGTACTGCTGCAGACCCTCGCCTTCGCCGACACCAATTGGCTGGCGGTGCTGGTGGCGGTAACCGCGGGCCGGGTGGCCGCAGTGGCCGCGTGTCGCCGATCGGTTCCGGCGGCCCCGGGCAGCGTTCTGGGCCGGCAAGTCGCGGGCACCCAGCCACTGTGGGTGGTGGGTCTGTGGGTGCTCGCGGTGGCTGCGTTGGCTATCCCGGCATGCGCCGCCTACTGGCAGGGACCGCTCGTGGTCCTCGTTGCGATCACCGGCGGCGTTGTTCTGGTTGCGCACTGCGTACGCAGGTTCGGCGGCATCACCGGCGATGTGCTGGGCGCCGCCGTCGAGGTGACGACGACGGCGGCCGCGGTCGGGATGGCGATCGGCTAACTGTTGCGGGTCAGTCGAGCCGGGCCATCCATCCGTGCGTGTCGGCGAAGGTCCCGCGCTGGACCCCGGTCAATGTGTCGCGCAACGCCATGGTGACCTCACCGGGCTCGCCATCAGCAATGGTGAATTGGCCGTCACCGTGCTTGACGTGTGACACCGGGGTGATGACGGCGGCGGTACCACAGGCGAACACCTCGGTGATCTCACCTGCCGCGGCTTTCTTCTGCCATTCGTCGACATCGATCTTGCGTTCCTCGACCGTGAAGCCTGCATCACATGCCAACTGCAGCAAGGAGTCCCGGGTGATGCCCGGAAGGAGCGAACCAGATAGCTCTGGAGTCACCAGGCGGGCGGTACCGCCGCTGCCGAACACGAAGAACAGGTTCATACCACCCATTTCTTCGACGAAGCGGCGTTCGATCGCGTCCAGCCACACCACTTGATCGCAACCTTGCTCTGCGGCCTGGGCCTGCGCGAGCAGCGAGGCCGCGTAGTTGCCGCCGAACTTGGCCGTACCCGTACCGCCGGGGCTGGCCCGCACATATTCGGTGGACAGCCACACGCTGACCGGCTTGATGCCGCGCGGGAAGTAGGCCCCCGCTGGCGAGCCGATGACAAGGTAGCGGTATTCGTTGGCCGGTCGAACTCCCAGACCGGGCTCGGTGGCGAAGATGAACGGCCGCAGATACAGCGATTCCTCCCCGCCCGGCGGTGGTACCCAGGGTTCGTCCGCGGCGATTAGTTGTCGCAACGACTCGATGAACAGTTCCGGCGGCAACTCAGGGATGGCCAGCCGCCGCGCCGACGCTTGCAGCCTGGCGGCGTTGGCTTCGGGCCGAAAAGACACGATGGCGCCGTCCGCCCACCGATAGGCCTTCAGCCCTTCGAAAACCTCCTGCGCGTAGTGCAGGACGTTGGCTGACGGGTCGAGCTCGATGGCGCCGTACGGAATGACCTTGGCGTCATGCCATCCCTTATCGCTGGCGTAGTCGATCGAGACCATGTGATCGGTGTGAAACTTGCCGAACCCGGGGTTTGACAGGATCTCGGCCCGCACCTCATCGCTCGCCGGATTCGCGTTGCGATCGACGGTGAACTCAAGGCCTGCAGTCATGTAATCGATTGTATAGCCGGATGCCGAGCGATTTTAGTGGCGGCAACCAACCTCTGCGTTGCCGTTCAGCGGGTCCGCGGGTCGATAAACGGCGGCTTGACCACTTCGCATTCGATCATCCGGCCGCGCACGTCGACGACGACCTGCTGGCCATCGGCGACCTCGGCCGCGGTGTCGAGCAAGGCCAGTGCGATACCGACTTTCAATGTCGGAGAGAACGTTCCCGAGGTGGTGATTCCGATCGGCGTGCGATCGTCTTGGGTGCCGGCCAGCACCGTGAGATCCCCCCGCAGCACGCCGCGTCCGGTGGCCCGCAGCCCCCGCAGCGTCCTTCGCGGTCCAGCCGCCTTCTCCGCGAGCAGCGCCTCCCGGCCCCAGAACGCATCCTTGCCCCAGCCAATGGCCCAGCCGCACCGTGCCTGCAGCGGTGAGATCTCCGGTGATAACTCGTGCCCGTGCAGCGGGTATCCCATTTCGGTGCGCAGGGTGTCGCGCGCGCCGAGCCCCGCCGGTTCGCCGCCGGCGGCGGCGACAGCCTCGACCAGGGCATCGAAAACCACCGCCGCCTGATCCCATACCGGCAACAGCTCGTAGCCGTGCTCGCCGGTGTAACCGGTGCGGCACACCCGCACGTCGACGCCGCCGAACACCGCATCGGCGTAGCCCATGTAGTCCAAGGTGGTGGGCAGCCCGAGACCGCCGACGACCTGGGCCGACTTCGGGCCCTGCACGGCCAGCACAGCGCGTGAGCGGTACTCGTCGGTGACCGTCAGGCTCGCGGGAGCACATTCGGCGAGTGCGGCGACCACAGCTGCGGTGTTCGCGGCGTTGGGAACCAAGAAGATCTCCTCGTCGGAGACGTAGTAGACGATCAGGTCATCGGTCACGCCGCCGGAGTCGGTGCAGCACAGCGTGTACTGCGCCTTACCCGGACCGATGCGACGCAGGTCGTTGGTGAAAGCAGTGTTGACGAACTCTGCGGCCCCCGGACCCTGCACCAGCGCCTTACCCAGGTGGCTCACGTCGAACAGGCCGACTGTCGTGCGGGTAGCGCTGTGCTCGGCGACTGTGCCGGCGTATGACACCGGCATGAGCCACCCGCCGAACTCGGCGAAGCTCGCACCGAGTTCGCGATGACGGCTCTCCAGCGGACCCTGCAGCAGGTTGTCACTCACGGCCAACCACACTAGTGGCTCAGTGGTTAGGGTGATCCCCCGTGAGTACTTCAGCCGGTTACCAGTCTCCCACCCTGACGGTCTCGAGCACGCTGCCCAAGCGCAAGGTCGCCTCCTCGGTGCTGATCGTGCCAGTCGTCGCTGGCAGCGATGACGCAGACGACGCCGACTCCTCGACCACTGTGGTCGCCAGCCCGTTCCTCGACGAGGTCGCGACGGGCGAGATCGAGGGCGCCCTTAAAGCGCTAGGCGCCAAGGGCAGCGCCGAGCAGTTGACCCGGGTGGTGGCGTCGTCGCTGCCGTTCGACAGCGTGCTGACAGTCGGACTCGGCAACCGCCGCGATCCGTGGCCGGCCGAGACGGTCCGCCGAGCTGCCGGCGCGGCCGCACGCTCCCTGAACGGTGTAGAAACCGTATTCACCACGCTGTCTGACCTCGACCTGGAGGGTGCGATCGAGGGGCTGATCCTGGGCGCCTACCGCTTCACGCAGTTCCGCAGCGAAAAGACCGCTCCGAAGGACGCGGGACTGCGAAAGATCACCGTGCTCACACCTGACACAAAGTCGTCCACCAGAGCTTCGGCCGTCCGGGCAGAGGCGGTCGCCACCGCAGTCGCGACTGCTCGGGATTTCGTGAATACGCCGCCCAGCCACCTGTACCCGGCCGAATTTGCCAAGCGTGCAAAGACTTTGGGCGATGGGGCTGGCCTGGAGGTCGAGGTGCTCGACGACAAAACCCTCGCTAAGCAGGGGTACGGCGGGATCATCGGCGTGGGCAAAGGCTCATCGCGTCCGCCGCGGCTCGTGCGCCTGACACACAAGGGTGCCAAGAACAAGAAGTCCAAGACCGGCGGGCAGGAGCGAAGCGACACGGGGATCAAGAAGGTGGCATTGGTCGGTAAGGGCATCACCTTCGACACCGGCGGTATCTCGATCAAGCCCGCCGCCAACATGCATCAGATGACCTCCGACATGGGCGGTGCGGCAGCCGTCATCGCCACCGTGTTGCTGGCGGCCAGACAACAGCTGCCGATCGACGTGATCGCGACTGTGCCGATGGCCGAGAACATGCCTTCGTCCACCGCGCAAAGGCCCGGCGACGTGCTGACCCAGTACGGCGGGATCACCGTGGAGGTGCTGAACACCGACGCCGAGGGTCGGCTGATTTTGGCCGACGCGATCGTGCGGGCATGTCAGGACGAACCCGACTATCTGATCGAGACGTCGACGCTGACCGGCGCTCAGACCGTGGCGCTGGGCGCTCGTACCCCCGGGGTGATGGGCAGCGAAGAGTTCCGCGACCGCGTCGCCGAGATCTCTCAGGGGGTCGGCGAGAACGGCTGGGCGATGCCGCTTCCCGACGAGCTGAAGGACGACCTCAAGTCCACGGTGGCTGATCTGGCCAATGTCAGCGGGTCTCGCTACGCCGGCATGCTGGTTGCGGGCACCTACCTACGTGAGTTCGTCGCCGATGGTGTGCAGTGGGCGCATGTCGACATCGCGGCCCCGGCGTACAACTCCTCCGGGCCCTGGGGATACACCCCCAAAGGTGGTACCGGGGTGCCG
>JAHZKD010000375.1 GCA_022600605.1 Actinomycetes bacterium
CATGCCGCAGGACGGCTGCGCGAGCCTGGCGATCCGTTCTTGCGCGCAGGCGCAGCCCTTGCACCCGAGGTCACCGACTTGACCGACACTTATCCGCTGCGCGAGTTGATCACCCGCGGCCAACAGCACGGCGTGTGGGTGGATCGACGACAGGCGGGTTTCAGTTCGTGGTACGAGTTCTTTCCCCGGTCCACCGGTGGCTGGGACAATGCTGGAAATGCCGTGCACGGAACATTCGCCACGGCAGCCGAAACGCTGCCGCGGGTGGCCAGAATGGGCTTCGACGTCGCGTACCTGCCGCCTATCCATCCGATCGGACATGTGCACCGAAAAGGCCGCAACAACAGCGTTGCCGCAACGCCCGGTGACGTCGGCTCGCCGTGGGCGATCGGCAGCGACGAAGGCGGCCACGACGCGGTGCACCCGGCACTGGGCACCATCGACGATTTCGACGCGTTCGTCGCCGCCGCGGGCCACAACGGCCTCGAGGTAGCTCTGGATCTGGCATTGCAATGCGCACCGGATCATCCATGGGCGCGGGACCATCCCGAGTGGTTCAACGTGCTCCCCGACGGCACCATCGCCTACGCCGAGAACCCGCCGAAGAAGTATCAGGACATCTACCCCCTGAACTTCGACGACGACCCCGTGGGCATTTACGAGGAAGTCCTACGCATTGTCGGGTTCTGGATATCGCACGGGGTCAAAATCTTCCGGGTCGATAACCCACACACGAAGCCACCCAACTTCTGGGCCTGGCTGATCGGCGAGGTCAAGAACATCGACCCCGACGTGCTCTTCCTGGCCGAGGCATTTACCCGGCCCGCCCGGTTGTACGGGCTAGCTAAGATCGGATTCACCCAGTCCTATACGTATTTCACCTGGCGGACCGCGAAATGGGAGATCACCGAATTCGGTCAGCAGATCGCCGAGCGCGCCGACTACGCGCGGCCAAATCTATTCGTCAACACACCCGACATTCTGCACGAAAGCCTGCAGCACGGGGGGCCCGGCATGTTCGCGATACGGGCGGTCCTCGCGGCAACCATGAGCTCGGTATGGGGAGTGTATTCCGGATACGAACTTTTCGAGCACCGTGCAGTCCGCGAAGGCAGCGAGGAGTATCTCAACTCGGAGAAATACGAACTACGTCCTCGCGATTTCGACGCAGCGTTGGGCGACGGCGAATCCTTGGAACCACTCCTCACCCGACTCAACGAGATTCGGCGCCTACACCCCGCTCTACAACAGCTACGCACCATCACGTTCCACCACGTGGACAACGACGCGCTGCTGGCTTTCAGCAAGTTCGATCCGGTCACCGGCGATCAGGTCCTGGTGGTGGCAACCCTCAACCCGTTCGGCCCGGAGGAAGGCACGCTCTGGCTGGACATGGCGGCGCTCGGCATGGACCAAGGGAGCCGTTTTTGGGTACGCGACGAGATCACCGGAGACGAATACCATTGGGGCCACGCCAATTACGTACGCCTGGACCCTGTCCGAGCGGTGGCCCATGTGCTCAACATGCCCCAGATTCCCACCGATCAACGACTCGACCTGCTGCACCGGGAGTGACCACATGAACAATGCTCCCGACCTCACGAACGGGATCGAGGACTCGCACCTGCGGCCCCACACCGCCGACCTCAACCGCCTGTTGGCCGGTGAGCACTACGATCCGCACTCTGTGCTCGGCGCCCATGAGTATGGCGATCACACGATCATTCGTACCTACCGCCCGCACGCCGCAGCGGTCGATGCGGTGATCGGCGGGCGACGCCATCGGTTCGAGCACCTTGAGTCGGGCCTATTCGCCGTCGACCTGCCGTTCGCCAACCTGGCCGACTACCGCCTCAAGATCAGCTATGACACCGGCGGCAATACCCCAAATGTTCACACCGTCGCCGACGCCTACCGTTTCCTGCCCACCATGGGCGAGGTGGACCTGCACCTGTTCGCCGAAGGACGCCACGAGCGGCTTTGGGAGGTTCTCGGTGCGCACCCCCGGAGTTTCACCACACCGGACGGCGTGGTCGAGGGTGTCTCCTTTGCGGTATGGGCTCCGAATGCCAAGGGTGTCAGCTTGCTCGGGGAGTTCAATCACTGGGAAGGCAACGAGGCGCAACTGCGCGCACTCGGCTCGACGGGCGTGTGGGAATTGTTCTGGCCCGGCTTCCCGATCGGCGGACTGTACAAGTTCCGGGTGCACGGCGCTGATGGGATGGTTTCCGATCGCGCCGACCCGATGGCATTTTCCACCGAGGTGCCGCCCCAGACAGCCTCGCGCGTAACCCAAAGTGAATACACCTGGAGTGACGACGGCTGGATGGCCAGCCGCGCGTTGCGCAACCCGGTATTCGAGCCGATGAGCACCTATGAGGTTCACCTGGGCTCGTGGCGACCTGGGCTGAGTTACACCGCCCTGGCCAGTCAACTCACCGAATACCTCGTCGAGCACGGGTTCACTCACGTCGAGATGCTGCCCGTCGCAGAGCATCCGTTCGGCGGGTCGTGGGGCTATCAGGTCACCTCCTACTATGCGCCGTCTTCGCGGTTCGGCACGCCCGATGAGTTCCGCCATCTCGTCGACACCCTGCACCAAGCCGGCATCGGCGTCATCATTGACTGGGTGCCAGCCCACTTTCCGAAGGACGCCTGGGCCCTCGGGCGCTTCGACGGCACCGCCCTCTACGAGCATGCTGATCCGCACCGTGGTGAGCAACTCGACTGGGGCACATATATTTTCGACTTCGGTCGCGCCGAGGTCCGCAACTTCCTGGTCGCCAATGCGCTCTATTGGCTGCAGGAGTACCACATCGACGGCCTACGGGTAGACGCCGTCGCATCGATGCTTTACCTCGACTATTCCCGCCCTGCCGACGGGTGGACACCGAACATCTACGGCGGCCGCGAGAACCTCGAGGCGGTGCAGTTCCTGCAGGAGATGAATGCCACCGTCCACAAAGTAGCCCCGGGAATTGTCACAATCGCCGAAGAGTCCACCTCCTGGCCTGGCGTAACCCGCCCGACAAGCCTTGGTGGGCTCGGTTTTTCGATGAAGTGGAACATGGGCTGGATGAATGACACTCTGGCCTTCATCCAACGAGACCCGATCCACCGCAGCTATCACCACCAAGAGATGACGTTTTCGATGCTGTACGCGTTCAGCGAAAACTACGTCCTGCCGATCAGCCACGACGAGGTGGTGCACGGTAAGGGCACGCTCTGGGGCCGGATGCCGGGCAACAACCACATGAAGGCAGCAGGAATCCGCGGGCTGCTTGCCTACCAGTGGGCGCACCCCGGTAAGCAACTGCTGTTCATGGGCCAGGAGTTCGGCCAACGCGACGAGTGGTCCGAGGAACGCGGGGTCGACTGGTTTCAGCTCGACGAGAAGGGGTTCTCTGAGGGAATCCTGCGGATGCTGACCGACGCCAACGCGGTTTACCGCAGCAGCCGGGCGCTGTGGTCACGTGACGCCCAACCTGAGGGATACTCCTGGATCGACGCCAACGACTCGGCCGGGAACGTGTTGAGTTTTCTGCGGTTCGGCGATGACGGCTCGACGATGGCGTGCGTGTTCAACTTCTCGGGCTCTGAACACTCGCAGTACCGGCTCGGACTGCCGCACACCGGCACCTGGCGCGAGGTCCTCAACACCGATTCCGAGGCCTACCACGGATCGGGCATAGGAAACTATGGCGCCGTCAAGGCGACCGAGGAACCATGGCACGGCCGCCCGGCGTCGGCGGTCATGGTGTTGCCGCCGTTGGCCGCTCTCTGGTTCGAACCCGCCTGAGTCAGCCCGCGAGCAGAAGCCCCCTAAACACCGCGAGCAGACGCGAACTCGCGCACTTGCCAAGAACTTCGTGCGAGTTCAGGTCTGCTCGGCGAGTGGAACAGGTCAGTACAGCGCGTTGGCCAGATTGCGGCGGCCCGCGATGACCTCGGGGTCGGCCGGATCGAACAGGTCAAACAGTTCGATCAGCCGCGTCCGCACTTTCGTCCGGTCGTCGCCAACAGTGCGCTTGACCAAGCCGATCAACCGCTGAAAAGCAGCTTCGGCATCCTGGGCGAGGATCTCGACATCAGCGGCGGCCAACGCCGCATCGACGTCAGTGGGTGAGGCGTCGGCGGTCGCCACCGCATCCCGGGGATGTGTGGTGGCCCGTTGCAGAAATCCGATCTGACGCACCGCGCCCTTGGCCTCGGCGTGATTCGGATCGGCGTCGAGAATTGCCTGGTAGGCGCCACGTGCCGATTCGAAATCTCCACTGTCGAGATGACCCCGTGCCGCCTCGAGTTCGGGGGCGACCTGCTCAGGCTGGTCAGTATCTGCCGCACCGCCAAGCTTTCCGGCTGTGGCGCTGAGTAACGAGTCGATCCAGCGCCGAAGCTGCTCAGGCGGCTGCACACCTTCGAAGTTGGACAGTGGCTGGCCGGCGGCTAGCGCCACCACCATCGGAACCGAGGTAGCACCGAACATCTGCGCCACCCGGGGTGCGGTATCGACGTTCACCGTCGCCAACGACCACTTGGGGCCGTCGGCGGCCGCGAGGTCTGCGAGCGCATCCCCTAGTTGGGCACTTGCCTCGCTACGCGGGGACCACAGCAGTACCACGACTGGTACCTCGTTCGAGCGAACCAGCACCTCGGCTTCCAGGTTCGCTTCGGTGATCTCCACCCCGCCTCGCAGCGTTCCTGAGGCGGAGCCAGGTGCGGTGCCCTCGCTGGGTGCCGCCCGCTGTTTGAGTGCCGACAGGTCGACCGCACCAGCCATAGCCGGCGCGATTGGGGGTCGAGGACGAGTCACGAGATCAAGTCTGTCACGTTGTTTCGTTCACCTTCTGTCCCGGTTGCCCTACCTGTCCCGGTTGCCCTACGCCCGGCGCCGTTTGGGTCGCCGCCCATGGGAACCCCCATCCGACCGCTCCGATCAGCCCATATGAGGAAGATCACACTGCCCAGCGGCACAATGCTCCCCAGCAAAGCCAGCAACCACGTGCCCAGTCCCCACTTGAATGCCATACCGGCCAGTAGCGCTGCCACGACGAAGGCGACGAAAACCCCCCCGTGCACCGGGCCGAAGATTTTTACTCCGACTTCGGTACGCGGGGAACCCAGGTACTTGAAGTACATGCCGATCAGCAGTCCGACCCAGCTGAGCGCCTCGGCGCACGCGATCAACCGGAACCATCCCGCCACATTGCGTATCTCGAATGGGCTTGTCATCGCCCCCATTGTGCCGGATCCGGGCCGGATCGCCACTGCCGCTACTACGTTGCGTCGTTGGCCGTCGTCGCGGTTCAGGGGCGTCGCAGGATCAGGGCATCGCCCTGCCCCCCGGCGCCGCAAAGCGCAGCGACGGCGTATCGGGGCCGGCCACTTTCCCCGTCGCTTCGCTCGCCCTGGCCACTTTCCCCGTCGCTTCGCTCGCCCTGGCGGCGCGCCAACTCCAGCGCTGCATGCAGCGTGATCCTGGCGCCGGACATGCCGATTGGGTGTCCGATAGCGATGGCGCCGCCGTCGGTGTTGACCCGGTTGGGGTCCAGCCCCAACTCCTTGGTCGAGGCGAGCGCAACGGCCGAGAACGCTTCGTTGATCTCGATAACATCCAGGTCGTCGAGACCGATGCCCTCCTTGGCGACAGCTTTGCGAATCGCGTTGGCGGGCTGACTCTGCAGGGTCGAATCCGGCCCGGCAACCACGCCGTGCGCACCGATCTCACACAACCAGCTCAGTCCGAGCTCCTCGGCTTTCGCCTTGTTCATCACGACGACCGCGCACGCGCCGTCAGAGATTTGGGACGCCGAACCAGCCGTGATGGTGCCGTCCTTGCGGAATGCCGGCTTGAGCCCGGCCAGCGACTCTGCGGTGGTATTGGCCCGGATGCCTTCATCCTCGGCGAATTCGATCGGATCACCCTTGCGCTGCGGGATACTCACAGGCAGGACCTCGTCGGCGAAGACGCCGTCTTTCCAGGCCGCGGCTGCCTTCTGGTGTGAGGCGGCGGCATACGCATCCTGTTCGGCGCGGGTGAACTGGTCGACGTCGTTGCGCTGCTCGGTGAGCGCACCCATCGGCTGGTCGGTGAACACGTCGTGCAGCCCGTCATAGGCCATGTGATCGAGCACGGTGATATCGCCGTATTTGTAGCCTGAGCGGCTGTCCATCATCAGGTGCGGCGCGTTGGTCATCGACTCCTGACCACCGGCGACGATCACGTCGAATTCGCCGGCGCGGATCAGCTGGTCAGCCAGCGCTATCGCGTCAATACCGGACAGACACATCTTGTTGATGGTCAACGAGGCGACATCCCAGCCGATGCCGGCACCCACCGCGGCCTGCCGCGCCGGCATCTGCCCGGTCCCGGCCGTCAGCACCTGGCCCATGATCACGTATTCGACCAAGGACGCGGGCGCGGCTACATCCGGGAAAGCCTTCTTGAGCGCGCCGGCGATGGCCAAAGCGCCCAGATCACTGCCGGAAAAGTCCTTCAACGAACCCATTAGCTTGCCGACCGGTGTGCGGGCTCCAGCAACAATCACAGACGTCGTCATGCCTACCTCCAGCAGGTGTTTAGCGGCTTCAGAACGGCTACTCAAGGCTATACATCAGCAGTGCCCTATTCGAAGCCGATGTCATTAGGTTACCTTTGTGTTATGACCACCGAGCAGACCGACGCCCGCCCTGCGCTGGCGGCCGCGCTGGTCACAGGGATCGATCACGTCGGCGTCGCGGTGCCGGACCTGGACGTGGCCATCATGTGGTATCACGACCACCTCGGCATGATCGTGCTGCACGAAGAGGTCAACGAGGATCAGGGCGTGCGCGAGGCGATGTTGTCGGTACGGGGCGCGCCGGTAGGCAGCGCTCAACTGCAGTTGATGGCGCCGATCGACGACACCTGCACTATCGCCAAGTTCATCGACAAGCGCGGTCCAGGTCTGCAGCAGTTGGCTTACCGCGTTAGCGACATCGAGGCACTGACCGACCGCCTGCGCGGGCAGGGTGTCCGGTTGCTCTACGACGCGGCGCGGCGCGGCACCGCGAACTCCCAGATCAACTTCATCCACCCCAAAGATGCGGGTGGAGTGCTCATCGAGCTTGTCGAGCCGGCCAGTCAGAGCCCAGGCAGCGCAGAGCACTAGGACCACCTTCGCGTCGGCCCACGGTTTGCGCGCTGTGTCCAGCACGGCGTGTGCCAGTGTCGACGGTCTTCGACTGCCCCAGGCCCGAGGACATCACCTGAATCCGCCGGCCACACCACTACGTGCGATGTGCCAGGCCTGATCTCCTGGTCACAACCGGGACACCGGTAGGCCTTCGTCGCCCTCGCCGCAGGCACGGGACTCACCTCGTAATCTCTCCCGTCGGCGCCCACCTCGATGCGCCGACTCGCGGGCAGCGGATTCGGGCTGTGCGCTTTCCGCCTCTTGGACTCTCTAGCGAATGTGGCCCGACGCCTCGCCATCAGAACAACCGGAACTCGTTGCTATCCATGCCGCGCATCTGGTCGTAATCTAATGTCAGGCAACGTATCCCGCGATCCAGCGCAAGCGTGCGCGCCTGCGGCTTGATCTGCTGGGCTGCGAAAACACCCGCCACCGGAGCCAGCAGAGTGTCACGGTTCAACAGCTCGAGGTAGCGGGTGAGTTGTTCCACCCCGTCGATCTCACCGCGGCGCTTGATCTCCACAGCCACCGAGCCCCCCTGTTCGTCACGGCACAGCAGGTCCACCGGGCCGATCGGGGTCATGTACTCGCGGCGGACCAACGTGTAGCCGGCGCCAAGCAACTCGACGTGTTCGGCAAGCAGCACCTGCAGGTGGGCCTCCACGCCGTCCTTGACCAACCCCGGATCGACACCCAACTCGTGTCTAGAATCGTGCTCGATGTCTTCGACGGAGATGCGTAGTTGTTCGCCGGCCTTGTTCTCGACCACCCATACCGGAGTGACGCCGTCGAGGTCCTCGACAAGCCAGCACGGTGGGCTCATCCAGTTCAGTGGCTTGTAGGCCCGGTCGTCGGCATGCACGCTGACAGATCCGTCGGCCTTGAACAGCAACAGTCGCCGAGCGGACGGCAAATGCGCGGTAAGTCGACCGACGTAGTCGACGGTGCACTGGGCGATCACGAGACGCACCTGGACCACCTTAAACGTCGAACACCGAACGCGACCACAGCCGGTTGTCATGCTCGGGATCTGATCGAAAATCGACCGGTGTCGAGCCGCCAGGCCGCTGCTGTCGAGATGCAAGGAAGATTGATAGGACCAAGGCCAGGATCGTCGAGAAGTCACCCGGGCTTAGCGATGCGGTGTGGATGAATCACGGTGTTTATCCTCGTACATCGCCGCGTCAGCCCTCCTGAGTAGATGTTGCGGGGCTTCGCGCTCGGTCGCTACCGCCACCCCCATTGCTGCGCCAATCGTCAGGTGCAGGTCGGGACTGATTGCAATCGGATCGAGCAGCGATTGACGGATCCGGTTGACGACTAGTGTTGCGGTGGCCGCATCGGCCCCCGGAAGCAGCACGACGAACTCGTCGCCGCCGATTCGGCCGGCGGGCAGCGCGGGTGCATCCGCTCGACCCAAGACGTCACTGGCTCGGGTTATCTCGGCTATGCGGCGCGCGGCCTCACGCAAAACGTGATCGCCTGCGTCGTGCCCGTACTCGTCGTTGACGTCCTTAAACTGGTTGAGATCAACAAAGATGGCCGCTATCGGATTAGTCGGTGTCGCACCGGCCAACATCGCGCCCATCAAATGGCTCAGATGGCGACGATTGGGGAGCCCTGTCAGTGCGTCGTGCTGGCTTAGGTGGGCAAGTTCGGCCTGGACCTTGGCGAAAAGTGCTGAGTTCACCTCGTATGTCAGCAGCTGAGCCGCTAGTAGGTCGGCTTCTGACCAAGGCACACTCGTGTCAACTATGTTCTCCAGCCGGGTATCGATCGACTTCCTCGGATCGATCAATTCGGTGGCGCACGCGCGCGGATCCCTCAGCCAGCGCAGCTGTCGGGGGCGTCGTCGCCGGAACCACACCAAGTAGTCATCTGGGCCGCCAAAGGTGACCAGCAGGCAGCCGGCCGCACCCAGAGAATCAGCGCTCGATTTCGTCAACCGGTTGGCGGCCCAAGGCTTGTCTGGTGATTTGGAGTCACGGATTTCTCCCGTGAGTCTTCGCACGGCATCCTCGGACGGCGTTGTGCCAATCGACCGGTATTCCCCGCTGACATACGCAGCTGCACCGTCTGCGCCGCAAAGTTCCAACACGTCGCGGGGCGTCGAGGTGAGTCCCTCGGAGACTGTGGACGCGTCTTGCAGCGATACCCGCAGCCGCGCCCGAATGGATTCGCGTTCGAACGCATCGTTGAGGCTGGATATCCGATCAGCTGCCGAGATTTGGAGTTTCGCCTGCAGGACCAACAATTCACACGCCCTCAGCGTCGCGCGCGGCAGCCCTTTTGGACTCTCAGATGTGCAGGATACGAGCCTGGTCAACTGGTCCCCGTCGGTCATGGAGAAGGACACACTCGCAGCTGTGTCCATATTGCGCAGGTACTCAAGGTGGTGCGGGGAAACACTGCGCAGCGAAGCGAGGCTCAGGTCAAGAGTCGTGCCGGCCA
>JAHZKD010000376.1 GCA_022600605.1 Actinomycetes bacterium
CATGAATAGCGGCATTTGGGGGCCCGGCACATTCGAGACGACGAGATTGTGCACCGGCCGGGCGCCGCTGAGCCTACTGCTGGCATAAACCCGCATCGCGGCACCGAACACCGCGGGCGCGGCGAACTGCGACCAGTCCTGCAAGAGGGTTGCGCTTATCGCCGAACTGTGTTGTTTTGCGATGGAATTGCCTTCGGCGATGACCTTCAGCCGCTCGGCTGGATCCTCGATACTGGTTTCCAACCGGGAGAACATGCCCGAGACCTGATTGCGCCCGGGACGGTCGGACTTGTCATGCACCGACACCGGCACCATGGCGACCAACGAGTTGTCCGGCAGGACACCGCGGTCGAGTAGGAACTTACGCAGCACGCCAGACACCAGCGCCATCACCACATCGTTGAGCTTTACCCCGAAGTGGTTCTTCACAGTTTTGACCTCTTCGAGGTCCAGCTGAGCGAACGCGATGTTGCGACGGCCGGTGACGTTGACGTTGAACGAAGTCTGCGGAGCGGCGAACGGAGCCGCCATCGCCAGGCCGTCGCGGACCCGCTTGACGGTGTCGACGACCGACGAGAGGGTGTTCGGCACGACGTTGGCCAAGTTCAGCGGCCTACCCATAAACCGCAGCGCGCCGGCGACGGCGATCTCCAGCCCGCTGGCGTCCCCCGGCCCGTCGACCGGGTCCGGCGGTGAGGCGTCGGGCTCGGTCGAACACAACCTCGACATCAGGTTCGCGCCTGTGACGCCATCGACACCGGCATGATGAACCTTGGTCATCACCGCGATCCGCCCTCCGTGGTGGGCATCAGTACCGGCGACGTTCTCGATGACCCACATCTCCCAGAGCGGGCGGCTTCGGTCTAACGGCAGTGACGCGATGTGGCCGCAGATCTCGGAGAGTTCATTGCGGCCGCCGGGTGAGGGCAAGCCGATCCGGTGCAGATGGCGGTCAACGTCAAAGTCGTTGTCCTCAACCCATACCGGATGGTCCAAATTGAACCGGTTGTCGGCGAGCTTCTCGCGGAATTCGGGCATCGCCTGGATCCGCAGGAAAAGGCCGTCGCGTAGTCGGTCGAAGGTGTATCCCCCCGGCATCGTCGAGGTATCGAGCTCCAATATCGAGCACACGTGCAACGGCTGCGCTGCGGTTTCAAGGTAGAGAAAGCTGGCGTCGAGTCCGCTGAGCCTTTGCATGCTGCCGATCGTAGGCGCGGCAGGCGCGGCAGGCGCGGGTGTGAGCTAATCCACTTAACGCGGCGTTCAACTTCTGGTCATGTAGTGGCACACTGGGGGCGGCAGCGGAACCCGGGGACCAATTTGGCCTCGAGGATTCGAAACGACCCACCCGATGAGGGGACAACGATGTCCGATCAGACCGTCTATGGCGCTGTCGCCGACCCCCTGCCGCGCGTCAAGGTGCGCACACACCACCTGCACAAATGGAAGTCCGAGGGGCACAAGTGGGCCATGTTGACGGCCTATGACTACTCCACCGCGACTGTGTTCGACGCCGCGGAGATCCCGGTGCTGCTGGTCGGCGATTCCGCTGCCAACGTGGTGTACGGCTACGACACCACCGTGCCAGTGACGGTGGATGAATTGATTCCGCTGGTACGCGGTGTGGTCCGCGGTGCGCCGCATGCGCTGGTGGTGGCTGACATGCCGTTCGGCAGCTATGAGGGAAGCCCTTCTGAAGCACTTTCCACGGCGACGCGCTTCCTCAAAGAGTCCGGCGCTCATGCCGTGAAACTGGAAGGCGGTGAGCGTGTGGCGGAGCAGATCGCCCTTGTGAGCGCCGCCGGGATCCCGGTGATGGCACACATCGGCTTCACCCCGCAGAGCGTGAACAGTCTGGGCGGTTTCCGCGTCCAGGGCCGCGGCGACGCGGCCGAGCAGACCATTCACGATGCTGTTGCGGTGCAGGAGGCCGGGGCGTTCGCCGTCGTGATGGAAATGGTGCCCGCAGAGCTCGCAACTCAGATCACCGGCAAGCTGACCATTCCCACCGTGGGAATCGGCGCGGGGCCGGACTGCGACGCCCAGGTCCTCGTTTGGCAAGACATGGCCGGCCTTACCGCGGGCCGGACCGCCAAGTTCGTGAAACGGTTCGGCGCGGTGGGCGACGAGCTTCGCCGCGCCGCCAGTCAGTACGCCCAGGAGGTCGCCACCGGCGCATTCCCCGCCGAGGAGCACTCCTTCTAAGAGAAGTCAGGCCTGCGCTTGGCCAGGAAAGCGTCGATGCCTTCTCGTCCGTCGGGGCTGCCGGCATTGGCGGCGATTAACCGTCCTTCAAGCTCCATCTGCGTCTCGAGTCCGTTGTCGAACGTCGCGAGCAACAACTTCTTGACGGCCGCATGTGATTTCGCCGGGCCGGCCGCGATCTCGATGGCCATGCGATCGGTGAACGAGTCGAGTTCGATGTCGTCGACGACGTAATTGACTATGCCCCAGTCGAGGGCCTCGGCCGCGGTGAGGCGCCGGTTGGTCAGCATCAGGTCTTGGGTTCGCTGCACACCTATCAGCCGGGGCAGGTGGAACGAGGAGCTCCCGTCTGGGCTCAGCCCGGCCTTTGTGTAGGCCATCGTGAAGGAGGCCGAAGAGCCCGCAACCACCAAGTCTCCGCAACTGGCCAGTGAGAACCCCGCTCCGGCCGCGGTGCCGTTGACCGCCACGATGAGCACCGCATCCATTCGGGACAACACCGAAATGGCCCGGTGCAGATCGTCGGCGATGCTTTTGACAAATCGCGCCGGCCCCATCGGCGAGGCCGCCATCGCCTTCAGATCACCTCCGGCGCAGAAGAACCGACCCGCCCCGGTGAGCACCACGACCTTCGTCTCGGCGGTGTCACACAGCGCCGCCGCGTCGGCGAGCTCACGAGTCATGGTGTCGTTCATGCCGTTTGCCACGTCAGGCCGATTTAGCGTAATCCGGGTTACGGCGCCGGTTTGCTCGAAGAGGATGGTCTGGTAATCGGTCACATCAAGACTGTATCGGCGATGCGCGGACCGACACCGACCGCCAGGGCCTAGAGCACGCCGTCCAGATACTTCGCCCGGCACGCCCTGCGTGCGAGTTTACCGCTCGTAGTTCGGGGAATAGTGCCGGCGGCAACGAGTTTCACCTCGGCCACCGCGACGGCATGCCGCCGCGATACCGCGGCCCGAATGGCTTCTTGAACCGGCAGTGCATCGCTGCGTCCCGCTCCGGGCGCCCGTTCGGCGATGACGACCACCTGTTCACGGCCGTCCCCGGGAAGCGAGAAGGCGGCGACGAATCCCGTCCGCACAGCCTTAGAGGCTTCGGCCACCGTGGCCTCAATGTCCTGTGGGTAGTGGTTACGTCCGTCGATGATGATGAGGTCCTTGACCCGTCCGGTGATGTAAAGATCACCGTCGAGATAGACGCCGAGGTCACCGGTCCGCAACCACAGCGCGCCTTCGGCGCTGCCCTCGGCGTGGCTACCACTGGGCAGACGCGATTGCACCTTGTTCCGGAACGTCAGCTCGGTCTCGCGCGGTCGACCCCAATATCCGTGGCCGACATTGTCACCATGCAACCAGATCTCGCCCACGTAGCCATCGGAAAGCTCAGCGTCGTTGGCCGGATCGACGATCACCGCCCATTGGCTGCGCGCAACCTGTCCGCAGGAAACCTGGGGTAC
>JAHZKD010000377.1 GCA_022600605.1 Actinomycetes bacterium
CATCCACGGGATTTCGGGCCTGCTCCACATGATGAGCTTCGGGATACTCGGCGACGACGGCCACACCGCCACCAGCACCGTCACCGTGAACATCAACCCAGCAACACAACCACCGGCGCCCAACCCAAACCCCGAACCACCTGCGCCAAACCCAAACCCAGAACCCGAACCACCCGCGCCAAACCCAGAACCCGAACCACCCGCCCCGGAGCCGGGAGACGGCACGAACTTGCTGCTGAATCCGACGTTTGCCCAGGCACTGAGTGGGTGGGAATTATCCGGAGATGTCTCCAGCATCGATGACAACGGCGATGCAGCGGTACGACTCGCGGCCACCGAGACGGCTGATGCTCGCATCTCTCAACGGATCACCAATCTGAAGCCGCAGACGCTTTACACCTTGGCACTCACGATGCGGACCAGCGGGTCAGTGCCCAGCGACGTGTGGGGTGTTTGGGGTGTCATCGACGGGCCCCAGCTCAGCAAGACCGGAGCAGGGCAATCCGCAGGGTTGTCCGAGCGTCGCCTGACGGTCTACACCGGCGAGGAGGCCACCGAGGTCACCGTTTTCGTCGCGGCGGGACGCAACGACCCGGCAGGGGTGGTCACCGTCACCGACGTCCAGTTGGTCGAAGGCGCCCTCGCCCCACCGGCGGTCGACCCCAACGCGATCGGCGCGTCACCGCCGCCGCTCGTGGTGCTGCCCGGTCGCGGCGAGAATCTCGTGGCCAATGGGCAGTTCGAGCCCGATGCCCGCGGCTGGGTGCTCGATCAGGCGGCACGTCAGGCCGACGGGACCATGCGCATCGCATCGACGCCTGAACAGACTGCGCGCATCGCCCAGGACCTTCCCATGCGGCTAGCGCCCAACAGCGACTATCTACTGACGGCCCGCGCGCGAGTCGATGCCGGCGATGCCACTCTCACCGTGGCCAGCCCCGACGGCTCCCTGCACGCATGGCAGCTGATCACCAACACCGCGTGGCAGCCCGTCGAGATCGCGTTCACCACCCCCGATCGTTGGGTGTCGGTCAAAGTGGCCGCCGAGAATTGGCGCGGCGACGACAACGCCCTTTACATCGACGACATCACCATCCTGGCTAATGGCAACGAGTGGCTCGACACGCCCAACCCCTACCCGAGTCCGCAACCCGCACTCTTCGATGACTTCACCACCGGGCTCGATCCCGAAAACTGGCTCATCGCCGACAAAGCCTGGGGCGGAAGCAATGGCGGGGTGATCCCCGACAACGTCGAAGTCGTCGACGGCGTCGTGCGCCTGCGGGCCCACGGCGATGATTACACCGGTGACGTCCTCGGCCACGGCGACCGCTCCACCCGGGTCGGCGCCACCATCGTCACTCGCGACTATTTCGCCTCTGGGCGATACGAGGTGCGCGCCCGCGTTCCGCAGGTGTTTGGGGCGGCAAGCGCTTTCTGGAGTTTCCACTACATCGAATACCACCCCACACAACCGGAATATTGGACCGAACCCAACCGCATCCGTAACTCCGAGATCGATTGGGAATTCCCCACCGCCCGCGATGACGGAACTCCCAACGACCCGGTCAGCTTCGACTACGCCCGGGCCAACTCCTGGGGCGGCAAGTTCGGAGGCGAAGGCGGCAACGTCTCGCTGCGACCCGACATCGGCGAACTCGTCGCCGATGGCGAGTTCCACACCTACGCCTATGAATGGCACGCCGGCGGCGACGGCCGCGACCCGTTTGTTGCATGGTCCGTCGACGATGTAGAGGTGGCCCGCTACACGGGCGAATCGTTCGGCCAGGACAACGTCCCTCACCGCGCATCACGCTTCTGGGTTGGAATCTGGTTCCCGGCATCGGGATATCGCGATCAAGTCGGATGGGCCGGAGATCCAGACTTCGACACCGCCTACCTCGACATCGACTGGGTTCGCATCACGCCGACCTACGCGCCAGCAGACACCTACGAGCCAGAAACCTGGCCCAACGGCTTCTACGCAACACCGGACGAGTACCCGCAGTAGCGCCCAAGCCCTGCCGACAAACCGGCCATGGGGTCAGGGCGGTTCTGTAGGTCCTGAGATCGAGTGGGTAATTTCACCGATTTGGTCGATGACCAACGACAGCCGGTCCCCCGGCTGCAACCAACGGCCCGCCTCCATGCCGCTACCGCCAGGGAGGGTGCCGGTCGCGAAAAGCTCACCGGGGAAAAGTTGTTCACTCCGGGAGGCGTGAGCCAACACCTCCCCAAGCGACCATTGCATACCCCGGCTGAACACCGTGCTCACGGTGGTGCCATTGATAGAAACGGACCCGCTGAGATGGTCGATGAATGGGAGGATCTCGTCGGCGGTCACTGCGAGCAGGGACATCGACGATGCAAAGTGTTTAGATTTCTGCGGACCGAGCCCGCTTGCCATTTCCGCTCGCTGAACGTCGCGGGCACTGAAATCGTTGACGACGACGAACGCACCGATCGCGTCGAGGGCTTCCTGCGGACTGGCGTCATACAGCGGGGCCTTGAGGACGAAGCCGATCTCCAGTTCGAAGTCCAAAGCCGACGAGTACGAAGGAATCGCCACGGGGCCACCGCTGGGGACAAAGTTCAGATGATTGGACATGTAGTAAATGGGTTGCCGGTAGAACAGCGCGTCCGGCTTGAACAGGGGGAAAGGCACTCTCGTCACCTTCTCCACCCACCCAGCCGCGCGGGACTGGTTGGGATGGAACCGGCCAACCAATCCGCGCGCGGCATCAATCGCGTGTTGTTCGTACAACATGAAATCGCGAAACGACACCGGCTGGAACGGCAGCACGCCACCGGAGGCCTCCAGGTGACGTCGAGCGGTGGCGAACTCCCAGTCGGGGTGCAGTATCGCACCGCCCAGCGGCGTCCGGTCCTGCGTCGGCACCCACGATCCCTCCCGCGAGAGCGACTGCAGCTCAAGGGTGCTGTCTGTGCAGATACGTCGGAGCTTCATATCTTCTGTCCTACCAGTCGATAGTCAGCAACGGTACGGTCGGCATCCACCGGTGCGCACAACAACACCTCAACCGCCGGGTGTAGGCGTGCAAACATCGCGCGGTCGCCGGGAAAACGATGGGGGCTAGGCGGCTAGCGGCGTGTAGGTGGTGGTGCGCTGCCGAGCCGGACGACCGATGCCAGCCGCGATCTCCACCAGATCTTGCACGCTCTTGTTGGAGCCGAACTCCGAGCCCGCCATCCTGGAGATGGTCTCCTCCATCAGCGTGCCACCGAGATCGTTGGCACCGCCATTGAGCATCACCTGGGTGCGCTCGGTGCCGAGCTTCACCCAACTGGTCTGGATGTTGGAGATTTTGCCGTGCAACATGATCCGCGCCAGCGCGTGCACTGCACGGTTGTCGCGATGGGTGGGCCCCGGTCGCGCTCCTCCCGCCAGGTACAGCGGCGAGGACTGATGCACGAACGGCAAGGGCACGAACTCGGTGAAACCGCCAGTGCGGTCTTGGATTTCACCGAGCACCCGCAGATGCCCGATCCAATGCCGAGGCTGGTCGATATGGCCGTACATCATCGTCGAACTCGAACGCAACCCCACCTCGTGCGCAGTACTCACCACCTCAATCCACAACGAAGTCGGCAGTTTTCCCTTGGTCAGCACCCAGCGCACCTCGTCATCGAGGATCTCGGCGGCGGTCCCGGGAATGGTGCCCAACCCCGCCTCCCGCAACGCGATCAGCCACTCGCGAATACTCATGCCGCTCTTGGTGACACCGTTGGCGATCTCCATCGGACTGAACGCGTGCACATGCATAGAAGGCACCCGCGCCTTGACCGCGCGGACTAGATCGGCGTAACCGGTAACCGGCAACTCGGGATCGATACCACCCTGCATACATACCTCGGTAGCACCAGCCACGTGCGCCTCCCACGCCCGCTCGGCGACCTCGTCGGTCGATAACGAGAAAGCGTCTGCATCACCTTTGCGCTGGGCAAAGGCACAAAAACGGCAGCCCGTGTAACAGATGTTGGTGAAGTTGATGTTGCGGTTCACCACGAACGTCACATCGTCGCCAACAACGTCACGACGCAATGAATCCGCCAGTGCGGCAACCGCGTCCAGGGCAGGACCTTCGGCGGTGGCCAACGCCAGATATTCCTGGTCACTGCATCCGGCCGGGTCTCGCTCAGCCGAACGCAACGCGGCCAGCACGTCTGTGTCAAGACGATCGGGTGCGCGCGCGGCCAACTCATGCACCTTCTCCCGGACCGACTCCCAGTTCCCGAAGGCGCTGCCCAGATCGCTACGAGTTTGGGTGAGCCGGCCCGCGGAGTCGATCGCGGCGTGCAGGTCTGTTCGTCCCGACGACTCGGTGACATCGTCGGGTTCCTGCCAGGGACGCCCAACCGGGTTGACGTCCAGCGCGTACCCGGTGCCGGGATCAGCGAGGGCTTCGACGTGCCCTTGCACCCTGGGGTCGATCCACTCGGCGCCAGCCTGTACGTACTGCGGCTGCGCGGTCAGTCGCTGGACAAGGTCGTAGCCCGCCTCTGCCGTGACCGCTGCCAGCTCATCGAGCGCGGGCCAAGGACGCTCGGGGTTGACGTGGTCAGGCGTCAGCGGAGACACACCGCCCCAGTCGTCCACGCCGGCCCCGAGCAGTGCAAGGCACTCAGTCCGCGACACCAGATTCGGCGGAGCCTGGATGCGCATCTTGGGCCCCATCACCAGGCGGGTGACGGCCAGCGTTGCGATGAATTCGTCGATGCTTGTGTCAGGCACCGACGCCATCGCTGTGTGGTCCTTGGCGCGAAAATTCTGCACGATCACTTCCTGGACGTGCCCGAATTCCTTGTGGGAGCGGCGAATGGCGTGGATGGTTTCGGCGCGCTCGGTGACCGTCTCGCCGATACCCACCAGCAGTCCGGTGGTGAACGGGACCGACAACCGGCCCGCGTCGTCCAGCGTGCGCAACCGCACCCGGGGATCCTTGTCGGGACTGCCATAGTGAGCGGCGCCGCGCGTTTCGTATAACCGTCGCGACGTCGTCTCGAGCATCATGCCCATCGACGGCGCCACCGGCTTGAGCTGTGAGAGCTCCGACCAGCTCATTACCCCGGGGTTCAGGTGTGGCAGCAACCCCGTCTCCTCGAGCACTCGGATTGCCATCGCCCGCACGTACGCCAGCGTCGAATCGTAGCCTCGCTCGTCGAGCCACTGGCGCGCCTCGCTCCACCGCGCCTCCGGCCGGTCACCAAGGGTGAATAACGCTTCTTTGCAACCTAATTCGGCACCGCGGCGCGCCACGTCCAGGATCTCGCCGGGTTCCATGAACATGCCGGCGCCATCGGCCCGAAGCTTGCCAGGCACCTGGACAAACGTGCAGTAATGGCATGTGTCGCGACACAGGTGGGTGACAGGAATGAACACCTTTGGCGAGTAGCTGACCGGTAACCGACCCGCGGGACCCCGGCGTCCCGCAGCCTGCAGTCCGGCGTCGCGCACATGCGCGGCGCTGGCGCACAGGTCGGCTAGGGCTTCCCCGCGCGCCGTCAGAGCGGTCGCCGCTTCGTCGACGTTGAGTGTCACGCCGTCACGTGCCCGGCGCACAACCCTCCTCAGGGCGGCCGGAGTAGGTGCCGCTGGCCGCGGCGGAACGACCGGACTGGGCAGATCGACGCCGCGCTGGGTGTTCAGAGCCACTTCGCTGTAACCCCGCCGTTGTCGCGGATCATCCGCACGTCTGGCCATCTGAAACCACTGCGCCTGGCATACCGGTCACAGTAGTCATCCGGCGCCGAAGACGGAGTCCGCCCCATCGATCACGTGCTGTGCGCGATCGATCAGGCGGCCATGGCCCCTCTAGGGCGTAGATGCCCACGGGTCCGCCGACATCGGGTGGCGCATAAGCACCCAGGCAGGTGGTAGGGCACCTAGAGCAATGAGGATTATCGGTCCTACCTCCATGATTCCGGTCCCGCCGAACATGATGTCCTCGCCGGGGCCGCCGAACGCGAACACCACAACGGTGAGCAGCCAAGTCCATAGAGGCAGCGCCGCAAGGCGGGGACTTGCCGTCCATTGCAGCGCCACCCAGACCAACAATGCGTTCACCGCGCCACTGAGTAGTGCGCTGACCGGAAACGGCACTGAACCAACCCGCAGCGGCAAGAAGAAGACGGCCACCAGGGCCGAGAGCACGCCATCGGCGCCGAGCAGCGCCAACAGCACGAAACGGAGCCGGTCTGAAACCGGCGCGGACGCCCCTGTCAGGTTTCCCTCCGTGGCAGTCGGTTCGGGCAGCTTACCCGGTGGCCGCACCATCACCCCAAGTTCAGTCCGGCCAGTAGGTCGGTCTCCCAGCCGCGGCGATCACGGGTTCCGGCGGCGCCGGCGGCCAAGACGAAGTACTCGGATCCGTCGATCGGCAGCGCGAGGCCGTTCGACAGCGCGAATACCCGCCCGTCCGGGGACACGCTGACCTGCGTCTGGTGCGCGCGCAGCGCCGCGACCTTCGCGGGCAGGCGCTCGGGGACCTCCATCGCCGCATCGATTTCGTCGTCGGCGAAGCTGAAAAACGCTGAGTCCACCTGTTCACCGGTCAACCGCGTCCACTCCTCGGGCACATCGGTCATCGCCGCCATCCCGGCAATGATCGCCGATGCCGACATCACCGACCAGTACAGCTTGGGCACGGCCCAGTCGGAGGCCTCGACGGCCGCCGTAGTCACGCGGTGGGCAAGCACGTGATCGGGGTGTCCGTATCCGCCGTTGGGGTCGTAGGTGACGACGATGTGAGGGCGAAGCTCAGAGATCACCGCGGCCAGCGCGTCCGCCTGCTCGGTGAAGTCACCGTCGATGAAGCGCGGCCGCTGGTCTCGCGGCTGCGTTCCGGTCATCCCGGAGTCGCGCCAGCGGCCGGGGCCGCCGAGAAAACGGGGACAGTCCACGCCGAGAGCGCCCAGCGCGGCTGTCAGCTCGCCGATCCGGTAACCGCCAAGCTGGTCGGCACGGTCGGCGGCGAGTTGAGCCCACTGCTCACCGATGACCTCCCCCTCCTCGCCGAGCGTGCACGTGACGACTTGCACCTGTGCGCCGAGCGCAGCGTAGTGGGCGATCGTCGCCCCGGTGGTGAGGGTCTCGTCGTCAGGATGGGCATGAACGAAAAGTAGCCGCGGGGTCTCCATTCCCACTAGCTTGCCTGTTGATCGCACCAGGCGTGCAGCGGTGCGGCATACACCCGCCTCGTAGTGCTTGCCCGACAACGCCAGCAGCTCACTGGGGCAGCTTGACCCACGTGCCGGCATCGCCGACGATTCCGACCGGGACCGCACCGGTCAGGCTGACGTTCTGCACGGTCGGCCCGGCTGCCACGATCGTGGTGTCCTGCAGGATCGGCAATACCGTCCACATGTTCCACAGGCTGGGCTCGACCTCGTCGATCACCTCACTGATGTCTGCGGTGCCGCGCAGCGCTGCGTTGATCCTGGGCTGGATGCTGTAGTTGCAGATCCCGGTGATGTTGGACGGCACTTGGACAAGCCGGCTGGTGTCCGGCGGCGGCGGGGGCGGGCGGGCAGTGGTGGTGGTGCCCGGGGGCTGACGCTGCGGCGACGCGGTGGGCGTCGCCGAGACGCTGGACGATGCTGACGAGCTGGGCGTCGTCGACGGCTGCGCCGGGGTGGTCGCGACCGTCGTTGCCTGCAACGCAGGGCAGCCGAAACGAGACGCCAGGGCCGTCGCCAGATCGCCGCCGGCATGACGCCAGCCGACAATGCCGTCGAGCCGGTTGTTGGCCAGCGCCTCACCGTAGAGAACTACTGGATCCATGCGAGACACTGATACCGCGATCCCGACGCTGCGCAACTGGTCGGCCGCGGTGTTGGCGACCGCTACCGACGTCGGATCGTTGGCAGCAGCGCCAAGCACCAAACTCAGCGGCTCGCCGTCCTTCACCAGGTGCCCCCTGTTGCTCTCCGGCTGGCTGGGAGCAGGTGGCTCCCGGGTCGGCACCGGTTCGACCTGGTATCCGGCTTCGGCCAGCAGCGCCATGGCCTGCTCCCGGGTCATCGCCGGCGGAGCGGTCGGGACGTAGCCGGGATCCGACGGTGTGCGCACCTGCGCCTGCGCCAACGTTACGGCGTTGTCGCCGCCAGCCCCGACGGCGGCCAGCAGGTTCACATCGAGCAGACCCAGAATGGCCTGCCGCACTTGCGCATCTTCGATCGCCGGCTGCTTTGCGCGCAGCGTCAGTTGCAGGACGCGCGGGGTGACGATCCGCGACGTCCGCACATCGGGGATCGCGGACAACTGCGCGAAGGCCACCGCCCCGCCGTGCACCTGGGCGACCTGGGTGTCACCGTTGCGGATCGAGTCGGCCAGCATGGCGCGCGAGCCTCCACGACGGAACAGGATCAAGTCAGGCGTCGCGGGTACGCCCCAGTATCTGTCGTTGCGGGCCAGCAGGATCTCGTCGCGTTGCGGATCGATGTTCTCCACCCGGAACTGTCCACCGGTAACCGGCAATGCGCGGGCTAACCCCGCGACGAATCCGCCCGGCACATCCTTGACGATGTGGGCCGGAAGGATGTTGTTGAATAGCTCGCGCCACGCCGGATACGGCTGCGAAAAGGTCACCACTGCCGTCTTTCCGCCTTCGACGGACTGCACGTCGGTGATCAGGTCATAGCCGGCCGGATCCACCGTCCCTGGCTGGCCGACCATCTGGCGCCACAAGTACCAGTAGTCATCAGCAGCGATCGGCGCGTTGTCCGTCCACTGAGCTTCGGGGCGAATCTTGTAGGTCACCGTGAACGGGTTCTGCCCGCTAACCTCCGCCGACACCAACAGCGAGGTGTCCAACTCCCAGCGCGACCCTGTCGGCGTCTCCGCATCGGGGATCGGCCGGAACGAACTGGGCAGGACCAGGGCACTGATGGCCGCGTTCACTGGAGACTGATCGGAGAGCAAATGGGCGTTGAAACCAGGGCCGATCGAGTCGATCGCCATAATGATCTGGGTTGCCTTCATCGGCGGAGGAGGCGTGGCCTGGATGGTATCGGTGCTCTGGGGCGCCGGCGGAGCACTGACGGTACATCCGGTGGCCATCGTCAACGCCATGGTCAACGCCATCATGAACGCGCCGGCGACGGCGCTGATGCGTCGCGGAGTGGTCAGCACGCTCAACAGGGTATCCATCGATTCCGGGCCGGCCCGCCGAACTGGCCGACCGTCCGACCTAGCCCCGGGCTTTGGCACGCGAACGCGCGCGGGCACGCAACGTGGCACCGAGTTCGGCTTTGCGAACCCTGACCACCTCGGGAGTGACTTCGACGCACTCGTCCTCTGCACAGAACTCCATCGCCTGCTCAAGCCCCAACTCAAGCGGGCGGGCCAGGGTTTCCATTACGTCGGCTGTCGACGATCGCATGTTGGTGAGCTTCTTTTCGCGGGTGACGTTGACGTCGAGATCCTCGGCCCGCGGATTGATCCCGACGACCTGGCCTTCGTAGGTGTCGTCTCCCGGCTCGACGAAGAATTGCCCACGGTCGGAAAGCTGCATCATCGCGAACGGCGTCACCGAACCGGTGCGGTCTGAAACCAGCGAGCCGGTGTGGCGGGCCCGGATCTCCCCTGCCCATGGACGGTAGCCATCGAAGACGGCGTTGGCGATTCCGGTGCCGCGGGTCAGCGTAAGGAAGTCCGTCCGGAAGCCGATCAGCCCGCGGCTGGGCACGATGAAGTCCATCCGCACCCACCCGGCGGCGTGGTTGGCCATCTCCTCCATCCGCCCTTTACGAGCGGCCATCAGCTGGGTGATGGCGCCGAGGAACTCGTCAGGGCAGTCGATCGTCATGGCCTCGAACGGCTCATGCAGCTTGCCGTCGATCG
>JAHZKD010000378.1 GCA_022600605.1 Actinomycetes bacterium
ACAAAAAGGGGCACAACCAAAAACAAAAAACAACAAACAAAAACCACCAAACACACTATTGAGTTCTCAAACAACACACCCCACCCGGTCGCGCGACCAACCCGCGGCTAAATGCCGCGTGCCGATAGTGCGGACGGTCAGGAAACCACCGAAGTGGAGCTTCCCTCTGGGAGGCCGTCGCGCTCAGCGGTTGGTCCGCGTCGCGACGACGTCAACAAGTTACGCGAGGGAAAACTAGGAGTCAAATGGCCTGCTGGGGCGTGTCTTTCAACCAAACCCAGCGTGCGCACCGCACTGGTGCGTCAGCTCCTCACAGGTCCAACGTCGCGGTGGCCGGGTTTGTTCCCGAACCACGACACCCAACCTCGTAGCTTCGTAGCTTCGTAGCTTGGCCGGAGCGAATCGCTCCAGTTCAAGTCATCCAACGCGCTCGATGCCCGCGATATTCCGCTTACCCCGACGCAGCACCAGCCACCTGCCATGCAAGAAGTCTGACGGCTGCGGCGCCCAGTCATCGGCGACGATCTTGACGTTGTTGACCGACACCCCACCCTCGGCGATCGTCCGGCGCGCAGCACCCTTGCTCGCTGAGAGGCCTGCGGCGACCAATAGGTCGGCGATCGAGTCCGGGCCGCCGGGGGCCAATTCGGTCACCGAGGCCTCGCGCAAGGCTGCCGACAGGGTGGCTTCGTCGAGCCCGGTGAGCTCGCCCCGCCCGAACAGCGCCTGGCTCGCGTGCTCGACGGCCGCAGTCGCTGCCCGGCCATGCACGAGATCGGTGAGGTCGCGAGCCAATCGCCGCTGAGCAGACCGTTCGTGTGGACGATCGGCGGTGGCCAGCTCTAATTCGGCCAACTCCTGGGCCGACAGGAAAGTGAACCAGCGCAGGTATCGGACGACGTCTGCGTCCGCCGTGTTGAAGAAGTACTGGTACCAGGCGTAGGGGCTGGTCATCTCGGGGTCCAGCCAGACGCTGCCACCGCCACTGGACTTGCCGAATTTCTTGCCTTCAGAGTCAGTGACCAGCGGTGTTGTCAGAGCGTGCACCGAGGCGCCGGCCATCTGCCGGACCAGGCGGACACCGGCGATGATATTGCCCCATTGGTCAGAACCGCCCACTTGCAGCGAGCATTGGAATCTCTGATGCAACTCGACGAAATCGTTGGCCTGCAGCAGCATGTAGCTGAACTCGGTGTAGGAGATTCCCTCACCTTCGAGTCTGCGACGCACAGTGTCGCGATCGAGCATCACGTTCACCGAGAAATGCTTGCCGATGTCGCGCAGGAATTCGATTGCCGAGAGCTCACTGGTCCAGGACAGATTGTTGGCGACTACGGCACCTGTCGACGAATCATCGAATTCGACAAAACGCTCCAACTGCCCCCGGATGCGGTCTGCCCAGTCCGCAACGACGTCCGCGGCGTTCAGGGTGCGTTCACCAACATCGCGCGGATCCCCGATCATCCCGGTAGCACCACCGGCAAGCACGATGGGCCGGTGGCCCGCCTGCTGGAATCGCCGCAGTGTGAGCAGCGGTATCAGATGTCCTGCGTGCAGACTCGGCGCCGTCGGATCGAAACCGGAGTAGACCGTCAGTGGCCCCGAGGCCAAGGCCGTGGCCAGCGAATCTCGGTCGGTGGACTGCGCGATGAGCCCCCGCCAGTCCAGCTCGTCCAGGATCGGTGTCGCCTCAGAAGACGCTGAGGACGCAGAGGACGCAGAAGCCGTAGAAGTCACAGCGTTCGATCTTTCCGTACTAATCGCTTTCCCCATGAGCCGGTGCCCGCGGGCTGCGTCGGTACGCCGACACTTCCGGGTGTCCGGGCAGCCACAAACGCCAACGGCGATCGGCGGCCCTGCTGACTCCTACTCTTGGTCCGGACGAGCACTCCCTGAACTCCGAGAGCACAAGCCGAACCGGCGCTGCCGGGTCAAGAAGGTCGATCCCGTTGTCACCCAGGGTGATTCCCAACGCAGAGCACAGATTTCCCGGTCCCCGCGCGAGCGCCGAGAGAGCTGCCCGGTCGCCGCGACGTGCCCGGGCGGTATCGACGCCCGCCTCGACCACCGCCGCGCGCAGCAGCACCGCGCCAGCCACCCCGTCCGTCGCGCAGACGACGTTCGCGCACACGTGAATGCCGTGGCTGCGGTACGTGTAGAGCCGCCCGGGCGGTCCGAACATCACCGCATTACGCAGATTCGGGCCACGGAACGAATGGGACGCGGCGTCCGGCCATGGGCTGTCGGCGGGCCCCCCGTAGGCCTCGACCTCGATGAGGACCGCTTCGACGCCCCGCCCAATGATCACCGCGCCGAGCAGGCGGCCGGCGGCACGCAGTGGGTCGACCGCCAGCAAATCGCCCGCCACGGTCGTAGATCCTACGGAAGGTGTTCGCCGCCGCTGCAGGACCGCGAACTGGCAAGAGGCCACTGCCCTGAGCCGTCCTAGGACTGATCCGTCCTTGGATCTAAGCCGTCCTAGGACTGATCCGCCGCCAGCAATCGCTGATGTTCGGCCTCGTCGACCGCGACCGCCTCATCGACCAGCAACACCGGAATACCGTCGTCGATGCGGTACTTGCACCGTAGACGCGGGTTGTACAGCACCTCTTCAGGCACCTCTTCAGACTCTTCGACCAGTAGCAGCGGGCCGCGATCTGCCGGGCACACCAGGATTGCCAGCAGGGCGTCCTCCAGCGTCATCCGCTCAGCGACCGGGGCTCTGGAAGATCGGCGTGTCCTGCTGCATCGGGTTCTCTGGACCCCATGCCGGGCCGCCCATCGGAGCTTGCGGGCTGCCTGGAGTCGCGACCGGAGGCGCGCCGCCTGGGGCTTGGATGCCTTGGCGCGCAAATTGCCTACGCTGATCGCTCAGTGTCGCCTGAAGAGCATCGATCAGCGGTTTCTGGTTCGGACGCCTATCGAGGGCGGCCAACAGCGCCTGTGTGCTCGTCCGCGACGGACGGATACCCCGCTTGCGAAGGGTGATCACCTGGTCAATCAACTTGGATACCTGGCCACCACTGGAGCCGACCTGGTACTGCTCGGAGATCATCATCAGGACCCGATCGGGCGACATCGGCCGCCGATTCTCGGTTGTCGGTTCGGCCGGCTGCGCCCACGCCGCAGGCACAGAAACCACAGACCCGAGGCCGCCGACCATTATTGCGCCGGCCAGCGCGGTCGCCGCTGATCGACGCCAGATTCGCGATGACATCTATCCTCCTCGTGGACGGCTATGCCAGCGCGAGCCTAACAGTGCATTCGCCGCCGGCCATCACTGCTGACTGCCCACGATCTTGGCGCGCACCGCGGCAGTCAACCGCTTGTACCGATGACTATCGGGGTCGCGATGCCAGGCGTTACGCGACGCCTTGGGGATGCCCTGCCGTATCAACGGGCCGGCCAGCGGGCGGTAGGTCGCGGTGAGAGCCATGTCCGCCACCACATGCACGATGTCGGGCGCAGCACCAACGGCCAGCTCCTCCAGCGCGTCAGACAGGTCCCCCGTTGCAACGCTGCCACCGGGACGCAATCCCAACGCCGTGATGGCCACGGTCTCACCATCGGCCTGCACCCCGTAGGTGACGGCCATGTCCACGGCATTAATCTCGCCGACCGCATCATTGACCGCCGCGGAGAACACCGGCCCCCCTGACGTTCGGATCACCCCATCGCGGTTGCCGACCAGCCAGTAGTCGCCGTCCTCGTCGCGGCGGAACAGGTATTCGGTGGATACCCAGGTGTCGGCGGGAGCGAAGACACCCCGCTTCACCGACGCCAGCGGATCGATTGGGCCTCGTGGATGAGCGAGTAGCACGCCGACTTCGTTGACCTCTGCCCGGCGCACGAAGCCCTCATCGTCCTCAAGGATCAGGTTGTCCTCGGAGTCATAGGCGGCTAGCGCGATCTGGCCACCGCCTGGCAGCGGCCTGCCCTTGCTGCCGATCTTGGCGCCCGAGACATTGGCCAACACAGCCTGCCCGTCCGTAGTGGCGAAGAACTCCACGACGTGCGTCGGCTCGAACACATCCACGACGCGCTTCCACAGGCCGGTGGGCATGCCCGAACCGATGAACAGTCGAACCGGATGACTGCCTTTCGGGGAGAAAGCCGGATCGTCGATGATCTCCCGCAACATCGCCCACGTGTAGGAGACGACGGTCACGCCGTACTGACGGATCTCCTGGAGGAATCGGTCAGGACGCGGTCCCCGAGACAGCGCAATCCGTGCGCCGCCCACCACCGCACCACCGAGACTCACCAGCAGCCCCGACTGATGGTGCAGCGGGGTCAGGCAGTACACGGTGTCAGTCCGGCTGAGGTTGGCGGCCGAGGCTGTGCCGAACGCCGATAGCGCCCACCGGAAGTTGGTGATCTGGCGGGCGATGAGCTCTCCGCTCATGGCGCTGAATCCGATGAACGCCAAGTCGCGCGCCAGTCCGGGGTTGGGCCGATACCAACCAGGAAGGTCGACAACGTCCGGGTCGATCTTCTCCATGTCAACGACATCGGCGCCGTCAGCCAGTCGCAGATCGCGAGATTCGCCGCCTCCGAGCACCAGGACGCGCGTGTGCAGCCTGCGGGCGGCCTCCAGATTGCCCGGGTCGGCCATGATTTCCGACACTCCGCCCAGCCGGGCGGCAGTTGCGAGGTCGGCGTCCGGCGGCATCAGCACGGCGACCGCGCCCAAGCGGGAAAGCGCCGCGATCGCCACCAGCGCACTGGGCCGGGTGTCCATCAGCACTCCGACGTGGGCTCCCTGACGCACTCCCACCTCGATCAGTCCCCGAACGACGTTGTTGATACGCCGGTCGACGGCCTCATAGGTATGCACGCGCCCGTCGAACAGCAACGCCTCCCCGAGTGGGGCGTCACGTGCCTGCTCAGACATGATGCGGCCCAACGATATCCGGGTATGGTTATTGACCTGGCCTAGCCGGGCCAGCCGTGGCAGCGTGCGCACTGTCTCGACAGCCATGGTGCGCGCGGACTTGTTTGCGGCGACGAGCGCATCGGCCGCCGACCTGACGAAACTGAAAGCCATCTCGGTGGCGGCCGCGGTGCCATGCGCCAGCCGTGAGCTTACTGAGACGCCACTCTCGTTGGTCTCGACGGGCTGCAGCGCCATCGGCGACACACCCTCGGGCATCTCACCGCCCGCGTCGAGCCACAGCACCCACTTAGCGACGGTAGGCCACGTCTGGGTGGCCGCTTTCGAACCCACGACCAGACCGAAATGCCCTGCACGGATGAGAAATTCATAGATATCGGCCTGCGGTGCGGCCCGCTTGATGCCGCGCACCGACGCCGGCTGACCGATATCATCGACCTCGCCGACCACAGCCATCACCGGGCAATCGATGTCGGACAGCGTAACCAGGTCGCCCCGGATCGAGAAGCCGCCGGTCATCATTCGATTGTGCGCGATGAACTGCTTGAGCAGCTCGGCGATCGCCGGACCCGACCAGGCAATCCAGCCATCGGAGGCCAGGAACCGACGCTGCTGCTCGCGCGGCAGCAACGCCTCCCGATCATGCAGTTGGAGAAGGAAGTCCACTCGCGACTGGGCAGTCTTGATCGGATCCAGCATTTGGAAGCCGGCTCGCGCCAACCAGCCCGGGATGTCGATCCGACTGAAGACATGATCAGCCATGAAGTCGGCGGCCGCTGGGGCCAGGGTGGCGGGCATATTCATCGGCAGCGCCGCAAGCGTGTCCACGGGTGCACCGAAGGTGATGATGCTTGCCAGGACCTTGGACCGACGGTAGGCGGCCGTTTGGTAGGCAAACATGCCGCCCTGCGAATAGCCGGCAAGGTGGACATCGCGTCCGGTCACCGTCTTGATGGTGTCGACAGCCTCGCTCAGAGCCACGACGTGGTCGGCCAGGTTGCGCTGCATCCCGCCCTCGACCTCGTCGGGTGACCCGAAGTCGATCACCCACGGGTCGAGGCCGGCCCGGTGCAGAATCCCCACGGCACCGTCGTCGCGGGTGACATCCCACATATCGGCCGACATCATCATCGGGTGCACCATCAGAACCGGAGACCCCGCCGACTTGGCGCCCGGCCGACTGTCGGGCGGGAAGTAGCGGCGCAACCGGTACATCGGAACGCTCTCGATGACCTGGAACGGTGACGGAACCGAACCTGTCTCCAGCCCGCCGTAGCGCAGTACTTCGAGTCCGTTCTGCGCGGTAGCGACCAGTCGCTCTACCGGCCTGGTGATCGCCGAGAGGTCCACCACCGCGCTCTCCCTATCGCTCGTCCAGTCCCCCAACCCACCGCCGCCATCATGGCACGGCGCCGCCTATCATCGGCGGCTGATGGCAAACCTGATCAATGTAGAACGCGCCACGGTCGGCTATGGCACCCGCACTTTGCTCGACGCTGTGAGCCTCGGGATCGAGGACGGCGACGCTATCGGGGTTGTTGGGCGTAACGGCGACGGCAAGACCACGTTGCTGAAAGTTTTGACCGGCGTATGTGATCCCGACGCCGGCCGGGTCACACACACATCGGGTTTGTCGGTGGGCTACCTGCGCCAGGCCGACGACTTCGCCGCCGGATCCACTGTGCGAACGGTGATAGCCGAGGGAAGGCCCGATCACATCTGGGCAGCTGAGCCCCACACCCGCGCGGTTGTCGAATACCTCCTAGCCGGAATCAGCCTCGACGCCGATGTGACCGGCTTGTCTGGCGGTGAACGCCGCCGGACGGCGCTTGCCGAGGTCCTGTTGGCCAGCCATGACCTGCTGATACTCGATGAGCCAACCAACCATCTCGACGTGGAGGTCATCGGTTGGCTGGCCGGCCATCTGAGCTCACGGCCTGGGCGTGCGCTCGTGGTGGTCAGCCACGACCGGTGGTTCCTCGACGCGGTGTGCACCAGGACCTGGGAGGTGCATGACGGAGCCGTGGACGCCTACGACGGCGGGTACGCCGCTTACGTGCTCGCACGCGCCGAGCGCATGCGGGTAGCCGCGGGCACCGAGATGCGGCGCAGAAACCTGATGCGCAAGGAGCTCGCATGGCTGCGGCGCGGACCGCCCGCACGGACGTCGAAGCCGAAGTTCCGCATCCAGGCGGCCAACGAGCTGATCGCCAACGAGCCACCGCCACGTGATTCGCTTGTTCTGCAACGCTTTTCCACCGCGCGACTGGGCAAGGACGTCTTCGACCTACATCGGGTACATCTAGAAGTTGGCGACCCCGCACACATCCTGTTGGACAGCCTCGATTGGTCGATCGGGCCGGGGGCCCGCATCGGGCTGGTAGGCGTGAACGGCAGCGGCAAGACCTCGGTGCTGAGGCTGTTGGCGGACCAACTGCATCCTTCCGCGGGCACCATCAAGCGGGGCCTGACATTGCGGATCGGCTACCTGAGTCAGACGATGACCGACATCGACGGCGAGCAGCGCGTTATTGAGGCCGTCGAGAATCGTCGCAGGATTACCGAGTTGGCCGGCGGGCGAGAGATTACCGCGGACACTCTGTTGAAGGACTTCGGATTCGTGGGCGACAAACTGACCGCCCGTATCGCCGAATTGTCCGGCGGTGAGCGGCGCCGGCTGCAGTTCCTGCAGCTGCTGCTCGACGAACCCAACGTCTTACTCCTCGACGAACCCACCAATGATCTAGACATAGACACCCTCACTGTGATCGAGGACTATCTCGACGGCTGGCCCGGAACGCTGATTGTGGTTACACATGACCGGTACTTCCTTGAGCGCGTCAGCGACGTGACGTACGCACTTACCGGGGGCGGCCGCTGCGATCTGCTTCCCGGAGGCATCGAGCAGTACCTGTCCGACCGCGCCGCGGCCGAATCCTGGACCTCCGCGCCGGCATCATCGGCCCGTAACGAGTCCGCCAGCGCACGCGAACGCCGAGTCGGCAAGGAGATGGCGCGCATCGAGAACCAGCTGGCGAAGCTCGATGACCAGATCGACTCAGTGCACGACTCCATGGCGCGGGCAGCCGCCGATCATGTGCGCGCTGGTGAGCTCAACACCGAGCTTGGTGAGCTGCTGGCTCGGAAGGACTCTCTCGAAGGGGCCTGGCTGGCTGCGGCCGAGGATCACGGATGAGGGTTGCCCGGTCCGGCGCCAGTGACGTGGGTTGCTGAACTACTGTCCTCGGCGCCCGAGCCGCAGCCGCAAACGGTCGCTGGTATGCCGAATTCCGTCGAGCTGAATGGCTACCTGCGCTGGGGCGGTACCGCCGCGGGCGTCGCGCGCCGAGACCGAGCCCTCCACGGTCAGCACGGCCCGCACCGCTGGCGTCAGCTCGGCGCTGATGTGCGCCAACTCCTCGTCGCTGAGCTCGTCGAGGCCCACACCACGGCTCTCGGCCGTACGGACTGCGGCGCCGGCCGCCTCATGCGCGATTCGGAATGGGACTCCCCTGCGGACGAGCCACTCGGCGACATCGGTGGCCAATGTGTAACCCATTGGGGCCAGTTCGGCCATCCGGTCGACGTCGAAACTCAACGTGGACACCAGGCCGGCCATCGCGGGCAGTAGTAGTTCTAGCTGCGCCACGGCGTCGAATACGGGTTCCTTGTCTTCTTGAAGGTCGCGGTTGTAGGCCAGTGGCTGCGCCTTGAGCGTTGCCAGTAGCCCAGTCAGGTCGCCGATCAGGCGACCGGACTTCCCGCGGGCCAATTCGGCGATATCGGGGTTCTTCTTCTGAGGCATGATCGAGCTACCCGTCGACCACGAATCGTGCATGGTCACATAGCCGAATTCGGTTGTGCTCCAGACAATGATGTCCTCAGCGAGTCGGGAGAGGTCTACGCCGATCATGGCGAACACGAACGCGGCCTCGGCGGCGAAGTCGCGAGCTGCTGTCGCATCGATCGAATTGTCTGCCGCAGCCCTGAAACCGAGCTCCAGCGCGATCGCATCGGGGTCCAGACCCAGAGATGATCCGGCCAGCGCCCCGGATCCGTACGGAGACACCGCAGCACGCTCGTCGAAGTCTGCGATCCGATCGACGTCGCGCAGCAGTGGGTGGGCGTGGGCCAGCAGATGGTGTGCCAGCAGGACCGGCTGAGCTGATTGGAGATGGGTCTTGCCAGGCATGATCGCCGACGGGTGAGCTGCGGCCTGAGCGGCGAGCGCACCGACCACTTCCAGCACGCCGTCGGCAACCCTGCGCGCCGCATCACGCAGCCATAGCCGAAACAACGTTGCCACCTGGTCGTTTCGCGAGCGCCCTGCGCGAAGCCGGCCGCCGAGGTCGGGGCCGGCGCGTTCGATGAGTCCGCGTTCCAGGGCGCCGTGCACATCCTCATCGGTTTCGATGGGGGTGAAACTGCCGTTGGCGACATCTTCGCCGAGTCTGTCCAAGCCTGCGAGCAACCCATCGCGCTGCTCGGCGGTCAGCAGACCGGCCTGGAACAGCACGCGTGCATGGGCTTTGGAGGCCACGACATCGTAGGGTGCGAGCACCCAGTCAAAGTGTGTCGACTTACTCAGCGCGGTCAGCGCATCTGACGGCCCATCAGCGAAGCGGCCGCCCCACAGAGAGCCTTCGTTGGTTGTCACAATCGATGTCCCTCGCGTGAGCGGCTCATCGGGCTCATCACTGCTCTGCCAAGTCTCGGCGTGCAGACAGGCTCGATGACAGACCGTGCACGTGCACGAATCCCTTGGCCGAAGATTGATCGAAGGTATCGCCCTCGTCGTAGGTGGCGAGGTTGAAGTCGTATAGCGATTCTGCGCTGCGGCGCCCGTTCACCGCGATGTGTCCGCCGTGCAACACCAACCGGATCTCACCGGTGACGTGCTCCTGGGTCTTGGTCACGAACGATTCGAGCGCCGTCTTCAACGGTGAGTACCAGAGTCCGTCATAAACCAGCTCGCCCCACTTCTGATCGGTGGTGCGCTTGAACCGACCTAATTCGCGTTCGAGCGTGACGTGTTCGAGCTCGGCGTGCGCGGTGATCAGCACCATGGCGCCGGGTGCTTCATAGATCTCCCGGCTCTTGATTCCCACCAGCCGGTCCTCGACCACGTCGAGGCGTCCCACACCCTGCTCCCCCGCGCGGCTGTTGAGCTCCTCAATGGCCTGGAGAACCGAAACCGGGCGTCCATCCACTGACACCGGCGCACCTTTGTCGAACCCGACGACCACCTCATCGGGGCTGCTCCAGTTGACCGTCGGATCCTCGGTGTAGTCGTACACATCCTTAGTCGGCGAGTTCCACAGATGCTCGAGGAAGCCGGTTTCGACCGCACGCCCCCAAACATTCTGGTCCACCGAGAACGGTGAGCGCTTGGTGACGTTGATAGGGATGGCGTTCTCCTCAGCAAATGCGATCGCCTTCTCCCGGGTCCACGCGTAGTCACGCACCGGAGCGAGAACTTCGAGATCGGGTGCCAGTGAGGCGAATCCGACCTCGAACCGAACCTGGTCATTGCCTTTACCGGTGCATCCGTGTGCCACGATGCCGCCGCTGTGTTCGCGGGCGGCCTGTACCAGGTGCTTGACGATCAACGGCCGGCTCAGGGCAGACACCAGCGGATAGCGATCCATGTAGAGCGCGTTGGACTGAATTGCCGGCAGGCAGTACTGATCAGCGAATTCCTCCCTGGCGTCGATCACGACCGCCTCGACGGCTCCACAGTCCAGTGCGCGCTGACGCACGACGTCCATGTCCTCGCCGCCCTGGCCCAGATCTATGGCGACCGCCACCACCTCGCGACCGGTCTCCTTCCCGATCCAGCTGATCGCCACCGAGGTGTCCAGACCGCCGGAATACGCGAGGATGACGCGCTCAGACATTGCGAAACTCCTTCTACTGTGTGGCTTCCTACTGTGTGGCTTCGTCGGGCTCTATCGAGCATGGGCGAGGTTTTCAACCGTGGCGGCCAGTTCGGCGCCGGTCATCGGCTCCCGAGCGACCATCAGGATGGTGTCATCACCGGCTATCGTGCCGACCACGTACGGTAGCGCCGCACGGTCGATGGCACTGGCCAGATAGTGCGCCGCACCGGGCGGCGTGCGCAGGACGGCGAGATTACCGCTGGCATCGGTGGATGCCAGCAGTTCTACCAGCAGCCGCGACACTCGTTCGGTGCCTCCGGTGACGCCGCGCACCGGACTGCCATCCTCGGGTACCACGTAGACGCCGACGCCGCCGTCGGCGCCCCGAAGCTTGACCGCGCCGAGTTCTTCGAGATCTCGCGACAACGTGGCCTGCGTGACGTCGATCCCCTCATCAGCCAGTAGCGCAGCCAATTCGGTCTGACTGTGGACCGACAGGGCCGACAGCAGTGCGATGATTCTGGCCTGCCGCCCGGCGCGGGTAGCAACGCTGGTCATGAGGCCCCGTGCTCGAGCAGCCACGCCAGCAACGCCTTCTGGGCGTGCAACCGGTTCTCCGCCTCGTCCCATGCCGCCGACTGTGGGCCGTCGATGACCTCATCGGTGATCTCATGACCGCGATGTGCGGGAAGACAGTGCAGCACAACGGCTTCGGCATCCGCATGGGCAAGCAGAGCCGCGTTCAGCTGGAACGCCTCGAACGGGCCCACCCGGTCCAGACCGTCGCCCTCCTGCCCCATCGAGGTCCACGTATCAGTCACCAACACGTCCGCCCCGGCGGCGGCCCGTGTGGGATCGTCGGCGAGCGTCACGGTGGCGTCGGTCTGGGTGGCGCGCTCCTCGGCCGCAGCGACGAACATCGGATCGGGTTCGAAGCCGCGTGGGGCGGCAATGGTGACATGGATACCCGCGGTAACTCCGCCCAGCATCAGCGAGTGCGCCATGTTGTTGGCGCCATCGCCGAAGTAGCTGAGCCGGAGCCCTTTCAGAGCGCCTTTGCGCTCAGCTACCGTCTGCAGATCGGCCAGCACCTGACAAGGGTGAAACTCGTCGGACAGCGCATTGATGACCGGCACCGATGCCCCCGAGGCCATGGCCGTGAGTCTTTCCTGCCCGAAAGTCCGCCACACGATGGCCTCGACGTACCGCGAAAGCACCCGCCCGGTGTCCTCCAACGTCTCCTCGCGGCCCAACTGGGTGCTGGAGCCGTCCACCACGACCGCGTGCCCTCCGAGCTGTGCGATACCCATCTCGAACGAGAACCGGGTACGAGTTGAGTTCTTCTCGAATATCACCGCAACCCCACGCGGGCCCTCCAGCGGGCGACGGGCGAACGGGACCTTCTTCAGGTCGGCCGCCAGGGCCAGCACATCGGCCTGCTCCTCGGGGGTCAGGTCGTCGTCGCGCAGAAAATGTCGGATCATGATTTGTCCGCCTTGTCCAAGAGGGCTGGGAGTGCGGATAGGAATGCCTCAACCTGGCTTTCGGTGATCACCAGCGGCGGAGCCAGCCTGACAACGTCGGGCGCTGCCGCATTGACCAGAAATCCTGCTTCGCGCGCAGCGACCTCGAAAGGCTTGGCCGCCTCGGCGGTCAGAACCACGCCAAGCAGCAGACCTCGACCGCGGACGTGATCGACCAGGGGATGGCCCAGCGCTTCGGTCCGGTCGCCGATGGTCTTTCCGAGTACGTCGGCACGTTCGACCAGGTGCTCCTCGGCGAGCACGCCGAGGACCGCTAACGCGGCGGCCGTGCAGACCGGGTTGCCCCCAAAGGTGCTGCCGTGCAGTCCGGGGGTGAGGAGGTCGCCAGCCGCCCCGACTGCCAGACATGCACCGATCGGCAACCCTCCGCCGAGTCCTTTGGCGAGCGTGACGATGTCGGGAATGATCCCGTCGTGCTGGTGGGCATAAAAGGCACCCGTACGCCCGATCCCGGTCTGCACTTCATCAAGTACCAGAAGTGCGCCATGCGCAGCGGTGATCTCGCGTGCGGCCGCAAGGTACCCTGCAGGCGGAACGACGACGCCACCCTCTCCCATGATCGGCTCGAGGAAGACCGCGGCGGTTTCCGTATTCACTTCGCGCGCAAGTGCTTCCACATCTCCGTAGGGCACGTGGGTGACCTCGCCGGGCAGCGGGGCGAACGGTTCCTGCTTGGACGGCTGGCCGGTGAGTGCGAGCGAACCCATGGTGCGGCCGTGAAACGCGCCCTGGGCAGCAACGAGTTTCGTCCGGCCGGTGAGCCGGCTGATCTTGAATGCCACCTCGTTGGCTTCGGCGCCCGAATTGCAGAAAAACACGCGCGCCGCAACGCCGAGGAGTCCGACCAGCTTCTCGGCCAGCGCAACACCCGGTTCGGTGGCATACAGGTTGGATGTGTGGCCCAGCGTGGTCATCTGGCGGGTCACCGCATCGATGACCGCGGGGTGGCGGTGTCCCAGGACATTGACGGCAATGCCACCCAGAAGATCTAGGTAGGTCTTGCCGTCAAGGTCGGTGACCACGGCACCGTCGCCACTAGCCAGCGCGACGGGCGGGACGCCGTAGTTGTTCATCATTACTGCCGACCACCGGTCCAGCAGTGCAGTCTGCCGAGGGTTTTCGGTCATGCGTCGCTCCCCTTGCCCGATCCATCCCCGCCGGCGGGACGCGCCCCTTCACCAGAACTCGTACCTGCCTGCAGCGTCGCCGTCGGAGGGACAACCTTGGTACCGGCCCCCTCATCGGTGAACAATTCGACCAGCACACAATGCTCGATCCGCCCGTCGATAACGTGCGCGCTCGGCACACCGCCGCCCACCGCGCGCAGACAAGCTTCGATCTTGGGCACCATCCCTTCCTCCAGCGTGGGAAGAAGCTGTGTGAGCGCGGCGACGTCGACCTCGCGGACCAAAGAGCCACGGTCGGGCCAGTTCGTATAGAGGCCCTCGACATCGGTGAGCATCAGCAACCTCTCGGCACCAAGGGCTTCGGCCAAAGCGCCCGCAGCGGTATCGGCGTTGACGTTGTAGACCCGTCCGCCGTCGTCCGGTGCGATCGTTGACACGACGGGTATGCGGCCGGCGTCGATGAGATCCAGCACGGCGTCGGTGTTGACCCGTGCGACGTCACCGACCAGCCCGATATCGGTGGCGATGCCGTCGACCAGCGCGGTGCGGCGAACCGCGGTGAACAGGTGCGCGTCCTCTCCGGTAATCCCGACGGCGTACGGACCGTGGGCATTGATGAGATTCACCAGTTCCCTGCCGACTTGGCCGAACAGCACCATGCGTGCGACGTCGAGTACCTCGGGGGTGGTGACGCGGAATCCACCTTTGAAATCACCTGCGATGCCGAGTTTTTGCAGCATTGCGCTGATCTGTGGGCCGCCGCCGTGAACCACGACGGGGTGAATACCACAGTTGCGCAAGAAGACCATGTCGGCGGCGAATGCCGCCTTGAGCCTGTCGTCGCTCATGGCGTTGCCGCCGTACTTCACCACGACGATCTTGTCATGCAGCGACTTGAGCCACGGTAACGCCTCGGCCAGTACCTGTGCCTTGACCGCTGTCGTCGGGCTCACGAGCTGTAGGCCGAGTTCTCCTCGACGTAGCCATGCGAGAGGTCGGTGGTGCGGACCTCTGCCGTCGCCGTCCCAACACCCAGATCGACGGTCACTGTGATGTTCTCGTCCAACAGGTCGACCTCACGCGCACCCGGGGCCCCGACGCCGTTGATGCATACCGGGAAGCCGTTGAAGGACACGGTGATCCGTTCGGGATCCAGGGGAACCGGCGCCATACCGACCGCTGCTAGAACCCGACCCCAATTGGGGTCGGAGCCGAACAGAGCGGTTTTGACCAGGCTGTCGCGGGCCACCACCCGGGCGGCGATGAGCGCGTCGTCTTCGCAGGCCGCACCAGTGACAGCAACGATGACTTGCTTGGTGGCGCCTTCGGCGTCGTGCTGCAGTTGAGCGCACAGGTCATCGCACAGCGTGAGCACGGCGTCGTCGAGGTCCGCCTGACTGGGTGCGATCTCGCTTGCACCCGAGGACAACAGCAGGACGGTGTCGTTCGTCGAGCAGCTCCCGTCGATGTCGAGGCGATCGAATGTGCGCGAGACCGCGTGATTCAGGGCAGCGCCCAAGGCCTCCGCGCTGGCCACGGCGTCAGTGGTGATGACACTGAGCATGGTGGCCAGTGAGGGGGCCAGCATGCCCGCCCCCTTGGCCATCCCACCTACCGTCCATTTGTCGTGGTGATGCAGCGCAACCTGTTTGGGCACCGAATCGGTGGTCATGATGGCCCGGGCGGCCTCATCTCCACCGGTCAACCCCCCCGCCATCTCGTGCACGATCGCTTGGACACCAGCCAGTACCTTGGCCATCGGCAGTCGGTCACCGATCAACCCGGTCGAGCAGACGGCGACCTCGATCGCACCAGTTTCGGTGCCCCATTCCGATAGTGCGGCTGCGGTGGCCTCAGCGGTGGCGTGGGTGTCCTGGAAGCCCGCCGGGCCGGTGCAGGCGTTGGCGCCGCCGGAGTTGAGGATGACCGCACGCAGCCGTCCGCTGGCCAATATCTGTTCCGACCACAGCACCGGGGCGGCTCGCACCTTGTTACGGGTGAACACGCCCGCCGCGGAGTAGTCGGGCCCCTCGTTGAAAACCAGCGCGAGGTCCAGCGCGCCGGTTGCCTTGATACCGGCTGCGATACCGGTCGCCCGAAAACCTTCTGGCGCGGTAACGCCTTGGGTACGCATCATCCGAGTCATGGAGCAACCCCCACCGTCGAGAGTCCTTCGGTCTCGGGCCAGCCCAGAGCCAGATTCATCGATTGCACTGCGGCTCCCCCGGTTCCTTTGACGAGATTGTCGATTGCAGAGATCGCGACGAACGTCTGAGCGTCCTCGTCGACGGCAATAGCGAGCTGGACGGCGTTGCTGCCGATCACCGACCCCGTTCTGGGAAGCTGACCATCGGGCAGCAAAAACACGAACGACTCGTCGCGATAGGCCTTTTCGTAGGCGGAGCGCAGTTGCGAAAGCCCCGTTGAGGTCCGCGCTGTGCAGGTAGCCAGGATGCCGCGGGAGGTCGGGATCAGGACCGGGGTGAACGACACGGCGACTTCACCGCCGGAGACGGCGCGCAGGCCCTGCGCGATCTCTGGGGTATGCCGATGCGTGCCGCCGACGCTATACGCGCGCGCCGAACCGATGACCTCAGAACCCAACAGGTCCACCTTGGCCGCCCGTCCAGCACCTGAGGTGCCACTGACTGCCACGACGGTCACTGCGGGTTCGATGAGTCCGGCTGCCAGCGCGGGCCAGAGTGCAAGCAGGGCCACCGTCGGGTAGCAGCCGGGGACGGCTACCCGCTTGGCGTCCCGCAGCCGCTCACGGCCCCCGGGTAGCTCGGGCAGTCCGTAGGGCCAGCTGCCGGCGTGCTCGGAGCCGTAGAATCGCGCCCAGTCCGCAGATTCGACGAGCCGGAAGTCTGCACCACAGTCAACGACGAGGGTGTCGGGCCCGAGCTGTTCGGCAAGTGCGGCCGAATACCCGTGCGGCAGGCCGAGGAAGACCACGTCGTGGCCGGTGAGGATGTCGGCTTCGGTGGGCTCCAGTGTCCGGCCCGCAATCGGCAGCAGGTGCGGGTGGTGTTGGGCGAGCGTGGTCCCAGCGCTGGCTGCCGCGGTCAGCGCGCCAATGGTCAGCCTGCCGTCCGCGTAGGCGGGGTGACCGAGAAGCAACCGCAGAATTTCTCCACCGGCATATCCGCTGGCACCGGCGACGGCCACGGATGTCATGTAGCGATGATGCATCGTTATGCAGAAGATTGCAAACTCATTTATCTGGGGTGTCGTGAACCCGCTCTGGGGTGTCGTGAACCCGCGCAGCCCGTCGCCTCGCGGCCACTGGCGCAGGGGTTCACCGCCGTCGACAACGCCCGAGCCCTGCTGTCAGCGGCGCTGAACCGCCCCTACACCCTCTGCTGCCGCGGCCACCGCGGCATCGCGAGCCGCACTGGCCTCCTCCTCAGTGAGGGTGCGGTCCGGCGCGCGGAATCGTAGCGCCAGCGCCAGGGACTTTCGCCCCTCACCGATCTGCGGGCCGGTGTAGACGTCAAAGAGCCGAATGTCCTCCAGCAGCTCCCCGGCCCCAGCGCGGACGGCCTCGATGACGCTGCGTGCGGCGACGTCGGAGTCAACCACGAGGGCAACGTCTTGGAACACCGCGGGAAACGGGGATACCGATGGCGCCGCCAAGGTCTCGGTGATCGGAATGGCATCGAGATCGAGCTCGATTGCACAGGTGCCTTTGGGCAATCCTGACCGCTCGATGACAGCGGGGTGAAGCTGGCCCGCATGCCCGACAATCGTGTCTGCGATCAGAACCTCCGCGCAGCGCCCGGGGTGCCATGGCAGGCGCTGAGCCGACCGTAACGTCAACTCCACACCACAGGCGCGGCCAATGATGCGCACCGCTTCAAATGCGTCGGAAGGATGCACCGGCCGCCCCGATCCCCACGCGCCAGGTTGTTCGCGAAGGCCCGCCAGCACTGCGCCGACATGCTGGGGTTGACGGGGCAGCGACGCGTCGAGCAGCGCGATCTCTTCGTCGGTGGGCCGACGATCGTTCGGAATGCGTTCGACAGCACGGGTTTCCGATGTGGATTCGACAACCTGGGCCATACCGAAGAGCGCAACGTCGGCTGCACCCCGGGAGACGTTGCGCGTCAGTGCTTCCAGCAGGCCGGGCAGCACAGTAGTTGCCAGGTCCGGACGATCTGATTCCAACGGGTTGAGCACCCGGGTGGTTCGTCGGCGCCGGTCATCATCCGGCAGGCCCCACCGGTCGAAGACGTCACCGGCGAGGAACGGAGTTGGCAGAATTTCCACATACCCGTTGAGTGCCAGCGATTTGCCGATTGCGCGGCGACGCCGTTGCTCAGGCGTGAGCCCACGGCCAGCTGGAGCTGGAGGCAGCACCGAAGGAATGATCTCCAGGCCCTCGAGCCGCAACACTTCCTCGACGAGGTCAGCGGGCTGACGGATGTCCGGGCGCCAGCTGGGCGGGGTGGCCGTGACCCGATCGCCATCGACGACGACGTGGGCACCGATCTGCGTCAAACGCTTTTGCACCGCCCCCGGCGGATACGCGACCCCCGCGGTGCGATCGGGTAGGTCGACGGGCATGCTGACTGGCAGGTGTGACCAGTCGTCGGCCGGCGGGTCGCCACGCCAATCGGTGAGCGTGGGCTCGATGGTGCCGCCTGCGATGTCGGCAAGCAGGGTCGCGCAACGATCTAGCGCTGCCACAGAGATCGCGGGATCGACGGAGCGCTCGTAGCGGCGGCCCGCCTCACTGTGCAAATGCAAGCGGCGCTGGGTGCGTGATACCGCTGCGGGATCCCACACCGCGGCCTCCAGCAGCACGTCGGTCGTGCTGCTCCGCACCTCGGTGGTACCTGCACCCATCACGCCGCCGATCGCGGCCGTCGCGACGTCATCGACGATCAGGACATCGGCGGGGTCCAGACGACGCTCGACGTCATCGAGAGTGACGACCGTCTCTCCAGCGTCGGCGAAGCGGACCCGGAATCCGCCGGTGATCAGACCTCGGTCGTGGGCGTGCATAGGGTGACCCAACTCGAGCATCACATAGTTCGTGACGTCGACTGCCGGTGAAATCGCGCGAATGCCGCTGAGTAACAGTCTTCGCTGGATCCACCACGGTGACAGAGCTTTCGGGTCGATCCCGGTGACCGGTCGCAGCCCAAAGCGCAGCACGCCGGTGCCCGGTGCCACCGTCAGGGGCAGCGCCTCGCCACTGACAGGTTGGGGGCACCTCCCGCTTGCGGGGGACAGCGGAATATCGGCGGGGTCGACGTAGTCGAGGTCGTAGGCGTTGGCTATTTCGCGGGCCATCCCGCGCACCGACAGACAGTATCCACGATCGGGAGTGATCGCGAGATGGAACACCACATCATCGAGACCGAGTACGTCGGCAGCGGGTGCGCCTGGCTCGGCAGTACCGGGCGGCAGGACCAGGATGCCGGAATGGTCGGCGCCCAGATTGAGTTCCGCGGTCGAGCAGATCATTCCGTCGGAGACCCGCCCATAAGTCTTGCGCGCCGTGATGGCGAAGCCACCGGGCAGCGTCACCCCCGGTAAGGCCACGACGACGAGGTCATCGACCCCGAAGTTGGTTGCACCGCAAATGATGTCACGCGGGGGTCCTTCCCCCACATCCACCTTGACGGCGCGGATCGGCTTTTTGAACTCAGTGAGCTCCTCGATCTCGGTCACGCGACCGATCGTCAGGGGGCCGGCGACGGGACCGACGGGGATGATCTCCTCGACCTCGTGGCCGATGCGGATCAGCGTCTGTTCCAACTCCTCGGCGCAGACGTCCCAGCCGGGCGCGCCGGCCTGAACTACCTCCCGCAGCCAGCTGTAGGGAAGACGCATCAGGCACCCACCCCGAACGGCAGTGAGAACCGCACATCGCCCTCAACCATGTCGCGCATGTCGGGGATGCCGTTGCGGAATTGCAGGGTGCGCTCCAGACCCATACCGAAAGCAAAGCCAGAATAGCTCTCGGGGTCGATCCCGCAGGCGCGCAATACGTTTGGGTTGACCATGCCGCAGCCGCCCCATTCTACCCAGCCAGGGCCACCTTTCTTGTTCGGGAACCAGATGTCGACCTCGGCCGACGGCTCGGTGAACGGGAAGAAATGCGGCCGGAACCTGGTCCGCCCCTGCGGCCCGAACTGGGCGCGCGCGAACGCGTCCAGGGTGCCGCGCAAGTGGGCCATCGTCAGGTTCTTGTCCACGGCAAGTCCCTCCACCTGATGGAACACCGGGGTGTGCGTGGCGTCGAGTTCGTCAGTGCGGAACGTGCGGCCTATCGAGACGATGTACACCGGCAGCTCACGCTCGAGAAGCGCCCGGATCTGGACGGGTGAGGTGTGGGTGCGCAGCACCTGCCGTGAGCCCTCGGGGGCCACATGGAACGTGTCCTGTTCGCTGCGAGCCGGGTGATCCGGTGGGAAGTTCAGTGCGTCGAAATTGAATTGCTCGGTCTCTACCTCGGGGCCTTCGGCCAGTTCCCAACCCATCGCCACGAAGGTGTCGGCGACGTTCTCAGCCAGGATCGTGATGGGGTGCCGGGCACCGACCGGCTGCCGGGTGGAGGGCAGTGTGACATCGATGCGCTCGGCGACCAGGACCGAGGCGTCCCGCTCGGCGCGCAGCACCGCGAGCCGCTCCTCGTAGCCGCTCTGGATATCGGCCCGTACGACGTTGACCCGCTTGCCGGCATCGGCACGGTCACCCTTTGGCAGCGCCCCGAGGGCCTGGCGCGCCAGCGCGATCGGCGACCGGTCGCCTAAGTGCTCGGTCTTGGCACGGGCGAGTTCGTCGAGGTTGGTTGCCTGGTTGAAGGCATGCCTGGCCGCGCTGACCGCTTCGGCCAGCGCATCGTCTGATAGGTCTACTGGCTGATCAGCCACCCGGCGATCATAGGCGATGCTTTCTGGTGCGCTTCGCCTGCATTTGTGGCGCGGCGCGATACTCTCACGCGGTGTTGACCCGGTCCCTCATCATCAGTGGTCTGTGGTTCCTCGGCCTTGGGGCCGCTGCATTGGCAGTTATCGACACTGGATGGTGGATAGCGCCCACAGTGTTGCTGCTGGCGTCGGCGACGCTGGGCACATGGGATCTGGTGCAGACGCAACACACGATCCTGCGGGTGTATCCGATCCTCGGGCATGTCAGGTTTCTGATGGAGTCGATCCGCCCCGAGATCCGCCAGTACTTCATCGAGTCCAATATCGAGGCGGCCCCGTTCGACCGTGAGACCCGCGACATGGTCTATGAACGTGCCAAGGGCACTAAGGACGATGAACCTTTCGGCACCGAGCGCGATGTGAACTCCGTCGGCCACGAGTTTCTGCGCCACTCACTTCGCGCGCGATTCGCCGATGACCTGGATCCACGTGTTCGGTTGGGCGGGCCCGACTGCAGCCAGCCCTATGACATCGCTTTGCTGAACGTCTCGGCAATGAGCTTCGGGTCGCTGTCGGCAAACGCGATCCAGGCGCTCAGTGCTGGAGCGGCCCGTGGGAGGTTCGCCCATGACACCGGCGAGGGCGGGATCAGCCCGTATCACCTGCTCGGCGGCGGCGACCTGATATGGGAGATCGGGTCTGGTTACTTCGGGTGCCGCGACCCGCAGGGACGGTTCGACCCCGCCGCATTCACCGAGAAGGCGGGGATGCCTGCTGTCAAGGCCGTGTCGGTGAAGATCTCCCAAGGAGCCAAACCAGGTCTGGGCGGCAGGCTTCCCGGCGCCAAGGTCAGCCAGGAGATCGCCGCTACTCGCGGGGTCCCGCTAGGACAGACGGTGGTCTCGCCGCCGGCGCACAGCGCGTTCGGCACCCCTATCGAGTTCATGGAGTTCATCGCCACGCTGCGCAGTTTGTCCGGCGGGAAGCCAGTGGGGTTCAAACTCTGCGTCGGCGCTCGCACGGAGTTCTTGTCGATCTGCAAGGGCATCCTGACCACCGGGATCGCACCGGACTTTGTGATCGTCGACGGCTCTGAAGGTGGAACTGGTTCCGCGCCGAAGGAATTCGAGGATCACGTGGGGATGCCCCTGACCGAGGGGCTGATGTTGGTGCACAATGCCCTGGTGGGCACCGGGTTACGCGACCGGGTCAAGATCGGGGCATCGGGCAAGGTGGCCAGTGGAGTCGACATCGTCAGCCGGATATGCCAGGGGGCGGACTTTACGATGTCCGCGCGGGCCATGATGTTCGCCGTCGGTTGCATTCAGGCACTCAAGTGCAACACCAACCATTGTCCGACCGGCGTTGCCACCCAAGATCCCGCCCGTGCCGGTGCACTTGACATCGCTGACAAGACCGCACGCGTGTTCAACTTCCAGCGTGCGACGGTTGCCAGCGCTGCACAGATCGTGGCGTCCATGGGCCTCAACGGATTCCATGAGCTGTCCCCCGCCGACCTCAGCCGTCGCACCGCGGGCGGAGGGACACAAACCTACGCCGAAATCTACGACTGGCTTATGCCCGGGGGGCTCCTTGAGACCCCACCGAGGTCGTGGCTGTCCGACTGGATCGAGGCGTCCGCCGACGGGTTCCGCTGACCCGCCAGCCCGATCTCATTCTGCGCAGCCGCCGCCCTGGCCCACTACTATCGACCCCGGTTGGTGGCGGTCAGCGGCCGGCTACTCACCGGTTACGGTGTCGTCGTCCTCATCTCCTGGATCTCCTGGCAGCTCGCGGGTGCTCAGCTGGTACATCGTGAAGTCCGCGGGCAGGCCCTCCTGCTTGGGGGCGAAGAGCGGCCTACGCAGCTTCTTGGGGGTCACGCCGAGTGCGTCTAGATCCTCTGGGGAGATCCGATCCAGCGTGGCCTGCGAGACGACCAGCTCGCCCCGCGTCGCGCGCTCCATCACCCGCGCAGCCAGGTTCACATCGATACCCAGCCAGTCTGAACCGATGCGCCGGGGGTGGCCGGTGTGGATGCCGACCCGCATTCGTGGCGTATATCCCTGTACTTCAACGGCGTTGAGGGCGTCCCGAGCCCTGATCGCAGCGCGCACGGCGGTGGTCGCATCGCCGAGCACGGCCATGATCCCGTCGCCCATCCTCTTGACGATGTGGCCGCCCGCCTCCAGTAGCGGCGGCTCGACCACTTGGGAGACTCGACGCAGCAGTTTAAGAGTGGCGTCATCGCCGGCGCTCAGCGACCACGCCGAGAACCCGACGAGATCGGTGAACACCAACGTGACCTCCGCGTTGGCGGGCCGGCCGGAGAAGCGTTCGGTCATAGCCTGCCAGACCTGCAGCGCTGCCAGGCTGACCTCACGCGAGGCCGCCTCACGTTCCAACATGCGGTCGGCGGCACGCGCAACTGCCTGCGGCCCACCAACTCCGGCCGCCGACAGTGGATCGCCGAACTCCGGGTCACCGGGCAACGCCCGGCGTACGCGCCGAAGGAACGAAATGATGAAGCGGCTGCGGTTGACCGCTTTCAACCAGCCGATCGGCCCCGAAGAGTACCCGCGTACAGGTTCACCCGACGGGTCGTCGTTCACGCGAGCCAGCCTAATCCGGGTTCGACCACGCGGATAAACCGCCAGGTCACAGCCATGTAGAGCGGTAGCGGCGGCTGCATAACACCGACCCGCAGGCGCACTGAAACCATTGACAACGTCCGTTGTCAGCGATAATTTGACATGGTGCGATCAGTGGCGATGGCAACAACGGAAGCCGGCACTCCCCTCGGTCCGGATTCACTGACCTGGAAGTACTTCGGTGATCTGCGCACAGGAATGCTGGGCTTGTGGATCGGCGCGATTCAGAATATGTACCCCGAACTCGGCGCCGGTGTCGAGGACCACTCAATCCTGCTGCGCGAACCCCTGCAGCGGGTAGCCCGGTCGGTATACCCGATCATGGGCGTTGTGTACGACGGCGACCGCGCCTCCCAGACCGGCGCTCAAATCAAGAGTTACCACAAATCGATCAAGGGGACCGACGCCAGCGGACGGCGCTACCACGCACTCAACCCCGAGACGTTCTATTGGGCCCACGCCACCTTTTTCATGTTGATCATCAAGACCGCCGAATATTTTTGCGGCGGACTCACCGAAGCCGAGAAACATCAACTGTTCGACGAACACGTTCAGTGGTACCGGATGTACGGGATGAGCATGCGCCCCGTTCCCGAATCATGGGAAGCCTTCCAAGAGTATTGGGATCGCAAATGTCGCGATGAGCTGGAGATCAACCCGGCCACGAAGGACATCTTTTCGATACGCATCCCCAAACCCTGGTTCGTGCTGATGCCCACGCCAATATGGGATCAAATGTTCAAACCCGTGGTAGACGCGCAACGGTGGATTGCCGCAGGCCTTTTCGATCCTGCCGTCCGCGAACGGGCCGGCATGCGATGGACCGCCGGCGATGAGGTCCTGCTGCGCCTGCTCGGCAAGGTCGTCGAACTCGCATTTGCCGCCGTCCCGGAAGAAATCAGGCTCCATCCGCGGGCAGTAGCCGCATACCGCCGGGCTGAAGGCAAGGTCGCCGCTGACGCTCCGCTGGTCGAGGCTCCGGCGTTCATGGCGCCACCACGTGACCGCCGGGAATTGCCCATGCACTATGTGCCACCGCACAAGTCTCTGCTCGACCGGGTCGGGTCCCTGGTACATACAACGTTCTCATTGGCGGGGGTGCGTCCCGCGCGCGGACGCGGTAAGGCAGCCTGAAGACATGTTGGAATGGTCTGACGTCGATCTTGCCGTGCGCGACGCCGTGCGGGAGTTCGTCGACAAAGAGATCCGCCCGCACGTCGATGCGCTCGAGAGCGGCGAGATGGAGCCCTACGGCATCATCCGCAAGCTCTTCGCGACCTTCGGCATCGCCGACATGGCGCGCGACTCCTTGCAGAAGCGGCTGGCCAAACTGCGCGACGGCGAACCCTCATCTGGGCCCAGGAAATCCGCCGGCGGCATGTTCGGCGGCGACGCCGGTTCGGCCGGCATGGGGTTCGTGGTCCTCAGCGAGCTCTGCCGGGTCTCCATGGGCGTCGTCACTGGGATGGGTGTCAGCCTCGGGCTCACCGTGCCGACCATCATGGGCCGTGGAACCCTGGCCCAGCAGGAACGGTGGCTTCCCGATCTGGTGACCTACGACAAGGTCGGTGCGTGGGCGATCACCGAGCCCGACTCCGGGTCCGACGCCTTCGGCGGCATGAAATCCTACGTCGTGCGCGACGGCGAGGACTACATCCTCAACGGCCAGAAGACCTTCATCACCAACGGCCCCGACGCCGACGTCGTCGTTGTCTACGCCAAACTGGACGAGGGCGATCAGACGGTCAGCAAGCGCGACCGAAAGGTCCTGACGTTTGTCCTCGACCGCGGGATGGACGGATTCGTTCAATCAAAGCCGTTCCACAAGATGGGAATTCATTCATCTCGGACTGGCGAACTCTTCTTCAACGACGTCCGCCTCGGCCGTGATCGGCTGCTCGGAGAAAGCGAGGGGGAAGGCGCCGGCGACTCCGGACGCGACAGTGCGCGGTCCAACTTCTCCGCCGAACGCATCGGTGTGGCGGCGATGGCCCTCGGCGTGATCGAGGAATGCCTTCGACTGTGCGTCGACTACGCGAAGACCCGCACACTGTGGGGCCGCGAGATCGGCCAGTTCCAGCTGATCCAACTCAAGCTCGCCACCATGGAGGTGGCGCGAATGAACGTGCGCAACATGCTGTTCCGGGTGATCGAGGCCGCGCAGAAGGGCAGCCCGATTTCGCTGGCGGAGGCCTCGGCGATCAAGTGGTACTGCTCTCAGGCCGCCACCGACGTTGCGATGGAAGCCGTGCAAGTGTTCGGCGGCAACGGATATATGACCGAGTACCGGGTCGAGCAGCTCGCCCGCGACGCAAAGTCACTGATGATCTACGCCGGCAGCAACGAGGTGCAGATCACGCACGTAGCCAGGGGTCTGCTCAGCGACTAGCCTGAGAACCCCGACAACTGTATGGAGCTATGGGTGGAATTCAACAACGACACCGCGTTGATCACGGGCTCAAGTGGAGGGATCGGCGAGGAGTTCGCCGTCCAGCTTGCACGGCGCGGCGCCAATCTCGTGCTGGTCGCACGACGCGCCGACAAACTCGAAGCGCTGCGCGACAGGCTTGCCGCCAAGCATCCCGGGATCGTGATCGACGTCATCACCGCCGACTTGGCGGTGCCGGGGTCCGGCGCCGAGCTTGAGACGCGAATTCGTGAGCTGGGCCGGACGATCGACGTCCTGGTCAACAACGCCGGGATCGGCCTGCACGGGAAGTTCCTCGACCAGCGGCCCGAAGCCAACGAAGGTCAGATCCAATTGAACTGCGGCACGCTGGTAGACCTCACCGCCCGCTTCCTGCCCTCGATGACTGCGCGCGGACACGGCGTTGTGATCAACGTTGCCTCCACTGCGGCGTTCCAGCCGACTCCGGGGATGGCCGTCTACGGCGCCACCAAGGCGTTCGTGCTCTCCTACACCGAGGCGCTCTGGCAGGAATGCAGAGGAACCGGGGTGAAGGTGCTCACCCTCTGCCCCGGCGCGACGGAGACCGAGTTCTTCACGCGCACCGGAGAGGAGTTCCTCACCGATGGAAGGCAGACATCGAAACAGGTCGTGGACACCGCCCTTGCCGCGCTCAACAAATCCACCCCGACCGTCGTGTCCGGCCTGCGAAACAACCTAATGTCAGCCGGCTACCGCGTGGCGCCCCGAAAGCTGATGCTCGCGGTGTCGGAGCGGATCATGAAGTCCGACAACTCTTAGCCCGCGCACTCTGGTACAGACAGATGGCGGCGGCCGAGGCGACATTGAGGCTCTCGGCACTGCCGGCCATCGGAATTCGCACTCTGGCCGTCGCCAGGTCAACCACTTCGACCGGTAGTCCGTGAGCTTCCGGCCCGAACAACCAAGCGGTCGGACGCGCCAGCTCGGCATCAGCGAGACTGACCTCGCCCTCCAACGTGGTCGCCAGCACCTGTAGCCCCGCACTCCGTATCCGTGTGACAACCCCCTCGCCATCGGGCTCACTAACCACCGGAATCGAGAAGATGCTTCCGGCGGACGCCCGCAGGCACTTCCCGTTGTAGGGATCCACGCTGTGCCCGGCGAGCACCACCGCGTCAGCACCCATCGCGTCGGCAACACGAATCACGGTGCCCGCGTTTCCGGGCTCAGAGACACCCAGCGGCACGGCCAACAACGTCGGCCCAGCCGCCAGGACATCACCGAGGCCGGTCTCTGGGATCGAGCACACCGCGACTAGCCCAACAGGGGTGACCGTGTCCGACAAAGCTTTTGCGGCACGCTCGGTGACCATGTGCACGGTGGACCCGCTCAGCAGGTCGCCGAAGCGCTCGGCTGCGGTCTCGGTGGCGAATACCTCCAAAACGGCTCCGCGCCGCAACGCAGCCTCGACAAGGTTGGGCCCCTCGGCAAGAAAGCGTGCAGCGCGGCGGCGTCCGATGTGACGGTGCAGTTTGACTGCTGCCGCCACTCGGGCAGATCGCTCGGTGAGGGTCAGGCAGCCTCGCCTGTACCGGCGGGAGCATTCACATCGGAGGGCAGAGCAGCTTTGGCAACCTCAACCAGCGCCGTGAAGGCGGCCGGGTCACTCACAGCGAGCTCGGCGAGGTTCTTGCGGTCGACCTCGACTCCGGCGCCCTTGAGGCCCTGGATCAGCCGGTTGTACGTGATGCCATTGACGCGGGCCGCGGCGTTGATGCGCGAGATCCACAGCTTGCGGAACTCACCTTTGCGGGCCCGCCGGTCACGGTAGGCATAGGTCAACGAATGCAGCTGCTGCTCTTTAGCCTTGCGGTACAACCGGGACCGCTGGCCGCGGTACCCCTTTGAGGCCTTGAGGATGGTGCGCCGCTTCTTCTGCGCGTTGACTGCGCGCTTCACGCGTGCCATGGGTCGTCCTATCTAGTCGG
>JAHZKD010000379.1 GCA_022600605.1 Actinomycetes bacterium
AGGCCTGTACGCCTGCCTGTTTGAGCGCCCCGATCTGGTTGTCGGCGTTGCGCGGGGCCAGGAATCCGACAAGCGTCTGGCCGGTGCGCAGCTTGGCGACCTCCTCGGGAGTGGGAGGAGCCACCTTGACCACCACGTCCGCGGACCAGGCATCACCGATGCTGGCACCTGCGTCGGTATAGAGGTCATCGGGCAGCAGGGCGCGTTCGCCGGCGCCTGACTCCACGACGACGTCTATCGCGTTCTTGAGCAGTGCGGCCGCCGCCTTGGGGACCAGGGCGACGCGTCGTTCGTCGGCGCCGGACTCGGCAACAACTCCGACCGTCACCGTCCTCGTATCCCGAGGGGGGGCGGCGGATTCGACTTCTGTCATGGCGACTTAAATCTCTTCTGTCGTATTACTAGTGTCTCGCCGCGCGGGGCATCCGCGCGGATGCGCTGTGTGATGAGCCACCATAACCGGTGAGTCCACCGGCTTGCCGACCTCCTCAAGCCCACCGATCGATTCGCCGGTAGGCGGATCCGGCCCCAGCGCCCCAGTCGGAGCGAGTGTCATATCGTGACGTGCATGGACTTCGCGATGTCGGCCAAGGCGCAGGACCACCACGAGCGGTTGACCGACTTCATGACCGAGTTCGTGTTTCCCGCCGAGGAGCCCTACCACGCATTCCGTCTGCAGGCCGGAGCCGACGACCACACCGTTCCGCCGGTCGTCGAAGAACTCAAGGCCAAGGCCAGGGAACGTGGCCTGTGGAATCTGTTCCTGCCCTCGGAGTCGGGGCTGACCAATGTGGAGTATGCGCCGCTGGCCGAGCTGTCCGGGTGGAGCATGGAATTGGCTCCCGAGGCTCTCAACTGCGCGGCTCCCGATACCGGGAACATGGAGACACTCCATCTGTTCGGCACCGCCGAGCAACGCAGACAATGGCTCGAGCCGCTGCTCAATGGTGAGATCCGCAGCGCGTTCGCGATGACCGAGCCCGCGGTGGCCTCAAGCGATGCCCGCAACATCCAGACCACGATGCTGCGCGACGGTGACGACTATGTGATCAACGGCCGCAAGTGGTGGATTTCCGGGGCGGCCGACCCGCGCTGCAAGCTCCTCATCGTGATGGGACGCACCAACCCCGATGCGGCCAGCCATCAGCAGCAGTCGATGATCCTCGTCCCCATCGAAACAGAAGGGGTTACGCTCCATCGGTCGCTGCCGGTGTTCGGCTGGCAGGACCAGCACGGCCACTGCGAGGTCACATTCGACAACGTGCGGGTGCCTGTGGGCAATCTCCTCCACGAGGAGGGCAGCGGTTTCGCGATAGCCCAGGCCCGCTTGGGGCCCGGGCGCATCCACCATTGCATGCGCGCCATCGGTGTGGCTGAGCGGGCGGTAGCGTTGATGGTCGACCGCGTGCAAACAAGGATCGCGTTCGGCAGACCACTGGCCGAGCAGGGTGTCGTGCAGCAACAGATCGCCCAGTCGCGCAACGCAATCGACCAGGCCCGGCTGCTGTGTCACTTGGCCGCCTGGACCATCGATCAGCATGGCAACAAGAGTCACGCCGCCCGCCAGCTGGTCGCTCAAATCAAAGCGGTGGCCCCGCAGATGGCGTGCGACGTGATCGACCGGGCGATCCAGGTGCACGGCGCGGCCGGTATGTGCGATGACACCCCGCTGGCCCGGATGTACGGCTGGCATCGCGCGATGCGGTTGTTCGACGGACCCGACGAGGTGCACATGCGGACCATCGCGCGCACCGAGCTCGGCAAGGAGAAGTCCGCTTTCGCTACAGCGGTCACGAGCCGGTGACGTCAGCCGCCGGCAGTCAGCCACCAACGGAACTGTCCGGCGCGTGGAACTTCCGCGATGTCTCTGAACAGACGGGCGTCGCACCCGGCCGGTTCTTCCGCGCCAGTGAGCTGTCCAAGCTCGACGGCGCCGGCCGCTCCACGCTGGCGCGCTACGGCATCACCGATGTCGCCGATCTGCGGACGCTGGACGAACTCGAGCGGCATGGCACCGGGCTGGTCCCTCCCGGAGTGGACATCCACCACCTGCCGTTCGTGGAGAGCGCCGCCTCCGGCGGGGAGTCCCCACATGAGCACGCCTTCAAGCGAGTGCTGACCGACAAGCCCGCTAGCGAGTCGGTAGAACAGGCCGCGGCGCGGTACATGACCGAGGAGTACATGCGCTTCGCCACCGCCCCGCTCGCTCAGCGTGCCGTGCATCGAGTGGTGACGCTGCTGGGTTCAGGAAATCGGGTGCTGGCGCACTGCTTCGCGGGCAAGGACCGCACCGGGTTCACTATCGCGGTCGTGTTGGAGGCAGCCGGTGTCGGGCGTGAGGCGATCATGGCCGACTACCTGCGCAGCAACGCCGCGGTGCCACAGCTGCGGGAGAGCATCCTGGCCGCCCTCCGCGGGCGGGCTGCCCAGGTCCCCGAGTTGCTGGATGTCGCCGAGGCCAGGCTTACCGACTCGGTGCTGGGCGTCCGCGAGGAATACCTCGATTCTGCGCGCCGCGCCCTGGACGACGGGTTCGGCTCGCTAGGTGAATACCTCCAGGGGGCAGGGGTCACCGACCGGGACCTCGCCCGCTTGCGCGCCGCACTCACCGACTGATTCGCGCATGTCGGGCCCGCGGGTGCGCGGGTGGGCGCCACCCACTTGGTCAGCTGTGGACGAGCCATACGCCGAGCACCCATGCGATGCTCGCCAGCAGCGCCCCGGCCAACTCCACGCCGACAGATATCGCCACACCCTTGAGCGCGAGCACGGTGGATGCCCACGCGCGGGTGGGGTCGCGACGAATGACCAATTCGGCCGCGAACACCCCGGCCACAAAACCGATCAGCAGACCTATGACCGGGATGACAAAGAAGCCGACGATGCCCGCCGCCGCCCCGATCACCAATACCGACGTACGCACCTGCGCCTGGCGCATGCGTTTCACCGGCCAGGTGTACTTGACGATCTCAGCGACGCCGATAAACGCCGCCGCGATACCGAACGTCACCCAGGAGACCACGGTGGCCTCCACGAACGCCCACACGCCGATGGCCGCGATCACCAGGAGCCCGCCCGGCAGAACCGGAACGACGATGCCCGCCAGGCCGATGGCGATGGCCAGCGCCACCAGGACGATGCCGACGGTGCTCACGCGATGACCGTCACCGCGGCACCGGAGGGTAAGGGAATCTCGATTGCCCTCGGCACGTCTCCGGTGGTGGGCTCAGCCAAGCGTGAACGATGCGCGCCCCGCGGCCGTCAGATCGGTGATCTCGCCCCACTTGTCTGCCACATCGTCCACTGACGGTAGCTCGGTGAAGGTCACCCCGGTGTTTTGGAACAGCGCAGCACGCTGCACTTTCCCGCCGCCGACGATGAACACTGAGGCGGTGTCGGGCACTTCCTCGGTGCACAGGTAGGCCACCACGGGTGCCACATACTCAGGCGTCAGTTTCTCGAACACCTCCGGCGGCAGGATGTCCTGCGTCATTCGGGTGGCCGCGATTGGCGCGACGGCGTTGGCCTTGATGTTGTACTTGGCGCCCTCCTGGGCCAACGTGTTGATCAGGCCTACGAGTCCCAGCTTGGCCGCACCGTAGTTGGCCTGGCCAAAGTTCCCGAACAACCCACTGGTGGAGGTCGCCACGACGACGCGACCGAATCCGTTCTCCCGGAAGTGCGGCCAGGCGGCGCGGATCACGTTGTAGCCGCCATAGAGATGCACCTTGAGTACGGCGTCCCAGCTGCCGAACTCCATCTTGTGGAAGGTGCCGTCGCGCAGGATTCCCGCGTTGCTGACGACGCCGTCGACCTTGCCGAACTCATCGACCGCGGTCTTGATGATGTTGGCCGCGCCCTCGGGTTCGGCCACCGAGTCGTAGTTGGCGACCGCCCTGCCGCCCGCGTCGCGGATCTCCTTGACGACCTCGTCGGCCATCGCCGACCCTGCGCCCGTGCCGTCCCGCGCTCCGCCTAGATCATTGACGACGACGCTGGCACCTTCGCGGGCGAGCGTCAGCGCATATTCGCGGCCTAGTCCACCGCCGGCACCTGTGACGACGACGACACGATCCTGCACTCCTGGCACTGGTGTTCCTCTCCTGGAAAGTCCGAGCCGACGACTCCCGCCAGCTCCGGTCGCGCTGCTAACCCTCCGAACCTAAACGAGCTTGGGGCCAGCTTCCATGCCTTCTCTGTATACGGCGGCTCACTGAAGGCGATGGCGTCGGGGTCGCGGTCCGGGTCAGGCCTTCTCGCCGGTCACGAAGGTTGAGAACGACTGCCCGTCATCGTCGGCGATCTCCACGTACCGTCCGAGCCGACGCATCTCTTCATAAGAATCGACGGCGCTGGATCGCCATCCGTGTGCGGCCAGCCACAGGGCAACATCGGCACGGTCGGGATCTTCGTAGGTCAATTCCGCGATGTCCACGGGTTTCACATCGAACTGAGCGGCGAGCTTGTCGAACCGCTCCCGCATCCGCTCGCGGCGCTCCTCCGCATGATCTCGCATGGTCTCGGCGGCCACGACGCTGCCCGGTGCGGAAAGTTCGCAGATCTGAGTGAAGAGCCGATCCTGCGCATCAGCTGGCAGATACATCAGCAGACCCTCGGCCAACCACGCTGTTGGCTTCCCGCTATCGAATCCCGCGTTGACCAGCGCTGCGGGCCAATCCTGGCGCAGATCGACAGGAACCTCACGTCGATCCGCGGAGGGGCGGACGTCATGGGAGGCCAGCGTCGCGGCCTTGTATTCGAGCACTTTCGGTTGGTCGATCTCGAACACCGTCGTGCCGGCGGGCCACGGAAAGCGGAACGCCCGCGAGTCAAGACCGGAGGCCAGGATAACGGCCTGCCGAACACCCTTGCCAACCGCTCGGGCGAAGAAATCGTCGAAAAAATGCGTGCGTACGGCCTGGTAGTTGCCCATATTTTGGATCAGCGCAGCGATTTCGGCATCGTCTTCGGCGACCTTGGAGACGAAGTCGTCGTCGAGCATGTACTCCCAGATTCCGGTGCCTGCATCGGCGACGAGGATTTTGGCGTAAGGATCCTGGATCAGCGGGTCTGGCCGGTCGGTTTCGGCCGCGCGGGCGGCGGCCACCATGACGGCAGTGGTTCCGACGCTAGAGGTGATATCCCAAGTGTCGGTCTCGGTGCGCAGTGAACTCATGTGAAGCTCCGTCTGATCGGCATTTACGTGTGAGTATTTCGCAAGCCTATCTAATAACTTCTCCAATCTGTTCCGACTGTGAAGGACCCCACATCCCCTCGGCCATCCCCTCGGCGAATTTCCCGACGCACTTAACAGCCGGCCGGCTGGGCGCACTCGCGCGTCGCCAACCTCGCCCTGCGCACGAATCCCAAGCCCCACGTCGAGTTAAGGTTCGGGGCATGGGAGGTGCCCGTTCCGACGTCGGCTACCGCGGCCCGCCGCCGCCACTTCGCGCCGATACTTCGACAGCGGGTCGGCTCGCCCGCTGATGACGCTGCGCGCTGTCGGCAATAACGGGCTGCGGTACCGCATTGCCCGGCGCGTCCATCAGCGCGACCCCGAGAACGACGCGCTGCGGCGTGCGCTGCGGGCCGCCTTGGTGGTGCCGCTGGTGGGGGCACTGAGCGTGGCGGCCTTCGCCGACACCCGTCCACAGACGCCGCTGTACACCATCTTCGGGTCGGTTGCGCTGCTGGTGTTCTCCGATTTTCCGGGTAATCGCCAAAACCGGGCCCTCGCGTACGCCGGGCTCGGGCTTAGCGGCTTCGGCCTGATCGCCCTGGGCACACTCGTGGCTCCGCATCCGTTGCCGGCGGTGCTGACGATGTTCGTCGTCGGAGTCATAGCAACCTTCTCAGGCGTATTCAGCGAGACCATCGCCGCAGGCCGGCGCGCCACGCTGGTGACGTTTGTGCTACCCGCATGCACGCCGCCAGGACCGATCGGAGACCGTCTTCTGGGCTGGGCCATCGCGCTGGCGGTGTGCGTGCCCGCTGCGTTATTCCTGCTTCCACCTCGTCATCACGGCGAACTCCGGCGCCACGCCGCACGGGCTTGTCGCGCGCTCGCCGACCGGCTGGACGGACGCGCTTCCGCTGCTGAGGCCACTGCCGCGATGGACGCGCTGCGGGCTAACTTCCTCGGCGCGGACTTCCGGCCCGTCGGGCTGACCGCAGGCAGTCGAGCGTTGGTGCGCGTGGTCGATGATCTGGAGTGGATCACCGAAGGCGTCGGGCAGCAAGCCGGCGCAGCGCTGGCCGACATGAGGGATCCCGCCGTGCGAGTACTACGGGGCTCGGCCTCGGTGCTGCGGATATCGCGGGTTACCAGACGCGATGCAGCGCGCGCAGACCTGGATGCGGCACTGGATGAGTTGCGGACCGTGTCGCGCGGGAGATACCGCGAGGACCTCGCCGCGATCCTCGACGCCCCCGACGACGCGCAGGCGGTCAAGCTGGGGCGAGAGCTGCTGCGCCGGCGGACCTTCGCGGCCACCATCGGCGCGACCGGTCGCATCATCGCCGCCGCTGCGACCGCTGATGCCCGTCCGGTGTGGGCCCGCGCTCTGGATCTGCAGCTTCCC
>JAHZKD010000380.1 GCA_022600605.1 Actinomycetes bacterium
TTGACACGCCTCCTACCGTCTCATTGCCCTCCGACATCGAGGATCTGAGACACGCCGTGTGAGACAAGAAATGAGACACCGCGACCTGGCGCGATGCGACCACAGCGTAGGCCGCGAAGGGCTGTCTCGTTTCTCTAGAAACGAGACAGTATGGAAGCGGCTCCGGCATGGGCTTAATCGGGCGGCGCTAGAGCATCGAGCCGAGATCGGAGCCCAGAGTGGGGTACGCAGCGGTTGTCGTTTTGAGTTGACGTGTGGTGAGGCCGAGTTTGATGGCCAGGGCAAGGGTGTTGGCGTGTTCGGTGTAGTCGGGGCCGAGCAGGTGTGCGCCCAGGATGTGGTCGTTGTCTTTGTTGACGAGGATCTTGGCTGCGGCGGTGGTTTCTCCGATGCGATAGCTCGAGTACCAGGTGCTCGCGTCGGTGTAGCGGATGTCGAGGTTGAATCCCTGGTCGCGGGCTTCTGCTTCAAGCATCCCTACGCGCGCGAGCTCGGGGATGGTGAAGACAGCCGAGGGGATACCGGCGTAGTCCGGAACGGTATGGGCGTCTTTGAGCATGTTGGATGCGGCTACTTTGCCTTCGATGACGGCCACGGGCGTCAGCGGCGGTCCGGCGGTGTCAGCGGCATCGCCGGCGGCGTAGATGCCGGGGTGTGTCGTGCTTTGCAGGTGCGGCTCGACACTGATTCCGCGCTCACTCCAAGCGATGCCGGCACGGTCCATGTTGAGGTCGGCCAGCTCGGAGACGCGCCCGGCACCGTGAACCACCAGGTCGGTGTCAATGGCGCTGTGGGTCCCGCCCTGCTCCATCTGGACTTGATATCCGGTGGTGGTCGTGTGTACTGCAGTGACGGTCGTGGACGGCTGTACGACTATTCCGGCAGCCGCGCTGCGAGCGATCAATAGGTCGACCAGATCAGGGTCGAATCCCTTCAGCGGGCGCGGACCGTGATCAAGGATGATCGGGTGACTTCCTGCGCGGGCGGCGATATGGGCGAACTCGAACGAAATATATCCGCCTCCCAGAAACACGATTCGCGGCGGCAAACTCTCCAAATCGAGGAAACCGGTGCTGTCGATGAGGTGTTCGTGCCCGCTGAACTGCAGCGGTCGGGGACGCGCTCCAGTGGCAACCAGAAACCGGTCTGCGTGATAGGAGTCGTCGTCGACGATGATCTGGTGGGTGTCGATGAACCGGGCCTGACCGTGGAGTGTGTGAACGCCGTGGCGGCGAAGATCGTCCTCCATGTTGGCTGGTGCCGGATCGGTGAAGCCTCGTTTGTGGCGCATTAGGTCCGGCCAATTGATGCGGAGCTGGTGGTCATCGTCGACACCTTTGCCGCGCATCAGGTGGGCAGCGTCGATGATTTCGGCGCCGCGACGCAGGATCTTTTTTGGATCACATCCGCGTAGCGCACAGGTCCCGCCGTACGGAAGCGAGTCGACGATCGCTACGTGCCACCCCTGGTCAGCGCATTTGTTGGCTGCAGCGATACCGGCCATGCCGGCGCCAATCACGATCAGATCGAAGCCGACGGTCATCGCCACACCCGGCTGATCGCTTCGCTACCGCCCGCTCCGTTAACAACCTCCCGCGTCATGAGGCCACGCTAAACGTTGCAGCGCAGTACAAGGTCAAGGATTAGTGTGGCGGAGGTGCTGATAGGAGAGCTGGCACGAGCTGCTGATCTGCTGCCGCAGACGATCCGTTTCTATGAGCAATGCGGACTGCTCCCGGCGCCCCGCCGCAGCGCCAACGGCTACCGCAGCTACGACCGGGCCGCGCTAACGCGGCTGCGCTTCATCCGCGCCGGGCAATCCGCCGGACTGACCCTGCACGATATCGCCAGCATCGTTGACCTGCGTGAACGGGGTACGTCTCCCTGCGCCCACGTTCACACACTGCTCAGCAGCAAGCTCGAAGACATCACACAGCGTCAACAAGAGCTGGCGGCCCTAGCAACAGAACTGCGTCGACTCCTGGACCGTAGCCGGGACCTCGATCCGGTGAATTGCACTGACGCCCACACCTGCCACATCCTCAGCGAAGACCCTTGACGTGCTTCAGCCAACTCTGGTGACCGGGGCGCCCGACGCCACAGGAGGAATGAAGACAAGATTTGATCGACCTCATTTCTCTAGAAACGAGACAGGCGAGAGTTCGGGATGATGTTCGGAAGGGACCACCCGGCCGGGGGGAAGGGGTCCGTTTTTAGGAAGGATGATTGTGACCACCCAAGATCGTGGCAGTGCACGCTTGTCCAGACTGCTAGCGGACCCGCAACGTGCAGCTCGCGTGGCCGCCATTCGCGAGCAGATGGACCAGCCCTGCCCCGCTTCGCTCAGTCCACACACCATGACTGTCGACGACTTGCGGCGCGCCGCCGACGCAGCCAACGACGTTAACGACTCCGAGGTTCTCGACGCCGCTTGGCGGCGTGAGCGGCCCTGATGCACTAAATCGGCAGTGTCGCAAGGACTGCCGATATAGAGGCCGCCATTTTGTGTACGGCGACGTCACTGGCCGGTTTTAGGCTTGGAGAATGCACCCGAGCTCAGGACCGCCCCAGCCCGGGCCTTTCCATGTGCCGCCGGTGCCTCCTCCACCACGTAGAAGCTCAAGGTTTCCGCTGTGGCTGGCGGTAGTCGCAGTACTGCTGTCTACCGCCGCTCTCATCGTCGCGGTCCTTGGGTTAACCCGTGAACCCGAGCAGAAAGTAGAGCCGCCAGCGACAAGTGTTGCGACCACCGATTCGAATGATCGGGCATTGTGCGAAGCGATCGCACCGCTGATCAAGGAAAGTTCGGGAAATAAGAATGACTTTGTAGAGCTAGGGGAGCCCGGCTCTCCGGAGCGCAACGCGGGAATCCCGAATTTTGTTGAGATAACTCAGGATTGGGTCTCTCGTGCACAGGAGGTGCTCGACGCGCACGCCGAGCCGCCGCGGTATCTAACTCGTACGCTGCAGCGCTACGTCGACGATATGCGGCTCTTTGTCGATGGATTGCGGCCCGGACCTGAAGACGATGCTGATCGGGCGTTGTGGACGGACAGCATCGGCGCACTCGGCGGACCTCTTACAACCTGCCTTGATCAGGGGGTTGAGTTATGGCAGCGGTAGGGACGACTGCATCGATGCCGTCGCGGCCGTACTCGCCGCGCATCGTGGGCTCGGTGTGGCCCCGCACCTCACCGGAAGCTTGGTCGGAAACCGCAAACGGCCTCCAAGAAAAGAGTGCCGAGCTCAGCACATCGGCGGGCGGGATCCGCCGTAGCGCCGATGATCTTGGTTCTTCCAATTCAGGCCAAATGATCGAAGCGATGTGCGAGCGCTCCTACCGCACGGCCCAAACGGTGACCAATCATTCCGATCTGTACGGAGATATGTCCAAAGCGGTCAAAGAGACCGCCGAGCTGATCTGGCATGGCCGCGAGCGACTCGACGCGATCGACCGTAACGCTCACGAGGAGATTGACCGACTCAAGCAGCAGTTCGCGGCAGAAGCTTCCTTTTTGGGAGCTGGCGCCGCGGCGGTGGCACTTCATGCTGCGATCGAAGCCATCATCAACGCCGCCGCAGGCGAAGCACTCGGGGTGGCCTCCGATACTGCTGCGGCTATTGCCGAGCAGGCTGCACACATCGGTGGCAATTCGAGCGGCGCAGCCGGCAGCAGCGGGGATGGGGGTGGCTTGTGAAAAAGTGAAATATCCGACGCTAAGGTTTTGCCGGGCGTCGTAGTGGCCTGTATTTGCCGGGTTTGATCTGGTTGGCGCGCGGCCAGGTGTAGTCGCCGGTGAGGTTGATGTGTTCCCATCCCAGCGGTGAGAGGAACCGCAGGACGTCCGGGTCGATGTCACCGCCGTCGCTGGTCAGGGTGGCGACCGTGCGGTCGAGGTAGACGGCGCTCCAGAGAACGATGGCTGCGGCTCTTTATGGCCGATCGCCCAGTCCCGCAGGACCATCCTCAACCGGATGTAGGAGGCTGCTCAGGCGGTGCGTGCGAGGCGGGGGTCGAGGACCATTCCGCGGAAAAGTAGCGCTAAGGATCGTTTTAGGAGCATGCGGCAAACGGCTTTCTTCTGAGCTGATTCGCGCATCGCAAGCCCATACCCGGTGCCGCGCGGTTGCGTGCTCAACCAGCTTCTGCCGGCGGCGTGGAAAGGTCGGAACCGAAGAGGGTGCGCAGAGCATCCATGGCCTCGGGGCGGGCCTTGTAGTAGACCCACACCCCTCGCTTGTCACGGTCAACGAGCCCGGCGTCGTGCAGGATTTTCAGGTGGTGGCTGAGTGTCGAAACTGCCAGGTCGAAGCCCTCGGTCAGGTCACACATTGCGCATGCCTCGCCGCCCTCGTGCGAGAGCACCATGGACATCAGCCGCAGCCGGACCGGATCCGCCAGGGCCTTGAGCATCCGGGAGACGGCCTCGGCCTGGGCCGCCGTGATTGGCTCACCGGACAACGGCGTACAGTAACCCAGCGCACTTGGCGCAGGCGGGGCCAAGGATGGGATCGACATGCCTCCATTCTGGCACACTTCGATAGTTTGACAACTATCGAAGTGTGAGTATCGTGGAAGCCGGACTTCGAAGTCTGTCGAAGTCCTGCACGTTGTGAAGGAGACACCCGTGGGCACACCCATCCAGCTGGTCCGTTCCAAGTACCGCGCGCTCGGGGGCGGATGCGTAAGCTGCTCCGGAGACCTTGCCCCCGTCGAGGCCCTGCCCGGCGTGCAGAAGGTCGACGCCCTGGCCTCCGGCGTCGTGCTGGTCACGCACGACGGCACCGTGGCCGACAGCGCCATCGTTGAAGCGGCACAGAAGGCCGGCCTGTCCCTGGCGCCGGCCGGCCCGGCACGCCCCGTCCGCGCCTGATCACCTGGTGAGGGCTGACCCTCACGAGTCATGTCCTCACGTTTCACAGAGAGAAGAGATCACCGGATGAATGCCGGAGTTGGCACCTCAACGCAGCTCACCGCGCAGTCGGCGGCGCAGTCCCGGCGCCGGTGGTGGCAGGGCAGCGAGATGGTGGCCCTGGCGGTAGCCGCGGTGCTGCTGGCCGCGGGGCTGGCCGTGGAGTGGACCATCCACTCCGAGCCGGTGGCCCTGACCTTATTCTGGGCCTCGATCGTCATCGGCGGCGCCTACCCGCTGCGCGGCGCCATCCGCGCCGTGCGCAACAGGCGGCTGACCATCACCGTGCTGCTGATCATGGCCGCCATCGGTGCGATCGCGCTGGGGGTGATCGAAGAAGCCGCGATACTCGTGGTCATCTTTAGCCTGGGCGAGGCCATGGAAGCCTACGCCACCGACAAGGCACGCGGCTCCATCAGCGCGCTGATGGAGCTGGCACCCCCGAACGCGAACCGGCTCACAGCCGGGGGCTTCACCGAAACCGTGGCCGTGGAGGCGCTGCACCCCGGTGATGTCGTCCTCGTCCGCCCCGGTGGGCGTCTGCCCACCGACGGCACCGTCACCGAGGGTGCTTCGTGGGTCGATGCCAGCCCGGTCACCGGCGAATCCGTGCCGGTGGAGGCTGCCGCCGGGACCGAGGTCTTCGGCGGAAGCCTGAACGGCAACGGCGTGCTGCGCGTCCAGGTGACCAAGGAGCACTACGACACCGTCCTCGCCCGGGTGATCGAACAGGTAGAGGAGGCCCAGGCTAACCGCAGCCGCGCCGAGCGCTTCGCCGACCGGTTCAGCGCCGTCTACACCCCCGCCATGTTCGCCCTTTCGGTCCTGGTGGCCCTGGTCCTGCCGTTGTTCGGCTTCGAATGGCGTGAGGCCATCTATCGAGCCCTTGTAATCCTTGTTGTCTCCTGCTCCTGCGCGCTGGTCATCTCCGTGCCGGTCAGCGTCGTCACCGCCATCGCCCGCGGAGCACGGGACGGCATCCTGATCAAGGGCGGCATCTACCTCGAACGCCTGGCCGACATCAAGGCCGTCGCCTTCGACAAGACCGGCACACTCACCCGCGGCCGGCCTGCCCTGGCCCAGGTCACCGCGTTCGGCGGCACCACCGAACAGGAAGCCCTCGCACTGGCCGCCGCCGTCGAGGCCGGCAGCGAACACCCCATCGCCGCCGCCATCACCGCCGGGGCCAGGGACCGGGGCCTCGACATCCCCACCGCCAGGGACGCCCGCGCCCTCCCCGGGGCCGGCATGGAGGCCGTCGTCGACGGCCGAGCCCTGCACATCGGCCGGCCCTCGGACGCGGACCGCACCGACCCGCAAGTCGGAGCGGCCGTGGCCGGAGCCGAGGCAAACGGCTGCACCGCCGTCGTACTGCGCGAGGACACCCGGCCACTGGCCGTTCTGGCGGTCGCGGACCAGTTGCGCCCCGACGCCCACAGCACTATCGCCGAACTGCGCGAACTAGGCATCGAACGGGTGCTGATGCTCACCGGAGACAACGCCACCGTCGCTAAAACCACCGCCCATGCCCTGGGTCTGGACGACTACCGCGCCGAACTGCTGCCCGAGGACAAATCAGCCGCCGTACGTGAATTGCGCGAACGGTACGGGGTTATCGCCATGGTCGGCGACGGAGTCAACGACGCCCCCGCACTGGCCAACGCGGACCTGGCCATCGCCATGGGCGCCGCCGGAACCGACGTCGCACTCGAAACCGCTGACGTCGCACTCATGGCCGACGAACTGGACCGGCTCCCCGCAGCCATCCGCCTCTCCCGACGGGCCCGGAACAACATCAAGATCAACATCGCGCTCAGCCTGGCCGTCGTGGCCATTCTGATCATCGCGGCCCTCGCCGGCTGGATGACCCTCACCACGGGACTGCTGCTGAATGAAGGCAGCGCCGCGCTGATCATCCTCAACGGCCTGCGTATGCTGCTCCCCGGCCGCGGCGAAACCCGGCAAAAACGAACTGCATAGCCCGCCCGAATCACCGGCACCCAATTCGAAGCGGCCCGGCCCGGAACGGGCCGCTACGCCCCGTAAACACCCAGAGCCACCAGAGCGTTCCTGAACCCAACCCACAAACCGCCATTTCGATCTGCCGATAACGGCCAAACAAGGCAAGCAGTCACAGCCAAGGGCTCGGAACCGCCAAGCGAAGCTGCGATTAACCGCCGTTCTCGGTTAACGGTCACTCCCTGGGGCCCGGAAGGGATCTCAAACGGTTGTCTTACGAACGATCGTTCGCAAGACACTCTGAAGCGTGTTCAGAAAGGCGCGGAATCACGGGCCGGATTTTGTAATGCTTCGCGTGTACGAGCCTATGTAACGCCAACCAGGGTTAATGCTACGTTTTGATGATGCGAATCGGATACGGACGTGTCTCCACCCGCGATCAACGCCCCGAGGCCCAGCACGATGCCCTGACCGTTGCCGGTTGCGAGCAGATTTTCCTCGACACAGCATCAGGGAAACTGGCCCGCAGGCCCGAACTCGACAAAGCGCTGCTCTCGGCCAACCGGCCCGGCGATCAGCTTGTCGTCACTAAACTCGACAGGCTCGGGCGATCGTTGGAAAACCTCATCGACTTATCCAAGACGCTGCAGGAACGCGGTGTTGACCTCGTTGTCCTGGATCAGGGCATCGACACGTCCACAGCCATGGGGCGGATGTTTTTCCAGATGCTCGGCTCGATCGCCGAGTTCGAACACGCCCTGATGTCCGAACGAACCCGCGACGGGCTCGCCGCCGCCCGTGCCCGGGGACGGACCGGCGGGCAGAAACCAAAACTAGGCCCCCGCCAGGTCAAGCTTGCCCGCGAAATGTACGAAGAAAAGGGCCCCGACGGGAAGCGGGTCCACACGGTTGAACACATCGCCCAGGAATTCGGCGTCACCCGGCCCACCATCTACCGTCACCTCGCGAAACCATGAACGATGGGCATCGCATGTCACAGCAGAACGGCAGCATATCCGTGGGGCACCGAGGCATAGCAGATAAGGACTTCTGAAGTGGCTCTGCGCTCTTTGCTCACGGCTGCCGAGCGTAGCCAGATCCTGGCAATACCCACTCGAGCAGAGGACATTGCAGTCCACTACACGCTCAGTGAGGCGGATATGTCGTTGATCCGCCAGCGTCGTGGAGACGCGAACAGGCTGGGCTTCGCCGTCCAACTGTGCCTGCTGCGTCACCCCGGGATGGCGCTGGCCGAAGACACCCAAGTGCCCCTTGAAGTCGTTTCCTGGCTGGCATCCCGTCTGGCCGTTTCATCCGAGGCGTGGGACGAGTATGGAGCACGTGAGGAAACGCGGCAGGAGCACGGAAGGGAGATTCGCGCGTATCTGGGCATGTCAGCGTTCGGAATTGCAGACTTCCGTCAGCTCGTGGAGCATGTGCGCGACGTGGCTGCGCAAACGGACAAAGGCTTGCTCCTGGTCGAAAGCGCGAAGGACTTCCTGCAGGCGAAGAAGATCGCTATTCCCGGGGTCAGGATCATTGAAAGAGCCTGCGCACAGGCCCTGACCCGGGCGAACCGGAACATTCACGCCACGCTATGCGCCCACCTCTCGCTCGAGCACCGGAAACGCCTGGATGGGTTGTTGCTCCGTCGCCCCGATAGTTCAATGACCGAAATCGGCTGGCTGCGGCAAGCACCGCTGCGCCCCAACGCACGGGCGATGCGTGAACACATCGACCGGCTGACTACCTGGCGTGCCCTTGATCTTCCCTGGACAGCGGGCCGGCTGGTTCACCGGAACAGGCTGCTGAAGCTTGCCCGTGAGGGCGCTTCCATGACCGCGGCCGATCTGTCCAAGTTTGAACCCTCGCGTCGATACGCGACTCTCTTTGCCATGGCCGTGGAAAGCAAGGCAACGGTCCCCCCTGCCCCGCTCGATGCCGGCATTATTGCCTTGGGCCGATACCATCCGCGCGTCATCAACCTGTACGCTTTGACGCCACGGCTTTGTGCAATGCCCACACTCTTTTGACCTGACTTTCGCTGCACCTGGCCAGTTTCGCCGTTTCCGCGATGCTATGCCCAGCAGTGCGCAGCGCAATGATCCGATCATGCGCCAGTGTGTCGGCCTTACGGCCGGTGTAGCGGCCGGCCTGCTTGGCCAGCTCCACGCCTTGCCGCTGACGCTCGCGCCGATCCTCGTAGTCATCGCGTGCGATCTGCAACGCCAGCTTCAAAAGCATGTCCTGGACGGATTCCAGAACAACCTTGGCCACGCCCTTCGCCTCGGCGGCCAGCTCCGTCAAATCCACCACACCAGGCACGGCTAGCCTGGCGCCCTTGGCCCGGATCGAGGCCACCAGGCGTTCGGCCTCGGCCAGCGGCAAGCGGCTGATTCGGTCGATCTTCTCCGCAACCACGACTTCACCAGGTTGCAGGTCGGCAATCAGGCGCAGCAGCTCGGCGCGATCGGCGCGTGCGCCGCTGGCTTTCTCGCGGTAGATGCCGGCGACGTAAAAGCCGGCCGCCTTCGTGCTCTCCACGATGGCATCCTGCCGGCTTAGGTCTTGTTCCTCCGTGCTCATGTCGTTTTCAGAAGGCGACTGCACCAGTTCACTGGGCTGGCCGCCGTGTGTGCATAGAACTTCTGACCGGGAACGGTCAGAAGTTCTATGCACGAAGCGCCGCGAGAGATCGGAATTGCTCAGAACTCTTGTGCACGGCGCGACAAAGCCGGAACCGCCGAAAATTCCGGCGATCAACCGGCAAGCTGCTTGATGCGCTCGGCCAGGCGGCCGAAAGCCTCGTTCACGTATTCCAGCACCTTGGGTTCTGCGCCCTGCGTGCGCAGCGAGTCTTTGAAGGCTTCCAGGTCGGACAGCCATTGCCGATGCAGGCGGCCCAGCTCGTCGAGCTGAGGCCGGAAGTCTTGGAGACTGCCGCTCGCACGAAACGCCTGGTAGCCACGCTCAAGCGTGGCCGCCGTGGTCAGCAGTTGCGCGCCCATTTGCTTGTGCTGTTCGGAGAACTCGGCCATGCCGTCATAGGGCCGCGAAGCCTTGCGGCGCTCGGCTTCGGATGCCTCTTCCATGATGCGGGCGTAGCGGTAGAACCCTGGGAACTCGCGGGACAGCGCCATGAGCTGCTGATCGGATGTGCCGACCCAAATCCTGTGCAGGTCAGGCCCGTACCCCATCATGCGATTGATGATGGCATGGGCCTCGCTGACACCCTGGGCGGCAAGCTGCTGCATGTGTTGGTCGATCTTCGCGGCCAGTCGGCGGAATTCGTTCATGCTCATGTCCGTCACAAAAGGCGCGTTGATTGCCCTTGCGCCGTGAGAAGTGCCACCGCCTTCTTATCGAAGGAAACGAAGGTTTCCCCGCCAAGCCAGTTGCCTTCGTAGGCAATGACGCCATCGGCAAAGTCTCCGCCCGCGTCGAGCACCAGCAAGCCAGCCTCCACGGCAGGCCGGTTCACTTCCACATTCGCGGCGGCCAGTAGTGCCCGGATCGCGCTGGCCGCGTCGGCTTGCTGGAAGCCGTAGACACGCAGCAGCACCCAAACAAATTCGCATAGGCACGGCAGCGCGACCGCGATCAACTCGGCGTCGGTCAAGACTGCGGCGGCAACGTCCGCTTGTGCGGGATCGTCACGCACAACCGCACGCACAAGGACGTTGGTATCGACTGCGACCTTCATTGCTTACCTGCCCAGCCTTGCGCCGCCGCCTCGTTGATTTCTTCGATGGTGGCAACCTTCTGCGTCTTGCCCGCGAGCAGGCCGACAAAGCTGGCTATCGTCCCTGCGGGCCGTGCCGCCTTGAGCACGCCCCGACCGTCTGGCAACAAGTCCAGCTCGATCTTGTCGCCTGGCCTGATGCCGAGGTGTTGCAGTACGTCCTTCCGAAACGTCACTTGTCCCCGTGCGGTAACGGTCAATGTGGTCATGGTGGTTTGCCCTCGCAATCAAGGTTGATGCTTCACATAGTAATGCAAAAATGCCTTACCGTCAATGTCCGTCAAACGATCATTAGTCGGCCATGCCGGACACTGTCCAGCAAAGTTATTGCACAACGGGTTGTCGGACATTAAGATAGGCGGACGGAATGACGGACAAGAGAGGCGGCAAATGGCACTGATCGGCTATGCGCGGGTATCGACGGCGGAACAGGACACCGCCTTGCAGACGGATGCGCTACGCAAGGCAGGCTGCGAGCGCGTTTTCGAGGACACGGCTTCCGGGGCCAAGGCCGACCGCCCCGGCTTGGCTGATGCGCTGGCCTACCTGCGCGACGGCGACGTGCTGGCCGTCTGGCGGCTGGATCGGCTCGGGCGCTCTATGCCGCACCTAATCGAAACGATAGGCGCGCTGGAAGCGCGAGGCGTCGGCTTCCGTTCTCTGACGGAAGCCATCGACACCACCACGCCAGGCGGGCGGCTCATCTTCCACGTGTTCGGCGCGCTGGGCCAGTTCGAGCGCGACTTGATCCGCGAGCGCACCAAGGCCGGGTTGACTGCCGCCGCCGCTCGTGGGAGGAAGGGCGGGCGAAAGCCGGTTGTCACCGCCGACAAGTTGCAGCGAGCGCGGGAGCACATCGCCAACGGGCTTAATGTCCGAGAGGCCGCTACACGGCTCAAGGTGAGCAAGACGGCCCTGTACACCGCGCTGCAATCCACCAGTGCAGCCGACTCCTGATATTCCGTGCAGTCGTCTTCTGAAAATGACAGCTCACGCGCAGGTAGATGCGTGCGACTTTCATGCGGGCCTCCTGGTCATTTTGGGTATAGGGAAAATGACCATTGTTTCACGCCTAGCCAAAAAGGGAAGGTTCCCGGTTCAAATGTCGTTTTCAGAAGACGGCTGCACTGAACGTCAGAAGCCGACTGCACTATAGCAGCGGAGGGGTTGGATCCATCAGGCAACGACGGGCTGCTGCCGGCCATCAGCGGACGCAGGGAGGACTTTCCGCAACCGGCCGTTCGATGCGGCACCGATGGCCTTCGCGCAGGGGTAGTGAATCCGCCAGGATTGACTTGCGCTGCCCTACCTCTCACTAGTGAGGGGCGGCAGCGCATCAAGCGGTGAGCGCACTCCGGCACCGCCAACTTTCAGCACATGCGTGTAAATCATCGTCGTAGAGACGTCGGAATGGCCGAGCAGATCCTGCACGGTTCGAATGTCGTAACCGCTGCGGAGCAAGGCCGTCGCGAACGAGTGGCGGAGGGTGTGCGGTGTGGCGGGCTTCGTGATGCCTGCTTGTTCTACGGCACGTTTGAAGGCGCGCTGAAAGGTCTGGTCATACATGTGATGGCGACGCACGACACCGCTCCGTGGATCGGTCGAATGCGTGTGCTGCGCAAAAACCCAGAACCACGGCCAGGAATGCCCGGCGCGCGGATACTTCCGCTCAAGGGCGTCGGGAAGCGCAACGCCGCTGCGGCCCTCGGCCTGGTCCTTCAGCCACCATGCCCGTGCACGCGACAGCTGCTCGCGCAGGCTGGGTGCCAAGCTCTCGGGTAACATCAAGGCCCGATCCTTGGAGCCCTTGCCCTCCCGCACGATGATCGTGCCGTGATCGAAATCCAGATCCTTGACCCGCAGTTGCAAACCCTCACTGATCCGCATGCCCGTTCCATACAGAAGCTGGGCGAACAAACGATGCTCGCCTTCCAGAAAACCGAGGATGCGAACCACTTCATCCGGGGTCAGCACCACCGGCAAGCGCCGCGACGGCCGAGGTCTTCCGATCTCCTGAAGCCAGGGCAGATCCGTGCACAGCACCTTGCCGTAGAAGAACAGCAAGGCCGCCAATGCCTGACGATGCGTGGAGACCGAAACCTTGCGCTCGTTCGCCAGCCAGGACAGAAATGCCTCGACTTCGCTGCTGCCCAAGGTTGCCGGGTGACGCACACCGTGGAAACGGATGAAGGCACGAACCCAGTGGACATAAGCCTGTTCGGTTCGTAAGCTGTAATGCAAGTAGCGTATGCGCTCACGCAACTGGTCCAGAACCTTGACCGAACGCAGCGGTGGTAACGGCGCAGTGGCGGTTTTCATGGCTTGTTATGACTGTTTTTTTGTACAGTCTATGCCTCGGGCATCCAAGCAGCAAGCGCGTTACGCCGTGGGTCGATGTTTGATGTTATGGAGCAGCAACGATGTTACGCAGCAGGGCAGTCGCCCTAAAACAAAGTTAGATGCACTAAGCACATAATTGCTCACAGCCAAACTATCAGGTCAAGTCTGCTTTTATTATTTTTAAGCGTGCATAATAAGCCCTACACAAATTGGGAGATATATCATGAAAGGCTGGCTTTTTCTTGTTATCGCAATAGTTGGCGAAGTAATCGCAACATCCGCATTAAAATCTAGCGAGGGCTTTACTAAGCTTGCCCCTTCCGCCGTTGTCATAATCGGTTATGGCATCGCATTTTATTTTCTTTCTCTGGTTCTGAAATCCATCCCTGTCGGTGTTGCTTATGCAGTCTGGTCGGGACTCGGCGTCGTCATAATTACAGCCATTGCCTGGTTGCTTCATGGGCAAAAGCTTGATGCGTGGGGCTTTGTAGGTATGGGGCTCATAATTGCTGCCTTTTTGCTCGCCCGATCCCCATCGTGGAAGTCGCTGCGGAGGCCGACGCCATGGTGACGGTGTTCGGCATTCTGAATCTCACCGAGGACTCCTTCTTCGATGAGAGCCGGCGGCTAGACCCCGCCGGCGCTGTCACCGCGGCGATCGAAATGCTGCGAGTCGGATCAGACGTCGTGGATGTCGGACCGGCCGCCAGCCATCCGGACGCGAGGCCTGTATCGCCGGCCGATGAGATCAGACGTATTGCGCCGCTCTTAGACGCCCTGTCCGATCAGATGCACCGTGTTTCAATCGACAGCTTCCAACCGGAAACCCAGCGCTATGCGCTCAAGCGCGGCGTGGGCTACCTGAACGATATCCAAGGATTTCCTGACCCTGCGCTCTATCCCGATATTGCTGAGGCGGACTGCAGGCTGGTGGTTATGCACTCAGCGCAGCGGGATGGCATCGCCACCCGCACCGGTCACCTTCGACCCGAAGACGCGCTCGACGAGATTGTGCGGTTCTTCGAGGCGCGGGTTTCCGCCTTGCGACGGAGCGGGGTCGCTGCCGACCGGCTCATCCTCGATCCGGGGATGGGATTTTTCTTGAGCCCCGCACCGGAAACATCGCTGCACGTGCTGTCGAACCTTCAAAAGCTGAAGTCGGCGTTGGGGCTTCCGCTATTGGTCTCGGTGTCGCGGAAATCCTTCTTGGGCGCCACCGTTGGCCTTCCTGTAAAGGATCTGGGTCCAGCGAGCCTTGCGGCGGAACTTCACGCGATCGGCAATGGCGCTGACTACGTCCGCACCCACGCGCCTGGAGATCTGCGAAGCGCAATCACCTTCTCGGAAACCCTCGCGAAATTTCGCAGTCGCGACGCCAGAGACCGAGGGTTAGATCATGCCTAGCATTCACCTTCCGGCCGCCCGCTAGCGGACCCTGGTCAGGTTCCGCGAAGGTGGGCGCAGACATGCTGGGCTCGTCAGGATCAAACTGCACTATGAGGCGGCGGTTCATACCGCGCCAGGGGAGCGAATGGACAGCGAGGAGCCTCCGAACGTTCGGGTCGCCTGCTCGGGTGATATCGACGAGGTTGTGCGGCTGATGCACGACGCTGCGGCGTGGATGTCCGCCAAGGGAACGCCCGCCTGGGACGTCGCGCGGATCGACCGGACATTCGCGGAGACCTTCGTCCTGAGATCCGAGCTCCTAGTCGCGAGTTGCAGCGACGGCATCGTCGGCTGTTGCACCTTGTCGGCCGAGGATCCCGAGTTCTGGCCCGACGCCCTCAAGGGGGAGGCCGCATATCTGCACAAGCTCGCGGTGCGACGGACACATGCGGGCCGGGGTGTCAGCTCCGCGCTGATCGAGGCTTGCCGCCATGCCGCGCGAACGCAGGGGTGCGCCAAGCTGCGGCTCGACTGCCACCCGAACCTGCGTGGCCTATACGAGCGGCTCGGATTCACCCACGTCGACACTTTCAAGCGACACACTCTTGGGTGCGGCGAACATCAGGTCAAACCCGTGCACCCCGTTGGTTCCGAACGCCCGTCCGGCCTCCCCGTTGGGCGTCACGCCGTCGTCGAGCCAGCGTGCCGCTACCTCGGTGTCAGCAAACCCGCCGTCGAGGGCAGCCCCGTCCAGTCCGGTGGCCTCACCGACGGTGGCCTTGTCGCCGACCACGACCCAGGTCGGGACCCGGGTGTCGCCTTCGGAGTAGTACTCGCCCAGGCCGCCGCCGGCGGCCTGACGGTCCATCGAGGCTTGCCGGGCCTGATTGGCGGTGTCGTTGTAGTAGCCGATGCTCCAGCGACTCAGCCGCGAGATCGTCAGCACGGTCGCACCGCCACCAGACCACCTCACCAAGCCGGACAGGCCGCCGCCAGGCGGCCGGGGTTCGGGCGCGCCAGCGCCCGAAGCCGAGTATTGCACAACTTGTGCCAATGTGCCATACCGTTAACATGGTAGAGCGGTATGGAGGGTCGGGGTGGGGTGTGAGAGGCAGCGGAGATGCGGTGAGCGGGCGAAAATGGAACAAGCGAGAGGGTGGGGAGAGAAGCGGGAGGCAGTGCGGAAGACGTGGGTGAGAAGCGACGAAAAAGACCGCTGGTGGGGGTGCTGAGAGTCGCGTCTGGCCGCAACGTCAGCGCGCCGATTCGCAACCACTAGGCGCGTCGTCGACCCGAACGTTCAACGGTGCGCTCCATCGCTTCGCCGCGGACGGCGCGGTGGTCTGCTGCGAGTCGGTTCATCGCGCCGCCGTGCCGTGTCTGGACCGACACCCCGATGCCGCGCCGCGACGACGCGATGGGCGTGCTGATGGTGTGGTCCTCGCGGCTGCGTTGGGCGCGTTCGGTGAGCACTCGGCGGATCTCTTCTTGGGCGGCGGTGATCCGGGCCCGCGCTGCGTCGGTGAGCACCACCGGGTGCGGCGTCTGGTCGATGCTGGCGGCGGCGCAGCCGCTGGCCTTTGTCGGTGTCGTCTCGGGGGGTGTCCAGGACAGCCGTCGCAACCGGCTGGCCAGGAACGCGCCGGGGTTGGCGATGTGGTCGGGCCAGGTCGTTCCTCGGGTGCGCATGTCGGCGTTGAGGGCGTCGTTGACCGCACGCGCGGACCACACCGCGGGGTCGATGCCGACGCCGGTGAGTGCATCGCAGATGGCACCGATGTGGGCGCGGTTGAGACCATGGGTGAGCGCGACCAGTCCAGCGGCGAGTTTCTGGGTGGCTAGCGGTCGCGCGGTCGCGCGCCGCGGCCGTGTTTGTCGCGTCGTGTCGCAGCTTCGGTTGGCGGGTGCGCTCGCGCGCCCGCTTGGTGAGTAACTCCCTACGGGAGAAGAACAACTAACACCGCCTGACGGCGGTAGGTGGAAATCATGCACGAGTGGTGGGGTCGCGGGACGGGCTTCGCGACGCGGCACCAGGTGGTACACCGAGGGTCGCCGGCCGACGCTGGGTGTGTTTGTCGAACCGTGGCCCCGCTGCGCTTCCACGGCCCATCTGGAGGCCCTCAGGACGCGCCAGGCGGCGGTGACGGTGCGCACGTCGCAGCCCACCTTGTCGGCGATTGTCGCGCGGGTGACGGCGACGTGGCGGCCGGTGCTGTGATCGGCGTGCTCGGCCATCACCGCCGCGATCGCCAGCAGCGTGGCCGTGGTGATCGACACCCGCACCTCAGCGCACAGCTGTCCGAACGCCGGAGAGTGCACCCACCGCGACAGCCCGTCGAGCCAGCCGGCGCGACTGGTCCACATCGGCGCGGACGGTGCGCAGGAGCCGGCGCGCGTCACCCAGTCACGGCGACGCTCGTGCGCCAGCGCACGCACCACATGCGGGCTGGGAGCAGCCGGGGCTACAGCCGCGCCAAGCGGCGTCGGCCACGCACTGTTTGCCCGACGTGAGCGGGCGTCAACGAGGTCACGGTTTGCGCACCGATCGCGCGCCGAATCTGGTGCAGCTTCGAGGCGTGCGCTACCGTGAGAACTGTCCACCAAGACAGATCCCTTCGGGGAATGGGTGCGGACCCAGAACCGAGTTGGCGCTCGGTTCAAAACCCCCGACAGGGCCTCGCTAACGCGGGGCCTTCGTCATGTCAGCGGGTAATCCGCACACCGGCTATTCAGATGTCACATATGCCAGGGGCCGACCAGCAAAGTTTTGAGGTCCTGGCGGGGTGATCACATCGCCAGCGGCAGGACCTCCTTGTCGAGTTCGCGAACCAGCTCGGGGTGGCCTACGTGGGCGGCGAGGACGTCGGCCACGTACTGGCCCATTGGGATGCCGCGTTGCGCGGCTTCGCGTTTGACGATGTCGTAGACGACGCGATCGGGCCGCGACATGATCTGCGCGCGATCGCCCTTATGTGTGCTGCGCCTTTGGGCCATGGTGGAGACTCTGCCAGCGGAACAGCGCGTTACCTGATAACGACACGCGCACATCCCGTCTCTCCTTTCACACGGCTACCGTTCGGGTTGTGATCGATGCAGCCGAGCTGGAGGCGGCCATCGCGGCGGTGTACGCGGCCCAGCTGCCGATCCCGGTCTGGTGGCCGGCTGAGGCGCGGTCGGCGTTCATCGAGGAGTACGCCAGCGAGGCGGCCTGCATGGTGCTCTCGGAGGTGGACGCGATCGGCGACCGGATGAGCGACTGGGCGGCCCGGTCACAAGTCAGCGACGCGGATGAGTCCACGATGATCGCCTCGGCGCAACAGGTTCTGCTCGATGAAGCCTGCAGCGAAGTGCAGTACGACCTGACCGAGATGATCGCCAGCAGGAGCGCCCAATTGACGGCTGAAGCTGTCTTCGAACACGGTTCGCCTCGCGCGCAGCAACACGTGGTGTGGCCGATGGCTCATCAGGGCCGACGTTAGGCCGCCGCGCCGACGACGCGCGCGGCGTTCGAAGCGGTGCAGCGTGGGTCGCCGAGCATGTCCAGGATCGGGGCGCCGGTCGATGCGGGTCCGTGGATCACCGACCGCAACACTCGTTCGAAGGCGAGATCCACTGCCGGGGCGTCCTCCAGGAGCAGATCGAGGAGCTTCTCTGCGGCGGGGGTGTTGAACGGATTGGCTGTCAGCTGCGCACACAGCGCACGGACCTGGGATGCGAAGTCCCGGACCGCACTCACGTCGTCTTGGACCGTGCCGAGGATTTCCATGCCCTCACTGTAAGAACGTGCGTGCATACATGCAAGCAAGTTGCATGCAAACTATTTTTATCAATGCATGTAGGATGCGTGCATGCCCGATTCGGCTGGGGATGCTCTCGACGGCGGCGCGGCCGACGCTGCCGGTAACGCACTGCCGCTGCGTAAGCGGCAGCAGAAGGTGCCGTTGAACACCTATGTGCGTCCAGGAACGCAGCAGCGCGTGGAGGTGTTGAAGGACCGCGGGTACGCTGTCACCGACATCGTGGATGCGGCGCTCAACGAGTTTCTGGACCGCGCCGGGGTGCCCCAGTCCGAGTAGCCCTTCACTCCCCCACATGACCAGATTTTCCGCTGCTTCCTCGTAGTGGCCCGTTTGCGCGGTGGGTGGTGGCTGTCCAGGCTCGACCGTGGTCGACCGCGCAGCGGCGGGGTACGGCCTTGACGGCCACCACCCACCGTTTCGCCACAATCGAGGCGAGGAAAGACGTGCGCGCGTAATTTAAACGCTTTAGCGTTATAGCGCTATAACGCTAAAGCGCTGTTTAGGCGCGTTTGCGGCCGGGGCCGCTATGAGTGGCGGCGCTGCGTTGCAGCTCAGCGACGATTTCGGCGGGAGTGAGCTGTTCGGCGAGCCGGGTAAGCGCCAGTCGGACGACGGCGCTGCGGGTGGCGTCGACGCGTGGCTTGGTTGCGCGGGCCGCTGCGCGCACAGCCTCGAGGGAGGCGTCCGTGGTGTCGTCGAGGTAGATCGACACTTTCGTGAGGTCGGTGCCGGAGGCCGGCGGGGTCGCCGCCGAGACAGGGGCCGCCGGCGGCTGCGCCTTGGGCGGTTCGGATACGGCTGCTGGCGATGGTGCGGCGGGCATGTCGACCGGCGTGCGACGCGGTTGGTGTCGCGGCGGCGGGATTGTGCGGCGCGATGTGGTGGACTTCGAGCGCATGGCGGTGAGCGAGTCCAGGCCGTCAGCCATTGACGTACTCCTTCACGAAGGTGCTGAGATCGGTGAGCGCGGCCGCGACTTTCTGTAGCGACTTCGCAGGTGGCGCTTCGGCGGTGATGGCGATGCGCTTCTTGCGTGTTCCTACGTGCAGCGCGGTCGGTATCGGTGGAGCGACCTGTACGGGTGTGTTGGCGATGATGCTGCGCAGTCGCTGAATTTCGGCGGCCGGTGGTGTTGTGGGGACGAAGTTGGGGACGATGACGAGCGGGTAGTCGGCCGCCTCATTGACCAGCTCGGCGGTGGCGTCGAGTTCAGCGGTGCGTAGCGCAGTCGGGGCCAGCACGATGTTGGCCACGGCCAGGGCACCGTGGGCAGCTGGGCTGGCGCCGGGATGGGTGTCGACCACGATCCACGGTTTGTCCCATTCGGACGCCCATTTGGTGAGGGCATCAGCCATGGTGTCGGCGTCGGGCTGCTGGTCATAGAGATCGGGATGACCTGGGATGAGGTCGGGCTTCTTGAATCCGCGTAGCGGCCGCGGCGCGGTGGTGGCGCCCGCTTCCAGTGCATCCAGAAGCCGTGATCGTGGGTGATCTTGGGGGCGATACCCCCACTTGGCCGTCACGCCTCCCCCGTCGTGTTCTAGATCGACGAGAACCGCATCCAGCAGATGGGCCAGCTCGTAGGCCAGGAAAGACTTGCCCACACCACCCTTACGGGAGTGGCACACAGCAATGTTGACTGTCACATCATCATTATAGCGCTGTAACCCTGTAACGCTTAAGTGCTACAGCGTTCTAATGTTTAAGCTCTATACAGTTAGAACGACAGAAGGCTATAACGCTTTCCGGCTCACGCCGTGGACCCACTCACGGCATCCGACACGTACGCACGACGGCCTGGGTTGCGTCCGCTGGGCGTTGTTCTGTCCTGAGTCACTTCCACTGCGACAGATCGCCCATTGTTGCTGTTCAGAGGGCTATCGGCCAAAGTCCTGCACGGTGGTTTACTAGCTTCCCGCTTATGCAACGAGTAGGGCAGCTTCCCTGCACACCCTGTATTTCTGCCTGCGGCGACCTCGAAAGTATGGACCGCGCTGACCGCGCGGCGCCGGAGTCGCTCCGCGGTTCCAGTCGTATCCGCCCGATGGAGCACCGCCCATGAGTACCAACGCCACCGTCGTCAGCATCGTTGCGATCGTCTGCTTCTGCCTTCTAGCGGCCTATGTCGTTCGCACCACCGGCTCGACCACCGGCATTACCGATATCGGCCGCGCAGTAGCCGACATTATCGATGCGCTTACCACCGGGCGACGGTGATCTCGCTCGCGCGCACCACGTCAAGGGCGTGACTGCAAGAGCGAGTCGACGGTGCTGGTCTGTCGGATGTAGTGCCGGAGATCGGGAGAGATGTAACCGGCGTAGCGGCGCATTCGGCGAATCAGATTGTTGACGTCGGCGACGCGGACGGGCTCATGGTGAGCGACCCGGTTGCGCGCCTTACGCATGTCATCGAGGCCGAAGTGGATTTTGTGTCGCTGGGACCCGGCCGGGTAGAGAGCTTCGAGATGTGGGTTCCAGAGAAGCGTCGTGTGCCGCGAGCTGGTCAGCAGGACCCAGAACCCGAAGGTCAGCTCGGCAAGGATTTTTCCGGGAGGGGCGGACGGGCCGCCGGCCTTGGTACGTGCGGAGGTTAGGTCGGCGTGGGTACGGGCGTCGTTGCCCGGTACCGCCGGGAATAGCGCCGTGAACGAAGTTGGGTCGGTCCAGTGGGCTTCGCCTGGCTGGACGGCGTTCATGAGTGCCCGGTCGTAGAAGTTGCGAAGGCCAACTTCGAGGTGTGCAAAATCGTGCAGCAGTGCGGCGTTGAGCTGGGTGTTCCATTCGTGCAGGTCGAGAGCACGGGTGCGGTCCCCACCGGCCAGGAGCATGTACGTGTGGAATCGCTGGGGGCTCAACCATTGTTCAACCCAGGGGCCCGGTGCCGTCACCGTTGAGTTCTATCAGGGCTCCACGTACGATTGAGTGCATACAGACCGGTGTGACGTGTAGCGCGTGCCCGGTTAAAGCCAGGAAGAGCCCGGTATTCGGTCCTTGCGACCGACCCGGGCTCTTTGCTTTGAACAGCGCTGTCTGCGGCTGAAAGGCCATCTTTCGGTCTCGTGGTCCAGGGCCTAGAGCCCTCCGCTATGCCGAAGCATGTCGGTTCGACCTGGGACAATGGCGAGCGCACGGGCCGCGACCGCTCGCCTGGAAAAAACTTTCTCCAGGTTTCAGGGGTTCGCGGTACGCGCGGACTTAAGAGGAAGCGACAACCGTAGGGATCGGTTGTCTCTTTCTCGCCTCCTGGAGATGTAGCCATGGATCGACCGGCACGCCGCCCCGGCCCGCCCGTTGATGCCGCGCGCTTACAACCGGACAACCAGGGCGACATCCAGAGCGTCGACGAGGGTTTGGTCGGTGCCTGGCTCGACGACCCTGATCTGGCCGCCGAACTGGCCGACGAGCTGGAACAGCTGGAACGACTGCGGCGTCTTCAAGCCGATGAGGAGCTGTTGCTGGCGCTGCAGTTGGAGCAGTTCACCGGCCGGCTGTGGGCGCGGTTCTCCCGCGAGCTGACCCGCTACGGCCTCGGCGTGCTGCGCGCCTGGATCCACCACGGCACCATCTACGCGAAGGCCAAGACGCTGACCGGCTACGGTCTGGGCCGCATCGAGGGCTGGCCCGACGACCAGACCATCGACGACATCGCCACCGACACCGTGGTCGCCGCGCTGAACTACTTCCGCGACAAGGTGCTCAAGACCCACCGCTGGCAGTCCTCGGGTGGGGCGTCGCTGGGCACCTTCTTCATCGGCCAGTGCCTCTATCAGTTCGCCAACATCTACCGCAGCGCACTGCGTGCCGAACTTGAACGGATTGAGCAGGCCACCACGCCGATGGACGAACTCCCCGAAGACGAGTTCGACGTCATCAAGGGCATCGAGGAGACCATCGTCGCCAACGACACCGTGGCCGAAGCGATGGCCCTGCTGACCACCGACCGGGCGCGCCAAGCACTGTTCCTGCAGGAACACGGCTTCACCCAGCGCGAGATCGCCGACAAGCTGGGGCTGCGCGACGCGAAGAGCGTGGAAAACCTCCTCGGCCACCAACTCCGCCAACTCCGAAACCGAAAGAGGACGTCGTGACCACCATCAAGCACCTCACCGCACTGATCAACGCCAGCTCGTTGGGTACCCGCACCGCCCGAGTGGCACGCAGGTCGGTGACCGCCGCCGAAGGCGACGCCCTGGCCCGCCGCGCCGCCGAGGCCGGCCGAAACGATTCCGGGGAATTCAGGGATCGAGCCGACGGGCGCACTTATAGACCGGTATCCGGCTCAACACCGGGCCGGACAAACCGAAAGGACAAGACAATGGCCAAGGGCCATCACCGCAGCGCGACCACCGGTCGCTACGTCAAGGCGTCCACCGCGGCGCGCAACCCCAAGACCACGGTCACCGAACGGGGCGCCAACCGCAGCAGCGGAACTCATCACCGCAGTGCCATCACCGGCAAGTTCGTGAAGGGCTCCACGGCGGCACGTCACCCCAACACCACGGTCACCGAACGCGGTTGAGCAGCAACCGGATTCGGCGGTGTTCCCTCGGCTCGACAGACGGGCCGAGGGGGCACCAGACCGACCCACTTCCGAAAGGCGAAATCCCATGATCCGTACCACCGTTGAGGCCCTCGGCGGCGCGCAAGCCGTTCCCAGTGAGCTGATCCCGGTCCGCGAACTGCATCAGCGCCTGATTGATCAGGTGGCCACCAGCGGCGGCAACGTCGTCCTGGCCGACACCGCCGGCAAGCCCGCCGCGGTTGTCATGTCCCTGCAGCTCTATCAGCAGCTGGTTGACGAGCTGACCATGCTGCGCCGCAGAACCGCCGACAACGCCTGATGGCGGGGGAGGGGCATCACGTGCTGACCGACGACGACGTGCAAGCTCTCGACCGACGCGCACGCGAGGTGGGAGACGTCATCGGCTGGGATCTGCAGTTCGTCGTCGCCCCCAACGCGGAGTTCGTCGGTCTGGCGGCCGGCGGCGGCGCTGATCACGCTGACCAGATCATCGTCCTGGGCCCCAGCCGGATCACCGATCTCGCCGTCCACGAGATAGACCTCGCACTCGACGCACTCCAGCACGGCGACCGGCACATCATCCTCGACGAAGACGGCGACCCCCGGCTGATCTGAACACGCGCGGCCAGGCGAGTTCTTCTCTACGCCTCTCCAGTCCGGCCCGCATAGCGGTCCCGCGCAGCCCGACGTTCAACATCGGCGGTCTCGCTGTTGAACTCCGCTGCTAGCTGCGAGTAGCCGACCTCGAGGTCATCCGGGTGGGGCTCGGCTTCCACGTGAATCACTTCGACCTCATTTCCGGGGAACGCCGTAGCGGGCGCGGATCTCGTCTTCGCCGAACGTGCGGCCGGCGGCGATGTCGGCTTCGGATTCTCGTAGCGATTCGCGAACGTCCGCCACGTCGATCGGCCAGTCGTCGAGTTCCCCAGGTGCACTGCTGCAGCCCTGGGTATCGCCGTTCTCTTCCGTCACCTTCGAAGGATAGGTCGCCTGCCTGCCTCAGGCTGACGGCCGCGGTTCGTCGAGGCAGCGGTAGACGCTGGAGCGGGATATGTCGAGGGTCCGCGCGATCTGGGCGCGGGGAGTGCCGGCCTCGTCGAGGGCCTGGACGGCCGCGATGATGTCAGCGGTGAGGCCGGGCCGGCCGGGGTGACGGCCGGCCGCGCGGGCTGCCGCGACTCCGGCGGCGGTGCGTTCGGCGGCGACGGCACGCTCGAATTCGGCGACGGCGCCGAAGACGTGGAAGATCAGCCGGCCGCCGGCAGTGGTGGTGTCGATGGCTTCGGTGAGGGAGCGCAGCTCGACGCCGCGGGCCTGGAGGTCGCTGGCGATGGTGAGGAGGTGGGGGAGTGAGCGGCCGAGACGGTCCAGCCGCCAGACCATGAGCACGTCACCGCGGCGGGCGTAGTCGAGCAGCGCAGCCAGCTCGGGGCGATCGTCGCGAGCGCCGGACATGCGGTCGGTCCAGATCCGTTCGGCCCCGGCCTCCGTCAGCGCCATTGTCTGCATGTCAGGGGACTGGTGCACCGTCGAGACTCGCGCGTATCCCAGCAGCGTCACCGGCAGGTCCTCACATCGTTCAGGGGGCACGGGCTTCTCAGGCCCAACCAGGGCCGCTTGCGGACCTGGGCGGGAGCCGTCTGTGTCTTTAAGGGTGTCCCCGTTCTCGCCGGTCTGGGACAGGATTCTGGGACACCGCACCGTCGCATCGGCGCTGGTCGCAACGACCGCGCTCATTATGTAGCTTTTTCGGTCGTTAAGGGTTGCGCATCTCGGTGATGTACATCCGAGAGGTTGCCAACGTTTACCCAACTACTGGTCGCACCGCGGGCCAGAACAATTCGAACAGTCGCTTCTCCCAGCCATCCGCAAGGCCGCCGCTACGGGCGTGTTCAGCGATGTAAGCGCCGACCACGGCGTCGATAAGGGTGGCACTGTCGATATCGGCGCGCATCGACCCGTCTGCTTTACCGGCGTCGATCACCGCTTCCAGATGGCCTCGTTGCTTGACAAGAATTTGACGAAACAGCGCGGTGAATTCTGAGTCATCGTCGGTGAGCATGGCCGCGACGCCACCGAGTCCGACGCCGTCTTCGATCGTCTCGATCGCGTGCCTGATGAACCAACTCAGCCGATCCGATGGTGCTGCCTGCGGATCGAGCGGCGCCGGTGAAGCCACCCTCGACAGCGCGGCTGACAACATCTCGCGGCGGTCGCGATATCGCCGGTAGATCGTCGTTTTTGCCACACCGGAAGCCGCCGCAACAGCCTCGACCGTGACTGAACGAGGCCCTCCGCCACGAAGTAGGCGCAGCGTCGTGTCCCCAATGCGGTCTTCGACGCTGGGCTGCTGTGTCATCAACACCCGATCTCCAGGGAATATTCGTTGCCGCGTCGACGCTACACTGTACGTATCGCTACGCTTCGCGTAGCGTAGTTGTAGAGTCAGTCTTTGGAAAGGACACGGCAATGTTGGAACGTATGAAGCCCTCCTCGATCACCTTCGTGGCGTACGTGATGCTCCTTCTCGCCTTCATTTCGCTGCATGTGTTCGTCGCCGCGTTGGCTACTGGCAGCGGGCTGGCTGCTGCGGCAGGGACGGCCTTGGTGGTATCGCTGGCCGCGGCTGTCTTCGGATTCCGCCTCGGCGCGTCAAACCTGGCTCGGGCCAGCGAAGCCGCGGGCTCGACTCACAAGTTGAGTTTCTGGGCCGACCAGCTGGAGCAGGACCGGATCGATCGGTACCGCGCGACCTACCGCCGTGAACCTGAGATTGTTCACCCTCAGTTCGACCTGAAATCGTCGCGGAGCGAAAGCGCTCGGTGAGAAAACGGGTGAGCTCTTCGAGGAGCCCGTGATCGAGCAGCTCGATGTCGTCGGGGAGAAGCAGCCCGCATAGAGCAAGCGGCCGCCCGCGGCGGCCACAGGACTTGGCGCTCGCCATGCGTGCGCAGACGCTCAGGCTAGAAGCCTACCGCCTCGCTGTAGCAGCACCATGACCCTGAGTTCCCGTATTCGTCTTCGGGGCTGCGGCTTCCGTGACTCTTGCCCCGGGTCGTCACCCATCTAAATGCAGGTAGCACATGACATGAGTTGTGAACACAGTGGTCCTGGCTGGCTTGGGCGTTTGCGGGGTCGTCCTCGTCCGCCGCATTCTCCAGTCGTCGAGGGAACCTCTGGCGGGCAGTCGCTGGGACGGTAGCTCGCGGTCACGATCAACCGTCGACAGGATGAGGTCGCGCCGCGGAGCCGGTGGCCCGAACCGGTCGCGCAGCTGAGCGACACCAGTCGAGGTCGAGCTCCGTGCCCGCGCCCGGAGGCAAGGGCACGGAGCTGGCCGCCCGGCTGCGCCACTCCGGGGCCTCCGGACCGGTCAACGCGACCTCTCGGATCAAGGGCGAGACCCCGCCCTGTCGGGGATGTCGGACAGGCACTCGCCGCGCAGGGTGGAGAGTTGTTCAGCGCAGACCCGAGCATCCAGAACATCGACGGGCTCGCATACAAGCTGCCCGGTGAGAACGGCTAAAGGAGTACCGCTGAAGGCCCAGACCAGAGTTGGGAACATAATGACCTGGATGTAGGGAAGCGGTTTCCGGTAGCGGACGTGTACGCAGACTGGTCCTAGACGATGCGGCGTTCGTGGCGAAGGAGCGCGTCTAGAAGCGAGTTGATGTGCGTCACCGCGTGGTCGCTGAGGCGAACGGGCCCGTAGATGAAAACATGACCGGCACCGGCGGTCAGTCCGACAGACTCTGGATCGCCACCGGCGCGAATGTGCATCTCCCAGTGGATCCGCAATCCGACATCATCGGCGCGCGCGTCGAGCACGGCAAGCGTGCTCGGTGAAACCCCCACCGCAAGATCGTAAGGCCACCTCAATAGGTTGCTGTGCAACAATTTTGGCCTTGCACCTGGTGTCGCGCTAAGGCGGGCGGTGATCGGGGCGTTGGTGCGCTCAGACCCTGCTAAACAAGGGATTGGCCACGGTGTCGCGGATGGGCCTTAGCATCGGCGACATGATGGGTTTCTGGGTTACTGCGTGCGCCGGATCGCAGCTTTTCGTTCTGCTGGCCGTCGAGACGTACATGAAGCGCCGATGGCGGTTCCCCAGTTTGAGTGGACACCTGAGATAGCGGGACGGTGTCCTGCTGGAAGGATGTCGATATGTCGCGGACGCGTCGGTCGTTCACACCGGAGTTCAAGGTGGAGGCTGCTCGTCGGGTGATTGACAGGGGCCGGCCGGTCTCGGAGGTGGCCCGCGAACTGAACCTGCACGAGAGTCTGCTGGGCAAGTGGGTGCGCGAGGAACGGGCGCGCGACGGGGTGGCCAGCGCCGCGCGCCATGGGCCTCCGGAAGGCGATCTGACGGCCCGTGAACGCGCCGAATTGGTGCGGCTGCGTGCGGAACTGGCTGAGAAGGACCGCGATCTGGCGTTCCTGAAAAAAGTATCGGCGTACTTTGCGGCACAGCAACATCGGTGAGTCGGTTCGAGCTCATCGCCGCGGAGTGCGCCGACCACGACATCGCCACACTGACCGAGCTCGTCGAGCAGGCGGTCGACGCTGCAGTGTTCACCCGCGGCGGGGCGGTGGCCGGCACCATCCTGCACAGCGACAGGGGCAGTCAATACACCAGTCACGACCTGGCCACAGTCTGCTCCGATCACGGCCTGCGCCGCTCTATGGGGCCACCGGCATATGTTGGGACAACGCCGGGTCCGAATCACTGTGGTCGACGGTCAAACACGAGTACTACAAGCGGCATGCCTTCACAACGTATGCGAATCTTGCTGCGGGACTTGACAATTACCTTCGCTACTACAACCATGACAGGCGGCATAGTTCACTGGGAATGATCTCACCCATCGACTTCGAGATCACCGCACGGATCAACCAGCAATCAAGCTAACCGTGTCCACTTTTTCAGGGGAACCCCAGTTCACTATAGGCAACACCGGCAACTCATCGCCCGCCGATTCCGGGTCTGGGAATGAAAAAACCCGGCCCCAGTAGGGCCGGGTGGTATGGCGTAATTATGCAACGCGGGTTGCGGCCACGCAATTCCCCTCCCTGTCGGGATTGTGAGCCGTTCACCACGGGGCGGGCTTTTGGACACCGGCCGCCGGGTCGGCTAGCTGGCAGGCGTGAAGATCGGCGGCGGTGAGCTGGTACCACCAGTGATTACCCACACCATCGGCTGGCGAGCCGCGCAGCTTGCCGGCCGTCAGGCTGCGCGTCGGGTTCACGGTCCCGACTGGGACGCGAGTACGTGCGGTCTGAACTGGGAATTTCAGGTCGCTGTCATTGCTGATGACCACTGCGGAGTCCACGCGTTGTTCGAGCACGTCCAGAAGCAGATGCGCGGCTACGTTCACGTCTGAGCCCTTTTCCTCACGCCGGGCGGTGGACACCATGAAGACCGCGGACGGGTCATCCTGACCGGCGCCGTCCTTGACCATGAGCGGGCCGCCGGGGTGAACGATGACTGGGCGACCGTTGCGATCAGGGGTGGCCAGCGGGGCCCGCGCCACCCGGTGCACGTAGTTGCCGAGTTCGATGTGGTCGGTCGTGTGGGTCCGCCGAAGCGCCCGCAAGTAAGCGTCTTGCTCCCGGTTGCCCACCGGGTTGTCCGCGCCGGAGATGACCGCCGTGCAGTAGACCAGTCGCTCGATGGTGACTCCGGTCCACGTCGAATGGCCGGCAATCAGCCGCGCCGCGAGGGCGCGCACGTCGAGCCAACGCCAGCCGGCCGTACCCCTGCCGCACAAGCCGCGGCCGCCGTAATAGAGGTTGAATCCGTCGATGTACACACCCACTCGGTTACTGGGCATCAGCATGGCCTCGCTTCGGCACTGGATGGCCCGGCGCTGACCGCCGGGCGGGTTTGTGGTCTGGGCTGCTCGTCGTGGCCGGAACGCGCTGAGTTGGCGAGCTACTCACGGTGTGACGGGTGGACTCGGGCTGCGGCGATCTGTTCAAGCTCCTCGGCGGACAGCAGGTAGTCGTATGGGCGGGAACCTCGGGCGCGGGCGTCCTTGATACGGCGATACTCGGCGAGCATCCGCATGTAGCTGCCGAGTGTCCGGTGGTGGGAGTTGCCACCGTCGTGACGTTCCAGCTGGGGGCGCAGTTCGGTCCACCGATCGTCCCTCATCAGGAAGTCGACGTAAGTGGCCATGTGGCTTTCGAGCTTGTCCTGGTAGTCGAAGCCCTGGAATTCCAGCTCGTACTCCAGGTCTTCGCTGACTGGGGTTCCCTTCTCCGTCAACCTCGCGATGCTGTAGGTGATCACGCGGAACATGTCGAGGATGTCGAGGAGGCGGTCGCAGTCGAGCTTGGATAACTCGGTCCGGAACCCAGCCACTTCCCGCCAGTACTCCCCGGTAAAGCCTTTCTCGATCACCTCTGCACGCTGAAGCTGATACGCCTCGTCCCCGTCTTCGCCATTGGAATCTTCGGGCAGAACACGCGCCAGGATGCGGTGCAGTAACGACAACACCTGGCGGTCGGCGATCCGCATCGTCTCCGGAGCCGGTTCACCGTCGTGGTCGTCTGATGGCCGATAGTCGGGAGGGACGATCACCTCCAGAAGGCGGTCACGAACGTACTCGCTCAGCGTGAGCCCCTCGGCATCCGCCAGGTCTTTGAGCTTGTCGCGGATCCGATCCTCGACCCGGATGTTGATAACGGCCACGCGAGCCTCCTATATGTATGACGCCACTATAGCAAATGTCATACAAGCATACGGTGCTGAATGCGGGCCAGTGCCCCGGACGGACCGGCGAGGTCGCCGCGGGGTAGAGGGGTCTTACCGCGCAGGTCTCAGCCCGCCGGGCGACTGAACGAACAACGTCCGATAGCCGCCGGCGGGGTGATTGAACGCCTCCCAGCCCAGCGAGGCCCAGAAGCGGTCGGCCCCTTCGCTGTAGGCGAAGAGTCGGCGGTCGGGGTGCCGCACCGTCAGGCTGCGCACACACCCGCCCGCCCACGCCGCGCCCGCGAGCCTCGGTGGCCACCTCGAGAAACTGGATCTCCAGACGCTCGTCTCCGAGATCGGGAACGTTCGCGTATTCCGGGTTGATACCGCCGGGGTCGTCGAACTCGACCCGCGCCACCTCTGTCCCGGCCTCATCGAGCACCTGGACGAACCACGGCTCCTCGCCAAGCTGTCGATTCCACCAGTGGGGGTGTTCGTAGGTGACGTTCTGGGCGAACGGGGGCACCCACCATCGGTCATCGGAAGGGCTGGGGCGCAGATCGACGAGTTCGAGAAGCACTCCGAACCTCTATCACGGCGGTCGGTCAACCAACATCAAGCCCAAGCGGGGTCTCAGATGTCGTCGAGTTTGTCGAGCAGCGCCCCTGCGACGAGTGCCGTTGCGCGAGCGACCAGGCGGGCTTCAGCCGGGCTCAACGCAGCGGTTTTGCGCGGTGGTCCGGGTCGTCCGTGGCCAGTACCAGCGTCGTTTCGGAGTCGATTGACTGCTGTGGCCAGAAGCATCAGGCACTGATGAACTGCGCGGTGCGGATCTTGATCAAAGTTTGCGAGAGTGACGGTTGGTATGGCCAAGCCGACCGCATCGAATGCGGCTGCCAATGTCATTGGGAAGTTCTGCGACTCTGAATAGCCGCCCCGAAGTTCGGTCAGGACGTGCCGTGCGGTGGCTTCGTCGAGTTCCTTGCCAACGCCCACTTGCAAAGGTGCATCGTCGGGGTTGAGGTTGATCCTGTCGACATAGCTGCGCAGCGCCGCAGTGAGTTCCGTACCGCTGAGGTTGTCGATAACCTTCTGCCGCACCAACCCGTCGGGGTCGAGAGTGAACCCAAGTGGATCGAAGGCCTGGATCAGCTGGGTTACCTTGCTGCTGCCGGCATAGCCCTCGCTGTCGGGGTTGAAGCTTCCGCGGGCACGACACAGCGCCACAAGTTCTCGGGCCAGGGGCAAGCCTGCGGTCGCGTTGTGCGCTGCCGGTGAGGCGAAGACATGTCGGACTCGCCTGGTTTTACCAAAGCTGTTTCCGTCCAGTGTCTTTCCGTAAGGCGCCGGATCAAGACGGCTGAGGCCGTGGCGCGTGATGGCGTCGCGCAGTTCACTGTGCGAGGGGCTCCCTACAACATCGAAGAAGGGCGCAAGGGCTGCGCCCAGCTCTGTCAGATTCACGGCGTCGACTCCAGTACTGACTTGTCGATGGGTGTGGAGAGGTATCGGTATGCCGTCGCTCGGCTGATGCCGAACGCTTTGGCGAGTTCGTGGACGGGTTCTCCGGTTGCAGCGAGACGGCGGAGCTGTTGCTGTCGTTCCAGGGTGAGTTTGGCGGGCTTGGTGGCCGGTAGGCGGCGCGCGCGCCTAGAGTCGCGGGAAGCGGCGCGGCGCTCGCGACCGAGTTCGAGTTCGAGCTCGGCCAGGGTGGCCATGATGGCGGCCACTGCGCGGCCTGTTGGCGTGCCGGTATCTATGCCTTCACGTAAGGCGCGCAACAGAATTCGGCGTTGACCGAGTTCGGCGATGGTGCGGGTTACTTCGGCGACGGAACGACCGAGGCGGTCGATGGCGGTGACGACCACTGTGTCGCCCTCGCGGGCGTAGTGGAGCAGCCCCGCCAGGCCGGGCCGGTCGGTGTTCACGGCACCCGAGAGCTTGTCGGTGAAAACCCGGTCGGATTCCACGCCCTGGGCAGCGAGTGCGGCCAGCTGCACAGCGAGGTCCTGGCCCGCGGTGCTCACGCGGGCGTATCCCAGAAGCGTTGACACGCCTCCTACCGTCTCATTGCCCTCCGACATCGAGGATCTGAGACACGCCGTGTGAGACAAGAAATGAGACACCGCGACCTGGCGCGATGCGACCACAGCGTAGGCCGCGAAGGGCTGTCTCGTTTCTCTAGAAA
>JAHZKD010000381.1 GCA_022600605.1 Actinomycetes bacterium
ACGGTGCCAGCACATCCGTTTGCCAGAGCCCCGGGGACGCGTCGATCGTTACTGCGCCTAACCCGGATACGAGCGCGCAGTACACCGGCCCATACGGCGCGGGCATTGTTGGTGGCCATTGAGGCCACGTCGGTGCCGTGTCTTTGACAAGCCTGACACAAGAAAGACCCCCATCGCTGGGGGTCTTTCTTGTCTCATCTGTGGAGCTGCCGGGAATTTAACCCGGCCTTGGTGTAGCATTTCCGCAGTTCAAAGAATATAGCTAGTCGCTCAAACAACAATTCACGGCAGCTCGCAACGTGGGGCGGGAGCGGGCGGCTCTCGGATTGGTGTCTACGGTGTTGGCGTGGAATCCGGCGGCAGGATAGGAGGCTCGGGCGGCATCTGCCCGGGCGGAAGGTCGACCACTGATTGCATCAAGAAGCAGTCGCCAACAATAGTGAGAATGGCAGATCCCCCCTGCCTGAGTGTGAATGTGTACCCGTTCCCCTGGATGCCAAAATCGCGCTTGTGCGGTTCGTCGAACAACGAGGAAGCATCAGTGGCACCGAAAGTCGCCGCTTCCTGACGCACGATCTCGACAGCGGTCGCGAACTCTTCAGCGCTGAAAGTCCTTCCGAACTCGACCATGTCGGATAGAGGACGCCCGGCGATGTCGCCAGTGAGCGTCTCGCACGAAAGGCCGGCGCGTTTGACCTGTTGCACGTTCGGATCATCGGTGAACCGCCATGTCTGGTCGGGATAGTCAGTGACAATTCGGTCACCGATTGTCGCGGCTGCCTGGTTGAGCCGCATTCGGGCGTCTTCGTAGCTCCCTTTTGATCGCATGCTGTCGATGAGCCCAATCGCTTCCTGGCCCGTGAGGGTTTTTGACTCGTAGGGGTTCTCGGTCAAGGAACAACCACCTATCAGCATTGAGGTGCACAGCAGCACGGCGGCCATGCGGCGGGCCGACATCATGGCCCCCACTGGTACGGCGTTTCTTTCACGGCAAGGTCCGGGCGATCCAACAGGATCGTGGCCAAGTTGTATCCGGTCATGCGTTCTCCTGCGTTACGGCCATATTCGGCGTGCCCAGAAGCCCCAATCTTGGACTCATATGCCGGTATTGGAGTGTCCCCGGCTGTGGTATCCAAATGCTGGAACCGGAACCGCAGCCCATCGTCGTCGCTGATGATGTCGTTAGGGTCTGAGCCCCACCCATGATACGGAGCGACTGCGCCCAACGAGTTGATCGGATCGTCGAACGCCGACATCACAAAGAAGTTGTCGTCGGTCATCCCCAGATCAGCTGGCTTGGTGGCTTGGAACCCCGCAGATCCATACAACACAGCATTGTCCACATACTGGCTAGCGCCGTCACCGAGCGCGATTCCTGAGGCCAACGAACCGTAGGAATGCCCAAACAGCGCAGTAGTTTGGCCCGGGTTACCCGAGGCCGCATCGAGATCGGCCAGGAACGATGTGAGCTTCGGTGCGCCAGCCTCAGCAAGGCCGTCAGCGAGAACCGACCCCTGCCCAAGGTTCGGTGGAGGCTGATAGCCAAGCCAGGCCACAGTCGCGACGTTGGTGCTGATCGGATTGTCGGCGGTGCTTGCCGCCTTCGCCACATCGATCGCCTCGTTGCGCAGATCACTGGCTTCGCTGGTCATTTCGGCGATGGCGCCGCGAGTTGTTCCACCCACGCCCGGCACCGTCACCGATACATGATCGGCGGCGAACGGGTCACCAACCGAGGTGGCCGCCGGGATCATCTGCGACGGGTCGTCCGGTTTCTCCAGATACACCAGATGGGAGTCAGGCACCTTCAACGCTTCTCGGATCGCGGCGATGTCGGCAAGCCGGTCAGTCTTCACCTGCCCATCAGGCAGCTGCTGATACTCCTGGAACATCTCGTTGAGCAGCTCGCGATTCGCCCGGTCAACCTCGGCGATGTCACCGGAAGACATGTCGGTCTTAGCATCATCGACAGCAGTATCCGGCTTGTCCTCACCAAGTCCCGTAGGCGACTCCTTGATGTTCAAAGCATCATAGCCAGCCTTGATGGCACTGATGCGCACCGCGACCGTGCCCAGATCACTATCGGCCCCGGCGACAATCTCGCCAAGCCTCCCCAGCCCGCTTCTAGCGATCTGCATCAACTGCGCTTCCCGCTGCCTACCCGGCGGAACGCTATTGGCCGCACCAGTCACCCACTGACGCAGCGCATCCAGATCCCGGCGTCCCGCGGTGACGATCTGCGCAGACTGGTCAACAGCCCTTCCCACACGCTGGTCGAGGTCGGCTAGGTCGAAAAACACACCCCCAAACTTGGTGTTCTTCGTGTCATACGCCGTGGCCGCACCACCGGACCACACTGAACCAGGCGCTGCCGAGGCCACCTCACCGCCAAAGCGCCGAAGACCGGAGCTCGCATCAAACCGCGAACCGGTGGTCGGGGTTCCCTCCCCAAAGGTCCGCCGAGCCCGGTCCCAGGTCGCATAGAACGCATCTATCGCGCTCAACACACCCAGCCCACCATGGAATCCAGTATCACTCACCAACCAACCCGCAAGAACAACAGTTTTTGGGCCTGACACTCCCCGGTGGGCCTCGCGGTGACGGTGAAGCCGCTACGACGGGTCGCTACCGCCGCCTCGCGCGACCGATGATGGCCGCCGCCTCGGCGTCCTTGGTGTCCAGGTGGCTATACAGATTGATGGTCGTGGAGATGTTTTCAGTGCTACTCCAGGCTACTCCAGATTTTCTTTGACATGACCTTGGGCACAAGAAAGGCCCCCCATCTCTGGGGGGCCTGACCTGCGGTTTTGTTGCTACAATTGTGGAGCTGCCGGGAATTGAACCCGGGTCCTACGGCATTCCCTCGAGGCTTCTCCGTGCGCAGTTCGCTGTGTCTCTACTCGGATCTCCTGCTCACGCGAACAAGTTCAGGATGACGATCCCAGTCGCTGTTTGATGTTCCGTTACGTCCCGCGACCGGACGTAACGGTGGATCCCTCTAGATGATGCCAGGGTCCGGGCCGAGGGCACTCCCGGTCTGACAGACTCACCGTCGCTTATGCAGCGAGGGCGAAATCGCGCTGATTGGAATCGGCGCTTAATTGGTTGCAACGACGCTCACGGTGGTCGATTGCCTGCACCGGCACGCTTCCCTTGATTCGATGCGCGAAGTCGAAAC
>JAHZKD010000382.1 GCA_022600605.1 Actinomycetes bacterium
CGTTTCTGCGCATGCCGTTCGCGCAGGGCCGCGTAGTCGGTCTCGGTGGCCTCCAGCAGGGCTGGACGCTGCTTGTCGTCGAGGAGCGCAGCAGCGACGGGCACCGAGCGGGAAGCGTCCTTGACCCAGACCACCGGACCGGTACGACGCGGCGACACCTTCACGGCCGTATGGGCGCGCGAGGTGGTCGCCCCACCGATCAGCAGCGGGATCTCCAGACCCTGGCGCTCCATCTCGGCGGCGAAGTTGACCATTTCGTCCAGGGACGGGGTGATCAGGCCTGACAGCCCGATGATGTCGGCATCGTGTTCCTTCGCTGCGTCCAGGATCTTCTGGGCGGGCACCATCACACCGAGATCGACCACGGCGTAGTTGTTGCACTGCAGGACGACCCCGACGATGTTCTTGCCGATGTCGTGGACATCGCCCTTGACGGTCGCCATGATGATCGTGCCGTTGGTGTTAGAGGCGTCGCCGGGCTGCTTCTCCGCCTCGATGTAGGGCAGCAGGTACGCAACAGCCTTCTTCATCACCCGGGCCGCCTTCACGACCTGGGGAAGGAACATCTTGCCTGCGCCGAACAGGTCCCCGACGACGTTCATACCGTCCATCAGCGGGCCCTCGATCACCTCGATCGGGCGACCACCGGCGTCAGAGATCTCGGCACGCAATTCCTCAGTGTCGGACTCGACGTCGGCGTCGATACCCTTGACCAGGGCGTGCGTGATCCGCTCGCGGACCGGCAGGCTGCGCCACTCCGCTGCCCCCGCGGCATCATCCTTTCCGGCCTGGTCCTTGCTGTTGAACCGTTCAGCGATCTCCAGGAGCCTTTCGGCCGCGTCCTCGCGGCGGTTCAGGACGACGTCCTCAATCCGGTCCCGCAGTTCGGCGTCGATCGAGTCGTAGGGCACCAGCGCCCCAGCGTTGACGATCCCCATGTCCAGGCCGGCCTTGATGGCGTGGAACAGGAACACCGCGTGGATCGCCTCGCGGACAGGGTTGTTGCCCCGGAAGGAGAACGACACATTCGAGATACCGCCGGAGATGTGTACCCCGGGAAGGTTCTCCTTGATCCAGGCGCAGGCCTCGATGAAGTCGATCCCGTATGTCGCGTGCTCCTCGATACCGGTCGCCAGCGCGAAGCAGTTCGGGTCGAAGATAATGTCCTCGGCCGGGAAGCCGACCTCTTCGGTCAATATCCGGTAGGCGCGCCCGCAGATCTCTTTTCGGCGTTCCAGATTGTCGGCCTGACCCTGCTCATCGAAGGCCATCACGACGACGGCGGCACCGTATTTGCGGCACAGCCGTGCCTCGCGGATGAACTTCTCCTCGCCCTCCTTCATGGAGATCGAGTTGACGATCGGCTTGCCCTGCACGTTCTTCAAGCCCGCCTCGATGACCTCCCATTTGGAGGAGTCGATCATCACCGGGACGCGGCTGATGTCCGGCTCGGCGGCGATCAGCTTGGTGAACCGGTCCATCGCGGCGATGCCGTCGATCATGCCCTCGTCCATGTTGATGTCGATGACCTGCGCACCGACCTCGACCTGCTGCAGGGCGACCGACAGGGCCGTGTCGTAGTCCTCGGCCTTGATCAGGTTGCGGAACCGGGCGGAGCCGGTGATGTTCGTGCGCTCACCGATGTTCACGAACAGGGAACCATCGGTGATGTCGAGCGGCTCCAGGCCCGAAAGCCGGGTGGCGACGGAAATGTGCGGCACTTCTCTTGGTCTCAAGCCCTCGACGACCTTGGCGATCTCGGCGATGTGCGGCGGCGCCGTTCCGCAGCAACCACCAACCAGGTTGACCAGGCCGGACTCGGCGAACTCGGCGATGTAGCCGGCCTGACGCTCCGGGGACTCGTCATACTCGCCGAAGGCGTTGGGCAGGCCGGCGTTGGGGTAGCAGGACACGAAGGTGTCCGCGATCCGCGCCATCTCGGCGATGTAGGGTCTCATCTCCGGCGCGCCCAGCGCGCAGTTGAGGCCGACCGCGATCGGGTTGGCGTGCCTGATCGCGTTCCAGAATGCTTCGGTGACCTGACCGGACAACGTTCGCCCGGAAGCATCGGTGATGGTGCCCGAGATGACCACGGGCGAGCGGCGTCCGCGGTCCTCGAACAGCGTCTCAACGGCGATCACCGCCGCCTTGGCGTTCAGCGAATCGAATATCGTCTCGATGAAAATGAGGTCGGAACCACCGTCGACCAGGCCGTTGGCCGCTTCCAGGTAGGCGGCAACCAGCTGGTCGTAGGAGACGTTGCGGGCTCCGGGGTCGTTGACGTCCGGCGAGATCGACGCTGTCCGCGTCGTCGGCCCAAGGGTGCCGGCGACGTAGCGGGGCTTTTCCGGGGTGCTGAACTCGTCGCAGGCCGCCCGCGCCAGGGCAGCGCCGGCGTAGTTCAGCTCGTAGCTCAGTTCCTCCATGTCGTAGTCGGAGAGCGAGACCGCGTTCGCGTTGAAGGTATTGGTCTCCAGGATGTCGGCGCCCGCCTCGAGGTACTCGCGGTGGATCCCCTCGATGATCTGCGGCTGCGTCAGGGTGAGCAGGTCGTTGTTGCCCTGCAGATCGCTCGGCCAGTCCTTGAACCGCTCGCCGCGGTAGCCGGCCTCGTCGGGCCGGTCCCGCTGGATCGCCGTGCCCATCGCACCGTCGATCACCATGATCCGCTGCCTCAGAGCAGCCGTCAGCTCGTCGGTGCAGTCGGGGCGGATGTTCTGTTCAAAGGTGTTGACGGAAGCGCTCACGAACATTCCTTCGGTAGCGAAAGGCATCCATGGCTCTGCCCGGCGTGGCGCGTGCCCAGCAAGCCCTCACCGACCAACACACGGTCCAACGAAACATCGAGTAAGGCGGTGTCGTAGTCAAGGTGGTTTGTGCCAGTCACACGCCCAGCGTAATCGGAACCGCAAACGTGGCCGCGGGTTGATGCCCGCCATCGAGTCCATGCAGGGCTTACGCTGAGCTTGTGACCCCCTCGGATTTCAGCGGTCCGAAGCCGTCCGACCTGCCCGCACTGCACGACACCATCATCGTCGCAGCCTTCGAGGGGTGGAACGACGCCGGCGATGCGGCCAGCGATGCCCTGGGGCACCTGGACTCCATGTGGCAGGCCGACACACTTGTCGAGATCGAGGATGAGGCCTACTACGACTACCAAGTCAACCGCCCGGTGATTCGCCAGGTAGACGGCGTTACGCGGGAACTGGTCTGGCCGTCGATGCGCATCTCACACTGCCGCCCGCCAGGCAGCGACCGCGATGTGGTGCTGATGCACGGGGTGGAACCCAACATGCGGTGGCGAACTTTCTGCGCGGAGTTGCTGACCATCGCAGAAAAACTCAACGTCCAGACCGTCGTTATCCTTGGTGCATTGCTAGCCGACACTCCCCATACGAGGCCGGTGCCGGTATCGGGCGCGGCATACTCCTCCGACTCGGCGGAGACGTTCGGCCTGGAGGAGACCCGATATGAGGGGCCCACCGGCATCGCCGGTGTGTTCCAGGAGGCGTGCGTACGGGCTGGGATACCGGCTGTGACGTTTTGGGCGGCAGTCCCCCACTACGTGTCGCAGCCACCAAATCCCAAGGCTACGGTCGCATTACTGCGGCGGGTCGAGGACATCCTCGATATCGAGGTGCCTCTTGCCGATCTGCCTGCGCAGGCCGAGGAGTGGGAGCAGGCGGTCACCGAGATGACCTCCGAGGACGACGAGATCGCCGAGTACGTCCAGTCGCTGGAGGAACGCGGCGATGCCGAGGTCGACATGAACGAGGCAATCGGAAAGATCGATGGTGACGCGCTGGCGGCTGAGTTCGAGCGCTACCTGCGGCGCCGAGGACGATAGCGCCGGCTGGTGTGCTTACAGATCGATTTTCCGACCGTATTCGCGATCTGAACGCACACTAGCGCCGCGGTCGATGCCGCCGGCGCGCTGGACAAGACGAGCCAAGCCGCCGATCACCGCTCTTCCAACTCTGCTGTCCGGCAACTCATCGACATCTCAAGAGCAACCACTTCGGCGCACATCCGCCAGGACTACAACTGAATCCCCAACAGTGCGTCGACTGCGGTCGCCACCAGCTGTCCGGCCGCGTCATCGTGTCCCCCGTATGACAACGCATCGGTTGCCCAACCATCAATAGCTGCAATAGCTTTCGGGGTATTCAGGTCATCCGCCAGGTAACGACGAACCCGCGCGACGACGTCGGCGGCGTCCGGCGCGCCGGCAAGCAAGGTCGCCTCGCGCCACCGGCGCAACCGCCGGTGTGCCTCGTCGAGCACCGCATCACTCCAGAACCGGTCTTCGCGGTAATGCCCAGCGAACAGCCCGAGTCGGATGGCCGCCGGATCGACACCCCGGCGACGTAGTTCGGACACCAGAACCAAGTTTCCGCGACTCTTGGACATTTTGTGCCCGTCCCAGCCGATCATGCCGGCGTGCACGTAGTGACGTGCGAAACGCCGCTCGCCGGTGGCGGATTCGGCGTGCGCGGCCGAGAATTCATGATGGGGGAAAATCAGATCGCTACCCCCGCCCTGGATGTCCAGATCGGTTCCGATGCGGCTGAGTGCGATCGCGGCGCACTCAACGTGCCAGCCCGGCCGCCCCGGCCCGAATGGCGACGGCCAGCTCGGTTCTCCCGGTCTTTGCACTTGCCACAGGAGCGCATCGAGCGGGTCGGACTTTGCGGCCCGCCCGGGATCGCCCCCCCGCTCACCGAAGAGAGTGAGCATGGTGTCGCGGTCGTAGCCCGACTCGTAACCGAACTGCGCGGTCCACCCGGCGCGGAAGTACACGTCGGGATACTGCGCATCATCGAGGATGTAGGCGGCCCCGCAGGCCAGCAGTTTCTCGACGACCTCGATAACCTCAGCCACCGCTTCAGTGGCTGCGACGTACTCATGTGGCGGCAGCACCCTCATGCCCGCCATATCCTCGCGGAACAGTTCGGTCTCGCGGTCGGCCAGCTCACGCCAGCCGATCCCGTCGCGTTGGGCGCGCTCAAACAACGGATCGTCGACGTCAGTGACGTTCTGCACGTAATGCACACCATGACCGGCGTCCAGCCACAGTCGGTGCACGAGATCGAAAGTCAGATAGGTGGCGGCGTGCCCCAAGTGGGTGGCGTCATACGGGGTGATGCCGCAGACGTACATCGTGGCCGTGGAGCCCGGGGTGACCGGGCGAACCTGGCGGTCTGCGCTGTCATAGAGCCGCAGCTGCGGCCCACGCCCCGTCAGCTCCGGAAGACTCGGCGCCGACCACGTTTGCATGCCACCGACTCTAAACATCGCTACCGGGGACACTGCCGACGGTTGTTTCATTCCCGGTGATCTCGCGCTAGCGGTCACGGTAGGCCGACCAGATCGCTTCCAGAAGCACATCGGCCACCTCCGGGCGGCACATCAGCAGATCCGGGAGGTAAGGATCGCGGCAGTTGTATACCAGCGCAGAGCCGTCGAGCCGAGTCGCATGCATGCCCGCAGCCCACAGCACGCCCGCCGGGGCAGCCGAATCCCATTCCCACTGGCCGCCCGCGTGGACGTAAGCGTCCACGTCGCCGCGGACCACGGCCATCGCTTTGGCTCCTGCCGAGCCGATCCGGACCAGCTGGATGTCGAGTTGCTCAGCGAGTCGCCACAGCACCGCGGGCGGCCTGTTGGAGCTGGCGGTGATGCGGATCGGACCCTCGATGCGCGGGGGCGGCGCAGTCACGGTGTCGGTGCGGTACACCTCGCCGTGGGCGGGCAACGCTACTGCGGCGTCGGTGATGGTGCC
>JAHZKD010000383.1 GCA_022600605.1 Actinomycetes bacterium
AGCCAACCTCAGGCTGGAGGTTCCCACGCCACCCGCGGCGCCGTGGACGAGCACCGTCTCACCGCCCTGGAGTCGGCCGCGGTTCCGCAATGCGAAGTGCACTGTCAGATCATTGAATAGCAGGCCGGCTCCCGACTCGAAGGACACCGAATCCGGCAACTTGAAGAGGTTCTCGGGATGCAGTGCAACAACCTCAGCCATCGCTCCGCACAGCATCGTCAGCCCAGCCACGCGGTCGCCGGGCTGAACGTGTGCGTCGCCGGGTGCGCTGCGAACGACGCCCGCGATCTCCGCACCTGGGGTGTAGGGCATGGCCGGCTTGTACTGATAGAGCCCACGGGACTGCAGCGCATCGGGAAACGCCACCCCGGCTGCATGTACGTCGACCACGACAGTGCCGTCAACGTTGGTGGGTTCTTCGATCTCCACCACCGCCGCGGCCTGCGGCCCCTTGAGCTCGGCTATCTGTATCGCACGCATCACGGCCTTTCCGACGTTGTCGCAAATCGATATCACTGCAGCGTAGTCACCACTCTCCGGTGGTACGCGGCGGTACAGTCAGCTCGGCGGCAGAGTGGCCGCCCCAGCGATTGCCCAGGAGCGAGGATGGCACGAGGCGGTAGCACACGAGGGCGGGGCGCACTCGCCCCCGCCCAGGCCCTGCCCCAGGGGCGGGTGGTCGACGTGCGGTCCAAGGACGGCGTGCGACTGCACACTGAGGTTTTCGGCCCGCCGGACGGCCCCCCGATCGTGCTTGCGCATGGCATCACCTGCGCACTGCGGGTCTGGGCTTATCAGATCGCTGACCTGGCCGAGCGCCACCGGGTGATCGCATATGACCACCGTGGCCACGGCCGTAGTTCGGTGCCCGCGCACCCGGGCGGATACAGCCTGGACTACCTGGCCGCCGATCTGGACGCCGTGCTCGACGCGACGTTGGAACCAGGGGAGCGGGCCATCATCGCGGGTCACTCGATGGGCGGTATCGCGATCAGCTCCTGGTCTGAGCGATACCCGCGCCGCGTCGCGCAGTGTGCCGAGGCGGTGGCGCTGATCAACACCACGACCGGTGACCTGCTGCGCAACATCAACCTGCTGCCCGTGCCTGCACGGGCAGCAGACGCGCGGGTACGGGCGGCGGGGTCGCTGCTGAGGGTTTTCGGTGCGGCGCCGCTAGTGCTGGGAGCTGACATTGCGACGCGTCGCTTCGCGTCAACCCTCGCGGTCGGCCACGATGCCGACCCCGCCATCGTGGATTTCGTTCTTGAACTATTTAACGGCACACCTTCGCCGGGGCGCGGGGGCTGGATCCGAGTCCTGGTCGACCATCTCGGTCCGCGGCACATCGACTTGAAGAATCTGACCGTCCCGACACTGGTGATCGGGAGCCAGAAGGACCGCCTGCTGCCGATGGCCTCATCCCGTCGCATCGCGGCGAGTGCGCCGAATCTGGCCAGGTTGGTCGAGCTCCCTGGTGGGCACTGCGCGATTCTTGAGCGGCCCGCCGATGTCAACGGACAACTGCGATGGTTGATCGACTCGGTGAGTCAGGAGCGCCGCATCAGCTCCTGATGCACCTCGCCGGCCGCCCGAATACCCGAGCGCACCGCCCCATCCAGGAAACCCGTCCATTCGTCGGCGGTTTCGGTGCCCGCCCAGAAAATTGAGTCCACCGGGGAGCGCAACCACCGTCCGTAGGTCGTCCAGGAACCTGGCGGTACCGCTGCAGTCGGTCCGCCGGGCGCAAATTCCTCTGTACCCCAGCAATGGTCGACATAGTCGATTGGATTCGAGGCGGCGTCGCCGAACAGTGCGGCGAAACCGGACAGTGCAACTTCGCGTCGCTGCGGTTCTGGTAGAGGATCGAACATGCGCGCGTCGGTGAACCCCAGCAGGATGCCGGGCCCGGTATCGCTGGGGCTGACATCGAAGGTGATGAACACCGGCCCCTCATCGGAGAGCGCCTGACCCGAGCAGCCGTTGTCCCGCCAGAAGGGCCTGTCATAGGCGGCAAAGGCCTTGCTCAGGTGGCCCTGCGGCCAGTGCCGTGTCAGCTCCTGGTGCCCTTGCGGTAGCGGGGGATCGAACTGAATGCCGCCACGGTGTTCCGGTGGGATCGCGACGACGACGGCGCGCGCAGGTAACTCACGGTGCCCAGAGATGACGGTCGCGGTGCCGTCCAGGTGCTGCCGGATGCATGTCACCGCCGCGTCCAGTACCACCCGGTCGCCCAGCTCGTCGGCCATTCGTTGCGCGATCTGATGCGTTCCTGCCAGAAAACGGTCCTGCTGGGCGCCGCCCTCGGTATCCAGCATGCGGCCCAGACCGCCGGCGGCCTTGACGTAGCGCACCGTCTGCAGCATCGAGACGGCGTCGGGCTCGCACCCCCACGTCACCCGCGACATGATCGCCATCAGGTCGCGGGTGGAGGCGCCGGCATGCAGCGAGCGCAGCCATTTGTCGAGCGAGATGCTGTCGAGTTCAGCGGCGATCGGTGAGGTCCACGGCTCGGCGATGGGCACCTTCTTGCTGACGCGATCGAAGCGCCACTGGATTCGTGACACGTCCACCAACTCGAGGATTGACAGCCGCGGGATCGTGCTGCGGTAGGAGCGCACCCGGCCGCGCCAGCGGATCAGGTTCTTGCCGCGGCCGTAGGTCGGCACCGATTCGCATCCCAGCTCGGTTGCCAGCGCCACCACCGCGTCCTGCGTCGGCCCGACGAAGGTCCCACCCAGATCGACCGGAACTCCGGCCACGCTCCCAGAATGAGACCGGCCGCCGACCCGGCTGCGGCCTTCGAGGACGACGACGTCGTGCCCGAGCCGCACCAGCTCCCGCGCGGTCGATAGTCCGGCGAATCCTGCTCCCACGACAACGACGTCGGCCATGGCTTCATCTCCTCTGTAGCTCGCGACCCTGGCGCGCCGGGGGTGCATTGGGTCGTGTTGCGCGTAGAACCCACACTAGGCTGGCAGGTTGTGCAGGTGTTCACGGCGCTCTTCGGGCCCATTGACGCAGCCGAGCGGGCGCGGGCGCTTCGTGAGGCCGGGGCGAGCGGCGTGTTCACCTTCGAGGGCCCCCACGATGTGTTTACCCCGCTGACGCTGGCGGCGGGCGTGGGCGGACTGGATCTGATGACCAACGTCGCGATCGCGTTTCCACGTAATCCGATTCACCTCGCCCACCAGGCTGTCGACCACCAACTGCTCAGCGGTGGGCGGTTCACACTGGGGCTGGGCACGCAGATCCGCACCCAGATCGAGAAGCGTTACGGCGCTGATTTCGACCGCCCGGTGGCCCGGATGGCTGAGCTGATCGGCGCGCTTCGGGCGATCTTCGCCGCATGGACGACCGGGGATCGGCTGAACTCGCTGAATTTTCACGGGGAATTTTACCGGCACACGTTGATGACGCCGCCATTCGTCCCGCGGGCTGAATTCGTACCGCCGCCGATCTTCGTGGGTGCGCTGGGGCCGCGGCTCACTCGGATGACGGCGGAGGTCGCCGACGGGCTGCTGGTGATGCCGTTCGGGTCGAAGAGATTCCTGCACGAGGTGACGATGTCCAACGTGGACGCCGGGCTCGCGGCTTCCGGCCGAGGCCGCGACAGGTTCTCGGTGGTGCCCGAGATTATCGTCTCGGTTGCCGATGAAGACCCCGACCATCTGTCTGCACGACGCTTGCTGTCCTTTTACGGTTCCACCCCCGCCTACAAACCGGTGCTCGACCTGCACGGCTGGGGGGACCTGCAGCCTGAACTCAACGCGATGTCCAAGCAGGGCCGTTGGGAGGAGATGGTGCGGATTATCGACGACGATGTGTTGCACACGATCGCCGCATGCGGCACGCCGGCTCAGATTGCCGCCCACATTCGGGACCGCGTGGACGGAATCTCGGACCGGATCTGCCTCTATCAGCCTGGCCCGATCACAACGGAATCGTTGAGCGAGATCGTCGACGCGCTGAGGGGCTGACCCATATCGTGGTACGTGGACGGACCGAAGGAGATTACCGATGCAGGACCACTATCTGGGTGCCGACTATTCCGACGTCCTGATCATCGGTGCGGGCATCTCGGGGATCGGCGCGGCCTACCGCATCCAGGAGCGCAATCCCCAGCTGAGTTACCGCATCCTCGAGCGTCGGTCCCGCATCGGCGGCACCTGGGACTTGTTCCGCTACCCGGGCATCCGCTCAGACAGTGACATCTTCACCCTGTCGTTTCCCTGGGAGCCCTGGCGGCGGCAGGAGAACGTCGCTGACGGCGAGTACATCCGCGACTATCTGGCGACGACGGCGCACAAACACGGCATCGACGAACACATGCAGTTCGACACGTACGTGAAGTCCGCCGAATGGGACTCAGCCACCGACACCTGGACGGTGCAGACCGAGTGCGACGGCTCACCGCGCGCCTACCGCGCCAGGTTCTTGTTCTTCGGCACCGGGTATTACGACTACGACCATCCCTATCAGCCTGAGTTCCCGGGTATCGAGCGGTTCGGCGGAGAGGTGGTGCACCCCCAGTTCTGGCCCGAGGATCTCGATTACTCGGGCAAGCGTGTGGTGGTGATCGGCAGCGGAGCCACCGCGATCAGCCTCATCCCGGCCCTGGCCGAGAAGGCCGCGCACGTCACGATGCTTCAGCGATCGCCTACATACATGATGTCCATGCCGCGCATCGACCCGATGGTCGACTTGATTCGAAAGATATTGCCGCCCAGGGTGTCCCACTCGCTGGTGCGGTTCCGGAATGCCGCGTTCCACATACTGACCTACTTCATGTTCCGCAAGGCTCCGAGGTTCGGGCGACGCCTCATCCGCAGTAAGACCATGGCCGCGCTGCCTCAGGGCTACGACGTTGACCTGCACTTCAAACCCAAGTACGACCCCTGGGACCAACGGATGTGCCTCATCCTCGACCACGATCTGTTCGATCAGATCAGCTCGGGGCGCGCCGAGGTGACGACCGACAACATCGACCACGTCGATGAGACGGGCATCGTGCTGACCTCGGGTGCTCGCCTGGACGCCGATGTGATCGTCACGGCGACCGGGCTCCAACTCCAGGCTCTCGGCGGCATCCGCCTGATCATCGACGGCGTCCAGGTCGATCCCACCGACCGCTTCGCTTACAAGGAGTACCTCATCGAGGATGTGCCGAATGTGGCGTGGTGCATCGGGTATACGAACGCGTCGTGGACTTTGCGTGCCGACATGACGGCAAAGGCGTTCGCGAAGTTGTTGGCGTACATGGACGCCCACGGGTACACCTACGCCTACCCGCATCGCGGCGACGCCCCCATCACCGAAAAGCCGGCCTTCGATCTGCAGGCGGGCTACATCAAGCGTTCGCCGCACGCGTTACCGAAATCGGGCACCCGCCGGCCATGGAATGTGCGACACAATTATGTGCTCGACGTCATCGATCACCGGTTCGACCGGATCGAAGAGTCGATGGTGTTCGGTAGGGCCGCGGCGCGGGAGTCGCGCTCGGCCTGAGATCCCCGTCGTGCTGGAATCGTATTCCGGCGCCCTGGGCGATTCCTGCAATCCGCGTATCGGGCGCGGCGCCCAGAAGTGGCCGTGAGCGCACTACGATTTCGGGATTGTGCTGTTTATTCGCTGGTTGAATGCGTCGTAGAAACGGCGGCAAGTGCTACGCAACGTGGGCCCCGGCCAGTCGTCGCCAAGAAACTCGACGGGTAGCAGCGGGTCGAGTTGAAGATGCCGGACCGCAGCGATCGACAACGCGAACTCGAAGGCGGCGTTCTCGGTGGAATCGTCGTTTTTGCTCGTATCGAGCGCGACGTTCATCGCGTCGATGAGTGCCAGGGCATCATCTGTCCAGCGGTCGAGGGAGAACAGCGATCGTATCTTGTCGGCGGCGATGTCGCTGGCTGCCCCGTGAAAGCGGATGCACTGCTCGTCGAGCACCGCCTGAGAGGACGGAACACGTTGTACGTCAAGGGTATCCGGGCGTATCCAGACGCCTTCTCGAAGCTCGGCCAGGTGCAGGGCTACCGCTGCTTTCCTGAGCTCTAGGCGATCGGCTGCTGAACGACGCTCCAACGAGACGATCGCCAGCTCCCACGTTCCGTCCCATGTGGTCGTCGCCGGGCCGTCGATTCGGGAGGCCTCGTCGACACGCTGGTGGCGTTCCAGCAATCGCCCGGTCAGCGCGTAGCTCCCTCCATCGCCGGACAGCTCGCCATTGGCAACCATCCGCCATAGGCAGGTGCGGGCAGCTCCGTCGCTGATGCCGAACAGCGATGCCACGGCGACCAGATGTGCCACGGTCAGGCGGGCCTGGTCGGCTCCTAACAAGGCCGACGCGAGCACTGAGCGGGCGCTGAGCGGCCGGTTGCCGACCAGCTCATGCACGCGGGACTGGGATGCTGAGGGCACGCATCCATCTTCGCTGATAACCACCCGTATCACCAAAGTATTGACACGTGACCTGCTCAGTGTGATGCTGGCGTGCATGAGCTCGCCGACGAAGTCGCTGATTTCCGATGATGTGGAGGTCGCCAGGCGGATCTTCGCCCACATCGACGCCGGTACTACCGACGAGGGCCCAGCTTGGAGGGAGCCTGTCGAGAACTATCTGAACCCGAGCCGGTTTGCCGAGGAGTTCCGGCTGCTACGGGCGATGCCGAGTGTCTTCGTTCCCTCCGCGACGATCCCGAACCCTGGCGATCATGTCGAACGAAGTGTTTTCGGGGTGCCTTTGTTCGCTGTCCGGGGACGCGACCAGCGGGCGCGAGTGTTCCGCAACGCCTGCCGCCACCGGGGCTTTGCCCTTGTCGAGAACGCAGGGTGCTCTCACGCGCTGGTATGCCGCTACCACGGCTGGACATATCGTCTGGACGGTTCGCTCGCGCATGTGCCGAGCGACGAGGCATTCCCCGATCTCGACGTGTCGGAGCGCGGCCTGGTTGAGGTCGCAAGCCACGAGGTGGACGGGCTCATCGTCATCGGCGCGCTCGATTCCGCTGATTCAGTCCCGCAACACCTCGGCGAGGAGGCGATGGCGTGGCTGACCGACGGAACCGCTTGGCGCGACAAACTTCTCCCGGCGGAGCGCTTGGTTCATGTGGATTCGACCTTGCGAGCGTTGAACTGGAAGGTGCTCGTCGAGCAGTTCCTGGAGGGCTATCACATCCGCTCGACGCACAAGGACACCTTCTTCCCGTTGCAGTACGACGATCTCAACGTTGTTGAGACGTTCGGCCCCAATGTCCGGATCGCGTTCCCGTACCGCAACATTGAACGGCTTCGTGACCGCCCGGCGAGTACCTGGACCCTAGACGCGCGGGTGACGTACCTGTATCAGCTGTTTCCCAACGCCATGATCGCAACCTTCCCCGACGTGGTGATGATGGTTGTGCTCGACCCCGTAGACCTCGACCACACGATGGCGACGACCTATTCAATGGTGAGGCCTGACCGTTCAATGGTGAGGCCTGACCGCAGAGATGGGGCCGCCCGGCTACCGCTAGACGCTGGACCGAACGACCCGGCAGATCCGGACGGCTTCATTGCACGCGGTGTCGCCGAGGACAACGAGATGTCAGAGGGTGTGCAACGTGGTTTACGTTCCGGTGCAAACGCATTCGTAGAGTTCGGCCGGCACGAGAGCGCGGCAGGCTACTACCACGCAACTCTTGACGACCGGCTGGCTCGATGGGCCACCGCCTAGGCTCCGCTGCAGCGATCATTCTGCGCCTGTGCACCGGCACACGCCACCCGAGGGCGCGTCGTTCGGCAAGATAACCCCTGGGTACGGTTGGATTAATGCGCCCGAGCATGGCGTCTAGCGGTTGGGCGATTCGACTTCGCAGGAAGCGGAAGATGATGAGCAAGAGAGGTTCTGATGCAATGAAGAGAAACGGAACGGATTTCTTCAACACCGCCCTGGTGGGTGCAATCGTTTTCCTGATTCCGCTGACCGTGGTTGTCGTGCTAGCGGATAAGCTGATCCAGTTGCTCAGTGGAGTTACCACTCGGCTCGCTGAGGCACTATCCCTGGACACCGCCATCGGGGCGGTACTTGTGATCCTGTTCGCGGTGTTGGTGATTGTTGGTATCTGTTTCCTTGGCGGGTTGATCGCACAAGGCCCTTTCTTCAACAAGATTCGCAACGGTTCAGCTGCAGCTCTATCGGCGATTATTCCTAGCTTTTCGTTTATCAAATCATTCGGAGATAATCTACAGAGCAGTGAGGACTACGCCGAAAACTTCATTCCAGTTGTGGTTCAGTTTGACGAATATTCTCAAATCGCTTTCGAAATCGAGCGCGAGCCCGACGGCGGCAAAGTAGCCCTTTACCTTCCGGGGGCTCCCAGTCCCTGGTCTGGCGGGGTCGTCTATGTCACGTCAGATCGGGTCCGGCGTTTATCCATGAGCGTACGAGAAGCCCTGACGAATATTCGCATGCTTGGCGGTGGATCAGTGGCCTATTCGACACGCGAAAGATCAGACTAGAAGGCGGGGTCAGCCCCGTCCGTATGAGGGTCCTGCTCGTCCGTGCGAGAGCTTGGTCCCCAGCACGGCTGTAGGAAACCCCGGTCCCTTTTCGCCGATGGGTTAGGGCGCGACGGTGAGCCAATCAGCGAAGCCCGAGGGATCGTGTCTGCCGAGCGCCCCATGCTCGAAGAGGCCCCAGCCCTCGCATTCGGATCCGTCGGCGTCGCGGCAGACGGCGCGCCCGACATGATCAATGACGCCGAACCCGGCTCGACCGATGATCGCCGGGTCGTTCATGTCATATGTCAGCCGTTCGGTGAAGTTCTCGCCCCGCCACATCCCGTGCAGCCAGTCGGAATCACCGCCGTACCCACCGCCCACGTGGATCGGTACCGCGAGTTTGGACTCCACTTCAAAACGGAGCAACGCACCCGCTGAATCCGTGGCGTCGATCGTTGCGCCGGTGGGGATGCGGGTGCCGGACTGATACTTGACCTGCACCCGTGGCCACCCCAGCTGCTCGACGCGGCCGTCTTTCCAGATCCGTGTGCAGTCGTTGAGTGACCGGAACCCACTTGCGTCCTCCTGGATGATGACGACGATTCCGAAGTCGTCGAACGCCATCGGTACGTACAGCCACCACATCCCCTCGAACGGGGGGTCGTCTGGCCTGCCTGCAGGTTCGGCTTCGCCGACGGGCCGGATACCCCAGGACCGGTCGCGGGTGCCGATCCAGCGGGCGGGGTCGATCTTGATGTCCTCGCCATCGATCGACAGTTGGCCGCTCCAGCTTCCCACCTGCGCGAACCGTTGCGCGTCCAGGGTTACGCGGTTTCCTCGCCGCATAATGTGCGGCTGCTCCTGAACGACATCGAATAGCCCATCAAACGTGAGATCAGCTGCTATGCCATCGGTTTCGTCGAGGACGATGCGCAGTTTGTTCAGCGGTTCGATGACTTCGATACGGTAGGCGCCGACATGCTGGTTAAGCCTGTCTTGGTCGATGGCATCGGACAGGTGGACCGCGGTCTGAGTATCTCCGCGCCGCACGAGTAGGTATGCATCCTTCACTCCGAGGTTCGGGTAATAGCCGAGCCCGGTGATGACGAAGATGTCACCGGTGCGGTCGTGGGCGTTGTAGTACGCGCGGTCGTAGAAATTGCGGTCCGAGGATCCAGGCCACGCGATCGGCTGGGGTACTTGGTGAACCGGGTATTCGTCCATCGGTCCAAGCATCAGTCAGTTTCTCCGATCAGTCTTTTCAGCAATGACGCATGGTAGAAGAGGGTCTCGATATCCGCGGGCTTCTCGGTCTCTCCGAAATGCACGCGACGTGCCCCGGTACGCATGAACACACAGCACCAGATGACACCTGAGTACACGTAGAACCAGTCGAGGTTGGCGACCTCGATGCCCGTGAGGTCGCGGTAGGTGGCCCGCACATCCTCCTCGCGCAGGAAGTCCGGCATCCCCGGGAGTCCGGCCAACTTGGCCAATTCCTGAAACACCATGTGCGCGAAAATAATCCATGCGACATCGAACTCACGAGGGCCGATGGTGGCCATCTCCCAGTCCAGCACAGCCACCGGTGTGAAGTGGCGGTAGATGACGTTGCCTATGCGCGCGTCACCCCAGGTCAGAACCGGTTGGGTGGCCGCAACATCCTCAGGGAAGCGCTCTTCCAGCCAGCTCAGTGCCCTATCGACGAGTGCCGAGCGGCCCATGTCGGGGACGCTGAACTCATACCAGCTCTTCAGCCATGCGAAATGGCGGTGCAGCGCGGTCTCACCCGGTGGATCGACATCCTGGAGGAATCCGAAGGTGTTTTGTGCGTCCGGAATCGAGTGCAGCTTGCTCAGCACCTCGATGGTGTTGTCCTGTAGTCGGCGTTGTTCGTCAACCGGGGCGTCAAAGAGCCAGTTGTCCCCGAAGGTATAGGGCATCAGGTCGGGCGGGACGCTTCCTTCGACGCGGTCCATCATGAAGAAGGGCCGGCCCAGAACCTCGCCGGTGGTCTCGAGCCAGCGAACGCGCGGCACCGCGACGTCGGTCAACTCGGCGACCAGGCGCATCAACTCATGTTGGTGGTCCAGGCGGTAGTGCTCGAAGACTGGCACGTCGGCCTCGGTGGGGGCGACCCGGGCCACCCATTTCTGCTCCACCCGGGCGCCGGCGTCCAACCAGTGCCCGGACAGCAGGATCGTCTCTGACGACATGCCGTTGGAGTCCACACCGCTTTGCACGGCGATCTCCGGTGTGGCGCCATCGAGCAGTGTGGAAAGCCACTGGGACAGGCGCACAGGCACATTCGTCATGTCGCGACTGGACCGCTGAAGCCGCCCCACGTCCCCGACAGCTGATGTCTCCGCCACGAATCGGTCCTTCCCGCCGGCAGTTACGCTACCATACGTAGCGTTATGAAGGCAGAGCCGCTTGCGGTGGAGAGCGCCCCGAGCGCCGGGCGACCACGAGATCCGCGTATCGGGGCTGCCATACTGCAGGCCACGGCTGATCTGCTGGTTGAAGTCGGGTATTCCCACCTCACGATGTCCGCTGTTGCCGAGCGTGCCGGGACGACCAAAACGGCGCTATATCGCCGATGGTCGAGCAAAGCAGAGCTCGTTCATGAAGCCGCTTTCCCGACGGCGCCCACGGCGATCCAGGCGCCGCCGGGTGACATCGCCGCCGACCTGCAGGCGATGATCGAGGCGGCGCGCGACGTATTCACCAGCTCAGTGGTTCGAGCAGCGCTGCCGGGGTTGATCGCCGACATGTCGGCTGACGCCGAGCTCAGCGACCGTGTCACCGCGCGCTTTGCAGACCTGTTCGGGGCGGTGCGCACCCGACTATTGGCTGCGAGCGAGCGGGGGGAGGTGCGCCCCGGGGTCGACCCCGACCGGCTGGTCGAGCTCATCGGCGGCGCCACCTTGCTGGCGTTCTTGCAAGCACCCGACGGTCTGTTGGGCTCGGCCTGGGTAGACAGTATCGCGGCGATACTGCAGCACGGTGTGGTGGCTTAGCCTGAAGTTGGTGTCACAGGAACCGGCCAGCCGAGTTCGCCAGGTCGAGCAAGGGCTGCGGCAGCGCACCGAGGGTGAAGGTAACGGCCGCGGTGATGGTGATGACAGCAGTAGTCAGCGCGCTGGGAACCACCACCGCAGGGGCGTCCTCGGGCCGATCGGTGAAGAACATCAATACGATCACCCGCACGTAGAAGTACGCCGCAATAGCGCTGGCAATCACGCCGACCACGACCAACGGGATTGCGCCACCTTCGCCGGCAGCTTTGAACACTGCGAACTTGCCGACGAATCCACTGGTCAACGGGATCCCGGCGAATGCCAGCAGGAACAGCGAAAAGACAGTGCCGATAACGGGATAACGCTTGCCCAGGCCGGCCCACCGCGTCAATGCGGTGTCCTCCTCACCATCGGCGTCGCGCACCAGGCCCACCACGGCGAAGGCTCCGACCGTAGAGAAGCCGTAGACGCACAAATAGAACAGTGTCGATGACAGCCCGGCTTCGTTGCCGGCGATCACACCGACCAGGATAAAACCGGTGTGCGCGACCGCCGAATACCCCAGCATCCGCTTCACATCGGTTTGGGCGACCGCAATGACCGTTCCGACCACCATCGTCAGGATCGCGATCGCCCACAGCACGGGCCGCCAGTCGGCGTGCAGCTCAGGCAGCGCCACGTAGAACAGCCGCAGCGTCGCGCCGAACGCGGCGATTTTGGTGGTCGCAGACATGAACGCGGTAATTGGGGTAGGGGCCCCCTGATATACGTCCGGAATCCACGAATGGAACGGCACGGCGCCGACTTTGAACAGCACACCGACCAGTAGCAAGCCGATACCGATGAGCGCCAGAGACGGTTTCCCGGCGTCCGAGGCCACCGCGTCGGCGATGCCGTGCAGGGTTAGAGTGCCCGCGTAGCCGTACAGCATGGCCGCGCCGTAAAGGAAAAAAGCCGACGAGAACGCGCCCAGCAGAAAGTACTTCAGCGCCGACTCCTGCGAAAGCAACCGTCGCCGTCGCGCCAGCCCGCACAGCAGGTACAACGGAAGCGACAGCACCTCCAGCGCGATGAACATCGTCAGCAGATCGTTGGCCGCCGGGAAGATCAACATCCCGCCGATGGCGAACATGGTCAGCGGGAACACCTCGGTCTGAACGACACCAGCCCTGGTGGCCAACTGCTCGGTGACACTTCCCGGAATCGTCGAGGCCTGGGGTGTGAAAGCGTCCAGTCCAGCGCTCGGGGGCCCGTCGAGGTCTTTGTCCGAGATCGGAATCCGGCGCTCGCCGATGAGCAGAATGCCCAGCACCGCAATTACCAGGATGGTGCCCTGCAGGAAGAGCGCGGGCTTATCAATGGCTACGGCTCCCATCACGGCGCTGGAACCGTTGCCGCCGTGCAGGCCTCCGACAATCATCAAAACAGCAACGAATGCCGCAACCAGTGCGGTGAGGCTGAGGGCCACCTGAGCCGCGTAGCGTCGCGGGCGGGGCAGGAACGCCTCGACGAGGACGCCGAGGACGGCCGCGCCCAGCACGATGAGCATGGGAGAGATCAACGCGTATTCGACAGAAGGTGTGGGCAGGTTCATCGTGCCGGACCTTCCGCCATAGTGGGCTCCGGATCAGGCTGGCCGATAGTCGTCAGGGTGTGGGTGACCGCGGGGTTGATGACGTCGAGCGCGGGCTTTGGATACACCCCGAGCACCAACAGCAGCGCGATCAGCGGTGCGACGACCACGATCTCACGCGGCACCAGGTCGGGTAGCTTGTATTTGCCCGCGGCTAAGTCGTCAGGCAGGGGCCCGGTCATCATTCGCTGGTACATCCACAGAATGTAGATCGCGGAGAGCACCAGCGCGCTGGCAGCTATAACGGCAAAGCCCGGGTAACGGGTGAATGTGCCTATAAGAACCAGGAATTCGCTGATGAACGGGGCCAGGCCGGGCAGTGACAGCGTCGCCAGCCCGGATACCAGGAAGGTTCCAGCCAGCACCGGTGCCACCTTCTGCACTCCACCGTAGGCGCTGATGAGGCGAGATCCTCGCCGGGACACCAGGAACCCGGCGATCAGGAAAAGCGCCGCCGTCGAGATGCCGTGGTTGACCATGTACAGCGTCGACCCGGACTGCCCCTGGCTGGTCATCACGAAGATGCCCAGGATGATGAAGCCGAAGTGCGAGATGGAGGTGTAGGCGATCAGCCGCATGACGTCTGTCTGGCCGATCGCGACTACGGCACCGTAGACGATCCCGATTACCGC
>JAHZKD010000384.1 GCA_022600605.1 Actinomycetes bacterium
GGATCGTTCCGGCTCACCGGCACGCCCACTACGAAGATGAGGCCTACCGGTCCACCGGATAACACCCACCACCCGTGGCCAAGACCGTTCGGGCCACACAGCTGAGCAGAACTCACTTCCGCTCACTGATCAGGAACGGTTTTCTACGAGGGAAGCACCGTGTCGGCCAGGAGGCCGGTGTGCGCGGCGGTGCAGGTCGGCTCGACTACGACCGCCCTGATCTGGTCTGGGGCGCCGGCGGGAAACAGAAGTAGTACCGCGGACCGGCCGAACACTTCGAGCCGGCGGCCACCGAGCACCGTCATCGTGGGGGAGTAGCCGAGACCGGTGAGGCAGGACGCACGCCGCTGTGGGTCGGCGAGTGGACCGAGGTCGTCGGGCTGGGAAAGCGCCAGCCGGAGCTCCGCGTCCGACACCGGGAAGCCGGCGGGTGCGGTTCTCTCCACGGTGATTTGGGCGGCAGTGGGACCCGACGGAAACGCGGGACCAGGATCGCGGCTCAAGATAAGCGCTCCGAGAACGACGGCCGCCGCCGCCGCGAACACCCCGGCGACCAGCCCAGCCCGCTGCCCGCGGCTGAGCTGCGGTCGCGACACGGCGTGCTCGCCGGCCGACGGCGAACCAGGACGCGGCGCGGCGCGTAGTGCGGCGCCCACCTGAGCGGTGACAATCTCCGGCACGTCGGGCGCGGTCTGCTCGTCGGCTCCCAGGTCAGCCAGCTCGCGCCGGACTGCGTCGAGCCGGGCCAGCATGCGTGCCGCCTCGGGATCCGAGCGGGCGCGGCTGCGGACTCGCGCAGCGGTGGCGTCGTCGAGCAACCCGGCCTGTAGGTCGGCGAGCAGCTCAAGGGTGGTGGGCACGGGATCTGGATCGGGACTGGAGTCAGGCCGGGGCCCCCCGCCACTGCCCATCGCTGCCCCCGCCGGTACTCGCCCCTGATAGCCGGCTCCGAGATTATCGGAGCGGGCTCACTCGGCCCTGTCGGCGCCCACCGAGACACAGCCCAGCGAACCGGCCAGCTTGCTCCGGGCCCGCGAGCACCTGCTCTTCACCGTGCCTTCGGCCACCCCGAGGATGCGGGCGGTCTCGGCAACGGAATATCCCCGCATATCGACGGCGACGACAGCAGCGCGCTGATCGACGGGAAGGCACATCAAGGCTCGCTCTACCACGATCGCAGTGTCTACCCGCCTGGTCGGGTCGGCATCCCCACACAGCTGAAGCTGGTCGTCGAGTACCTCGTACGCTTGCGACTTGCTGCGGCGCAACCGGTCCAGGCAGGCGTTGACGACGATGCGGTACAGCCAGCTGCTGACCGCAGAGTCGTGGCGAAATCTGTGAGCCGCGCGGTGCGCGGCCAGTAAGGCGTCCTGCAACGCATCGGCAGCATCGTCGCGATTGCGGCTGGTGAGCAGGGCAAGCCGGTAGAGCCGACGGTGGTGCCGGTAGAACAGCTCCTCGAACGCGTACCTGTCACCGCCCACATGAGCGGTGAGTAACTGCGCATCGGTGCGAAGCGGCCCGGGCGGTTCTCGCATGCCTTCGAAGATTCCCACAGCCGAAGACTAAACCGCGCCCAGGGTAGGTTCGGACACGAATTTCTTCGGGTGTTCCGAGATGCGCCGAGTCCGAAATACTGCCGGGAAGTAACTCAGGACGCCGCTCTGAGGGTGATTTCCGCGACGTCGGAGCGGCTCTCACCATCCACCGATCCGAGAGTTGTGATCCACACAAGTACGTTCGATGTTGGGGAGGCGTCGTCCACCTCGATGGTGTTAGTCCCCGGTTTCAACGGTGTCGGCTTGGTGAGTGCGGTGGTGTCGGCCAGCTTCGACGGCGTCGCTGTGGGTGAGGACCGGATCTGCACCGAGGTTCCCGTGCTGTTGACGTCGATGGTGACCGACCCGATAGTTGCCGGTTTCGAAAGCTGCAGGATCAAGCCGACGCCGTTCTTGAACGCAGGAAACGGTGCCGCGTCGGAATAGGTGTCGGTGGGCCAGACCGTTGTCGGATCGCCATCGATTGCGAGCCCGGCCAACTCCGGGGCGTCGGCATCGCCTCCGGGTGAAAAGACAGTTGCACGAACGGGTTTGAGTACTGAACCAGGGGCGGCGCCCTCCGCCGAGGAGGGGGCGTTCAGACCGAGTTCGTCACCGCCGAGTCCGTCGCCGACATCGCCAAAGATCCGGCCCAGCACCGACGCCAGCACGATCACCGCCACGATGACGACCGCGGCCGCCACTCCGAGTCCGATCATGAGCCCTCTGCGCTGGCGCAGCCCCGACTCGGGCTCAGATGCCGAACCGAGCAACCCCTCGTAGCGGGGCTTGGGTGCGGCGGCCTCGGCCCGTTTGATGTGCTCTGTACGGTCTGCGATCGCGGTGGCCTGCTGGAGCAGGTTCAGCAGGGTGGGAGCGCTGCGAATGCCGCCGCCCTCTTGGACGGCGTGCGACGCGGCGGCTGAGATCTGGAACGGGATGTCGCGATCGACAACCCGGGGCTCGAGGGGTTGTCCCGCAGCGTCGTGATCAGCGGGTGGGAGCCCACTGGGTTCACCGAATTCCGGCAGCGGCCAACGAGCTACCAGCAGCGCATACAGGGCCGCACCGATTCCGCGGATGTCTTCATCGGGCGTGGCGTCGGGCATCGTCGCCGGGAATGCGAGGGCTACCTCGCCCTCGATGCTGACCCGGATCCTGCTGGGATGGTCAACTGACAGCGTCACCCCGCTGCGGTGCGCGGCATCGGCGGCCGCCGCCAGCGACTGGATCGCCCTCGCGCCGCCGGTCGGAGACGGAGAAGTGTCGGCGACTTCGGTCAGGGAGCCGCCGCGGATCCATTCAGAGACCACCAGGCCGCCAGAACCAATGCTGACGACGTCGAGTACGCGCGCCACCCCGGGTAGGTCGATACGGCTCAGCCGCTGGGTACGCGCCAGGATTTCCTGGACCTGCCCGTCGGGCAGGCTCCCGTCGGGACTGACGAACGTCAGCGCCACTTGGCGATCCAGTGCGGTGTCGAGCGCCTGCCAGAACTGGAGGTGGGGTGGGCCGCCGTGGAACACCAAGAGCCGGTAGCGCTTGTCGGCGATCATGGCGCCGGGAATCAGCTGAAGGTCCCCGGCGTCGATGGCGGTATCGATAGGGGGTTCCCGAGGTGGCTCGAACTCCGGCGGCTCGCGTGTCGGGTCGCTGGCGGGGTCGGCAGGCGGGTGGGCTGCGGACGGCGGCCGGTTTCCCGGGCCGGACGGCTTTGCATGCGCACCGAAAGCCTCTGGTACATCAGGCTGAAAGTCGTCAGCCGACGGCCGGGCCGGGGCAACGGGCCCGGACGGGCGCTCGATACGGGCGGTCGGGGATACGCCGGTGGGGTCCGGGCCCGGAGGGGACCCGCCGGCGGGTTTGTCGCTCACCGCAGATCCTTTCCGCCTCCAGCCGCCGGCAACCTCAGCCGACGAACTCCTCCGATCAGGGTACGGGAGAGTGCCCTCGCTGCGCGGGCGGACGGGGGTCTGCGGTGACGGGTTCGGGGCCGCCACGTGACGGGCTCGGAGCCGCCGCTGCACTGCGGTGAGCGCGGCGAGCGCGTCGGGCACGCGCGCGGCCAGCAACACCCCGACGATGATCGGCACCATCACCGCGCCGAGCACCGCCAACCGAAGAAGCGAGCCCACACCTCCCCATCTGCTGGTCAGGTCCTCCAGCCCGATCAGCAGGTCGAAGATGTACGCGGTCAGGCCGGCGACCAGCGAAGCTGTGATCGTCACCAGGATGGTGCGGACGACGTCGAAGCTGATCAGCTGCCCGCCCGGCGGGTTGAGGCGGGCGCGCAGCAGGAAATAGCCAACTGTCGCGCCGGCCAGGAACCCCAGCCCGTTGGCCAGGCCGAGGTATCCGGCAACCAGGTCGGGGTTGTCCGTGACGTGCGGAGCCGCCAGCGAGGCGGCGATCTTCACCGCCGTGATCACGATGATCAGCACGATCGGTGTCCAAGGCTCCTCCCGTGCGTAGAACACCCGCAGTTGCAGCAGGACCAGGGCATAGGGGATGAGGGTGAACGCCGAGAGGCTGATCGCCATGCCGAGGAAGCCGGCATCGACCTCACCGAAGTTGCCGTAGGCGAATAACGCGCTGCCGATCGCTGGGCCGCCGACGGTCATCACCGCCACGATCGGGATCAACGTCACCATGGTCAGCCGGGTCGCCAGCGACAGGTCGGCCAGCACCGCAGGGCCGTTGTCGGCGGCGGCATTGCGCGACAGGCGCGGCATCACGACTGTCAGCACAGTGACGCCGATGATGCCGAACGGCAGCATCAGCACCAACCACGTGTAGTTGTAGATTGCCGGACCGGATGCTGCTGCGGCACTGGCGATCTGGTTACCGACTATCAACCCCACCTGGCTGATGAGGACGTAGAGCACCATCGCCAGCGCCATCATTCCGAACCTCTTGAGGCGGGCGTCGATACCCCACAAGGGCCGCAAGCTCACCCGCTGGGCGCGAATCGCGGAGAACAACACCGCGGCCTGGGCGACGACACCCAGGGTGGTTCCCACGCCGAGCACCAGCAGTTTGGCGTTGCCCATCTCGACGGGGTTGATCGAGAGTTCGCCGGGTACTACGAGGTACAGCCCAAGGGTGAGGATTGCTACGACGTTGTTGACGACCGGCGCCCACGCCGGTGGCCCAAAGATGTTGCGGGTGTTCAGTATCGCCATGAACACCGACGACAACCCGTAGAAGATGATCTGCGGAAGCA
>JAHZKD010000385.1 GCA_022600605.1 Actinomycetes bacterium
CCGTAGAAGCCGCCTTTGACGGGGTCGCCCGCGACGAACACCGGGCCCGCCGTGCCGTGGTCGGTGCCTTGCGATGCGTTCGCTCCTACCCGCCGGCCGAATTCAGAGTAAGCCATCACCACTACGTTTCGGCCTTGGTCATGCGACGCCACCTGGTCCAGGAAGCCGGTGACGGCCGTGTCGAACGTCGTGAGCAGTCGCTGATGTGTGCGGCGCTCGTCGGCGTGGGTGTCGAAGCCGTCGAGCTGCACACAGTAGACGCGGGTGGGCACGCGCGCCGCGATGCAGCGCGCTACCACGTCGAGTTTCTTGGCCAGCGCATTGGTACCGCCCTTTTGTTCTGCGCCCCCGGCTGATTCGTCGGCGGTGATCACCGGTTGCAGCGCGGTGTGGACCGCGGCGGCGGCCCGGTAGGACGCGGCGACCATCGCCATCGCCGGGGTGTCGTGCGGATTGGTGTTGCCCAGCACGGTCATCGTGTCCGCGAGCACGGGAGCCGACGCGGCGCCGGTGAGCGGCAGCGCAGCGGCGGTGGTCGTATCTCCGATGGCCAGGGGCGGCAGCACCGCACCCATGTTCACCGCGCGCAGCGGATCGTCGCCGGTGGCGTCGAGCCAGCGCCCGATCCAACCGGTGCTCACCGGTTCCTGCGGTGACGCCGTTTGCCAGATGTCCATCGACCGGAAGTGGCTGCGGTCCGGCTTCGGGTAGCCCACACCCCGCACGATCGCCAGTCGCTGTTGCTTCCACAATCCCGCCAGCCCCGGCAGGCCGGGGTTGAGCCCGAGGTGCTCGTCGAGGGCCAGCACGTCACTTGGGGCGTAGGCCAGCTCGGGGCGGGCCGCGTGGTATGTCGGGCTGGCGTAGGGAATCACGGTGTTGATGCCGTCGTTGCCGCCGTTCAGCGTGATCAGGACGAGGATGCCGGGTGGCCTTCCTGGTGCTGCTGGCATTGATGCAACGGCGCCGTCGGCGAGCGGCCGGTCCTGCGCTGCGCGCATCAGCTCGGGCCAGCTGACCGCTGCGGTGCCGGCCAATCCCAACGCGCCGGCTCCGGCGCTGGCGAGCAGGAACTTTCGGCGATTCATCTCGACCATGGCTGCCCTAGGAAGTCAGGTTCTCGGGTGTGTTGGCTGCGGCCGCGACCAGTGTGGGTGGTCGGTCGACCAGTGGGCGCAGGGCGGCGGCGCTGCGGTCGGTCCACGCTCCGATGCCCAGCAGGTAGCCGGCCGCGTCGATGCGGTCCGATGTTGCCGCGTTCTCGATGGTCGACAGGTCGGCGGACGTGGCCAGTGTGGTCGCCGCGCGCAGTCGCGTCAGGGCGCTGCCTGTCGACAGCCACGCTTGCCCCCGTGGCCACCCTCCGACGCTGGGCGGGTAAAACGGTTGCTGTCCAAGAACTGTGAGCGTTTGGTCCGCCATCGTGGTCTGCTTCTGGGTGTCCAGCGGGATCTGCAGCGAGCGCACCAGCCCGATCAGCCACTCCGCCGGGGTGTTGACGTAGGTGTTCTGCAGGCCGCCGAACTCGGGGTCGGTGAGGATCGCCGTTGTCAGCGCTCTGAGGTCCCGCTCGGCTCCGTATGCCGCCACGCTGCGGCCCAGCGTCGCATCCGATGCCGGTGTGTCGGAGACCAAGTGCTGCCATAACCGCTGCGCAACGAATGTTGCGGACTCGGGCCGCGCCAGCACGGCGTCGCAGAAGGACGCCGCATCCAAGTCGCCGCTGACACCGAGCACGGTCTTGGACCCCTTGTCTCGGCGGCGGGGCACCACCCGCGTATGGCCCTCGGGTGTGATCTCCCACCCGGCCAGGGCCCGCGCCCCCTCACGCACGTCGGCTTCGGTGTAGCCGTTGTCGCGTCCGAGCGTGAACAGTTCCATGAACTCGCGGGCCAGGTTCTCGTTGACGCCACCGGCGGTGTTGCGTTGGCCGTCCAGCCACCGCAGCATCGCCGCATCGGTCAGCATTGAATAGGCCAGCGTGCGGAAGTCGCCCAGATTATGCCTGCGAATTTTCTGGTTCTGTGCCGCCATCAGGGCGGGAATGCGCACCTTATGCGCCGAGGTGGCGAAATGGTTGTGCCACAGCAGCGTCAGCTTCTCGTGCACCGGTTGATCGACGGTGGCCATTCGGCTGATCCACCAGGCCGACAAGGTGCGCCTCTGCGTGGCCAGCGCCCGGTTGTAGGTATTGCGGGTGGCCTCTCCCGCTTCATCGCCGGGAGGCGCCGGCGGCGTAAGCGCGGGCATCGGTGTGGCCCAGGCCCCGGGATCATCGTCGGGGTCGGCGGCGAGCGCTGACGCGACGTAGTCCGACGGGTCCTGCGCCACAACCGCATCGACCATGCGACCGGTGGCACCGAAGCCCATTCGGCGTACCAACCGGGCCGTGGCGATCCACTTCGCCGACTGCGTGGTCACACCTTCACGGTAACCGGCCTAAGGGGCGACCAGCCGCAGCGCTGACATCCGGCGTTTTCTGACCATCGCGCCTCCAACAGCCCCATCGCAGCGATCTGTAAGCGTGAAGGTGGCCAGTCCAGACTGGTTGGGCTGGGCTACCGGCGTGAGCACCCTGCCACGGGCTCACCTCAAAGGCGTCGTTACGTTTGCCCGGACGGTGATCACATAACGATCAGCGTCGGTTTGCTGAAGAGATATCCCTGCGCAAGATCTGCTCCCAACTCGGCAAGCCTTTCCAGCGCTGCCTCCGATTCGACGCCCTCAGCGATCGTGGTCAATCCGTATGCCTGCGCGACGGAGACAACGGTGCTCACGACGCGTTCGTCGCGGTGATCTTCGAGTATGTTCTGAACAAAGCTGAGATCGATTTTCAACGCGTAGAGAGCGAGATGTCGCAGTTCTTTGAACGTGCCGTAACCCGTGCCGAAGTCGTCCAGAGCCACGCGGCAACCACGATCCTGCATGCTCGCAGAAAACGCCTCGGCCACCACGGGCGAAGCTAGTGCTGTTGTCTCGGTGATCTCGAAAATGATCTTGTCCGCTACGTCTGGTCCCGCATTGTCGAGCACCTCGAGGATCTCTCTCATTGCCGTCGTATCGGCGATTGTTTGGCCGGTGATGTTCACGCTCACGTGTCTGCCGGTACGTGCCAATTCGACTGCGCGCCCGATCATGTACCGATCAATCATGGGCATCAGTCCGTGCCGGTGGCACTGGGGAAGGAATGCGATCGGGGGCAGGATCTCCCCGGTCTTCTCGGCGCGCAGTCGTACCAGCAACTCTTCTGCAACTGTCCTTCTGGTCGCGATGTCCACGATCGGTTGCGAATAGACCAGCAGCCGTCCATCGCCGATGGCTGCCTCGATACGTTCTGCCCACATGGCTCGCTCAGCAATTTCTTGCTCGATGGTCTTGCGGTGGGTGATGTCCGTTTGTATCGTCACCAGCTCGGCCATTGCTCCAGCGGCGTTGTTCAGCGGAAATCGCTGGGTCATGACCGAGATGTTCTTTCCCCTATGTCGGATTGACTCTTCCTCCAAGGAATCATCCCCAGACGCGAGGCGAACCGCAGCGAGATGCGAGCGTTGAAGAACATCAGGTGGCAGGATCTCATCCTCGGTTCGACCGATCACATCCTCAACCGACATATTCCCGAACATCTGACAGAATGCTTCGTTGACCAAGGTGTACCGGTGCTGGAGATCACGTACCGAGATTGCCGAGGGTATATTTCTCACAACTGCCTCAAACCGTTCCTTCTCGGTCTTGAGCTCTGCGGTCCGGAGCTCAACGAGACTTTCGGCGCGGTGTCGGCCGTAGGCGAGGCTTGCCACTAGGCCTCCGAAGAGAAGCGACATCACGATCCCTACGGGAAGTAAGATCCACTGGGGCGCAGGTTGTCCCATGCCCAGCGCAGGTGTCGGCTCCGCTGCGACCAGCCAGCGACGCCCGCCGACCGAAATCTCCGTCGTGGCCACGCCTGGACTGTTGACGGCTTCCAAGGCTGTCCGCGCCGATGGGTCTGAGTCGGACAGGAGGCCCGCCTCACCTGGCTGGAGCGCCTGCGCGTCAGTCGGCCCAACGTCGTAGATCTCAAAGCTGATTTGGGGATCGTCGCCCAAAGCTCCAACAAGCATGTCGTCGAGACGGAAGACCGCCGAAACCACACCGGTGAAGCTTGAGCGCCGGGCTTCCTCTGTGGTGGTCACAGACGCCGTGTCATAGACGCCAAGAAGAAGGAGCAGCCCTTTCTGCTCCCCAGTTTCTTGCACAAGGGTGATCGGCGCCGTGGCAGCCAAATCGCCTGTGTCGCGCGCAGTTTCCACGGCCAAGCGGCGAACCGAATTGGACCCGAGGTCGAACCCGAACGCCGCCTCGTTGCCCTTCATGGGCTCGATAAAATCCACCACGAACAAATGCGATGCCTGCGAGTCTGGTTGAACCTCGAACTCGGGATAGCCGACGTCGTTTACCGTAGTGTCCTGGCGCACCGCCGCCTCGAACGTTTCGCGGTCCCCGGCGGCGAGGTTTCGCGCGAACCCCAGCGCTTGGATCCCTGGGAGACGCTCGAACAAGCCCGATAGCTCCAGCCAGGATTGGAACTCCGCTCGTGTGGTTCGCCCCGGGTCGCCTTCAAACACGGGACGGATGTTGAAAAGCTCACTAGCGTAGAGGTCGAATCGCGCCTCGATCTGTTCGGCCGCCCGTTCGGTTGCCTGTTGGAGACGATCCCTCTCGCGATCTTGTGTTTGATTCCGGAAAACCAGAGTCAGGATGACCGTCGCCGCCAGGCCGGCAATGACAAGAAAAACAGGTAGCAGGCCATAACGCATCGCCGCAGAACGTCGCGTGTCTTGGTGGGCCGAAACGCCTGCGGTAGAACCCACCTGTTTCACCTAAATCATTTCTTCGTGTCTCCACTTCGCGCCTAATGCCGCACGCTGACCACCCAGTACGATACTGAACTCGGCGCTTTCCCTTCGGCTATTCGATCCCAAGACGGTCCGGCGGGAACAACTAAAATTGGGGACGACTCTGATCCTGTCCTTGCAACACAGGGGCGCGTGTGTCTTCATCGGATTCGTTGCGGCCACCAACGTCCTCCTTTATTAAAACCGCTGAGCTAAGGTGCGCACTCGGCGAGGTCGGGCGGCAGCCGCTTGCCGAGTAGCAGCCAGCAGTCAACCACGACTGTGCTGCGCGTTGATCGGCCACTAATCCCGATCCGGCTCCATGGGCTGGCTTCCAGGTAACCGCTGTGACGGGACTCATAACACTTCAGCGAACGGGCTGGTGAACATGGCGATGTCAACATCGGCTGCTGTCCTCACGGCCGAGATCAATGGGCGCCGAACGCGATACGACGCACGGTAGTAATCGCGTAGTAGTCTGGATATATAGCTGGCAGGAGTTGAATGGCGGATGGCCAAGGTGACGCGGCTCGGTGAGTTGGAGCGGTCGGTCATGGATCTGCTGTGGTCGGCTGGCGAGCCGCAAACTGTCCGTCAGGTGCACGAGGCTCTTTCGGTCCACCGCGACCTCGCCTACACAACGATCATGACTGTGCTGCAACGGTTGGCCAAAAAGGATCTTGTCGTCCAGCACCGCGACGATCGGGCACACCGCTATGCCCCGACCCACGGTCGCGACGAACTGGTCGCCGGACTCATGGTCGATGCGCTCGACCAGGCTGCCGACTCCGGCAGCCGGGAGGGCGCGCTGGTGCATTTCGTCGAGCGGGTTGGGGCCGAAGAGACGGCTGCGCTGCGCCGGGCGCTGGGCGAACTTGAAGACCGAGAACGGCACAACCGGCCCCCTGGCGGTGCAGGCAGCGGTTGAGGGACACTTACGGCGTGTCCGCGTTGGCCTTCACTATCGTTGCTCTGCTCTTGTCGGGGCCGGTGCCCGCGATGTTGGCGCAGGCCACCTGGCCGTTGCGTGCGCCCAGGGCGGCGGTCGTGCTGTGGCAATCCATCGCGCTGGCAGCGGTGTTGTCGGCCTTCTCCGCCGGAATCGCTATTGCCAGCCGATTGTTCATCCTGGGTGACGACGGACGCCCCACCGCGATGTTCACCAGTGAAATCGCCATCCTCGGGTGGCCCCTGTGGACGGTCTACGTGACGGTGTTCGCGCTCACCTTGTTGGTCGGGTCCCGGCTGATCGTGTCGGTCCTGAAGGGCGCCATTGCCACGCGGCGGCGCCGCGCCCACCATCGGATGGTGGTCGATCTGGTCGGCGCACCGCACGCCACGGCGCCGCAGCTACGAATCCTCGATGCCGCCGAGCCGTTTGCGTACTGCGTACCTGGGGTCCGCGGACGCGTCGTTCTCAGCGAGGGTGCGCTAAATACTTTGTCGAACAACGAGATCACCGCCATCCTCAAACATGAGCAAGCGCACCTTAGAGCCCGCCACGATCTGGTATTGGAAATGTTCACAGCGCTGCACGCTGCGTTTCCCCGATTTGTTCGCAGCGCCAACGCGCTCACCGCGGTGCGGGTCTTGATCGAATCGCTCGCCGACGATGCGGCGGCGCGCACAACCGGTCCCACCCCCCTGGCGCGCGCACTGGTTGCCTGCGCCTCCGGGTGTACCCCCAGCGGTGCTCTGGCGGCCGGCGGGCCGACGACCGTGGTGCGGGTACGCCGCCTTGCGGGTAAGCCCAATAGTCTGATCCTCGCCGCGGGTGCGTACTCCGCCGCGGCGGCGGTGATCGTGATCCCTACCATCGCGTTGGCGCTGCCTTGGTTGGCTGAGCTCCATCGGCTGTTCGGCGCCTGAGCATCATGCTCACAGCGGTGTTGGACGACCAGTAGCTGTGCCGCGACAACTATCAAAGGAGTTTTGACCATGGGCTCGCAGTCCTCCGCCCTGACGGGCACCGCACAGATTGGTGTCACCGGTCTGGCTGTCATGGGATCCAATATCGCCCGCAACTTCGCCCGGCACGGCTACACGGTTGCGCTCCACAACCGCTCTGTCGCCAAGACCGATGCGCTGCTGGCCGATCACCGATCTGATGGCGACTTCGTTCGCGCCGAGACGATCCCGGAATTCCTTGCCATGCTTGAGAAGCCGCGGCGGGTGCTGATCATGGTGAAGGCTGGTGACCCGACTGACGCGGTGATCAACGAGCTAGCCGATGCCATGGAATACGGCGACATCATCATCGACGGCGGCAATGCGCTCTACACCGACACCATCCGGCGCGAGAAGGCGATGCGAGACCGAGGCCTGCATTTCGTTGGTGCTGGGATTTCGGGCGGCGAAGAGGGTGCGCTCAACGGTCCCTCGATCATGCCCGGCGGGCCCGCAGAGTCCTACAGGAGCCTCGGACCACTTCTTGAGGAGATCTCAGCCCACGTCGACGGTGTCCCCTGCTGCAGTCACATCGGGCCCGACGGCGCTGGGCACTTCGTGAAGATGGTGCACAACGGTATCGAGTACTCCGACATGCAGTTGATCGGCGAGGCCTATCATCTGCTGCGCGACGGCCTGGGTAAGTCTGCGCCTGAGATCGCCGATGTATTCGACGACTGGAATAAGGGCGACCTGGACAGCTTCCTGGTGGAAATCACCACCGACGTGCTGCGGCAGGTTGACGCCAAAACTGGGAAACCGCTCGTAGACCTCATCCTTGATGAAGCCGAGCAAAAGGGCACCGGTCGGTGGACGGTGAAATCGGCACTCGATCTGGGTGTTCCGGTCACCGGTATCGCCGAGGCCGTCTTCGCTCGCGCGCTGTCGGGTTCGGTGATCCAACGCGCAGCGGCCACCGGTCTGGCCGCCGGCGAACTCGGTGGGCGCATTTCTGATGAGAGAATGTCAGCGCAGTTCACCGAGGATGTTCGCCAAGCGCTCTACGCGTCCAAGATCATCGCCTACGCGCAGGGCTTCAACCAGATTCAGGCTGGCTCGGCCGAATACGACTGGGGCATCAACCCGGGTGACCTTGCCACCATCTGGCGCGGTGGGTGCATCATCCGGGCCAAGTTCCTCAACCGCATCAAAGATGCCTTCGATCACGACCCGGATCTGCCTTCGTTGATCGTGGCACCGTATTTCCGGGGCGCTATCGAAAACGCAGTTGATAGTTGGCGTCGTGTCGTGATCACGGCCACCGAATTAGGCATACCCATCCCCGGATTCAGCTCGGCGCTGTCCTATTACGACGGGCTGCGCACCCAAAGACTGCCCGCGGCCCTGACGCAGGGATTGCGCGACTTCTTCGGCGCGCACACCTACGGTCGCATCGACGCCGATCCCGCCAAACGGTTCCACACGCTGTGGAGCGGGGACCGCAGCGAGGTCGAGGCGTAACGTCCACCGGGCCTGAGAGGCACAGGTTCACAATGAAATTTCTGCATGGTCACCAGCCGCCGTACGACCTGACGTACAACGACGTCTTCGTCGTGCCGAGTAGAAGCGCCGTCGCTTCGCGGTTCGACGTCGACCTCTCGACGTCCGACGGCACCGCCACGACAATCCCGGTCGTGGTCGCAAACATGACCGCGGTTGCCGGGCGCCGGATGGCCGAGACAGTCGCCCGTCGCGGTGGCATCGTGGTGCTGCCCCAGGATCTGCCGATCCAGGCGGTCAAGGACACCGTCGACTTCGTCAAGAGTCGCGACCTGGTGGTCGACACCCCGGTAACGCTGTCACCGGACGATTCGGTGTCCGATGCCATCGCGCTGATTCCCAAACGGGCGCACGGTGCCGCGGTGATGGTCCAGGAGAACCGGCCGATCGGTCTGGTCACCGAGTCGGCCTGCATAGGTGTCGACCGGTTCGCGCGGGTGCGCAGCGTCGCCGACACCGACCTCGTCACCGCTGCGGTGGGAACCGATCCGCGCACGGTGTTCAATCTGCTGGAGCACGCCTCGGCTGAGGTGGCGGTGCTGA
>JAHZKD010000386.1 GCA_022600605.1 Actinomycetes bacterium
CATCGACCGGCTGTCGGCCGACCTGATCGAGCGCTTCCCGGATACGTCGGGCTTCTCGGCGCGCAATCTTAAGTACATGCGGGCCTTTGCGCTGGCCTGGCAGGATCGCGACGCAATTGTGCAACGCAGCGTTGCACAATTGCCGTGGCGCCACCACATCGCTCTGCCGACCAAGCTCGATGAAGCCGACCTGCGGCTATGGTACTGCCGCGCCACCATCGAGAACGGCTGGAGCCGTGACGTCATGGTCCACCACATCGACGGGCGGCTGCACGAACGCGAAGGCCGCGCGGTCACTAACTTCGCGGAAACCATCTCAGCGCCGGACTCTGATCTGGCGCAACAGTCCACGCGTGACCCCTACCTGTTCGACTTCGTCGGCATGGCCGACGTCCGTCGCGAACTCGACCTACAACGGGGGCTGGTCGACCACATTGAGAAGTTCCTGCTCGAACTCGGCCAGGGCTTCGCATTCGTGGGTCAGCGGGTGCACCTTCAGATCGGCGACTCCGACTTCTACGCCGATCTGCTCTTCTACCACCTGAAGCTGCGGTGCTTCGTCGTCATCGAACTAAAGATCGGTGACTTTGATCCCAGCTACCTGGGTCAGCTAGGCATGTACATGTCGGCCGTCGACGACCTGCTGCGCCACGACGGCGACAAGCCCACCATCGGGCTGCTGCTGTGCAAGACCAAGAACAACGTCGTCGCCGAGTACGCGCTGCGCGGCTACAACGCGCCGATCGGCGTCGCGGAGTGGGCCACCGCTGTCACCGACAACCTGCCCGCAGAACTCGAATCGAGCCTGCCCAGCATCGCCGAGATCGAAGCCGAACTTGCCGACGACGCCGGCGCCGCGGGGGAGTGAGGACACCATGACCGGATTCAGCGAAGCCGACTGGGAACTGCTCGCACTCGAAGCGCTGGGCGACCAGGAATGGCAGCCGATCAACGGCTCTCAGATCGCACCGGGCACTGAGAACGGCCGTGAATCCTGGGACGAACTCGTCTTATCGGCCCGACTCCTCTCGGCGATGCGCAAGCTCAACCCCGACGTGCCCGGGGAGTACCTGGATCAAGCCCGGGCCGCGATCATCCAGCCCGCATCGCAGGATGCGATCGCGGAAAACTACCGGTTGCATCGCATACTGGTGGAGGGCTACCGCGGCATCAGCTACATCGACTCCGATGGCATCGAGCAGAATCCCACGATCCGGCTGGTCAGCCACCGGCCCGAGGACGACGAACTCCTCGCCGTGCAGCAGGTCACGATCCACACCGCTGAGCACCAACGCCGCTTCGACATCGTGCTCTACCTCAACGGCATGCCGGTGGCGTTCTTCGAGTTGAAGCAAGCGGGCTCGGCCCACGCCGACATCGCCGCCGCGCACGCGCAGCTGCGGACCTATCTGCACGAGTTCCCGATGGCGTTCCGGTTCGCGGTGCTCACCGTCGTCAGCGACGGCATCACCGCCCGATACGGGACCCCGTTCACCCCGCTCGAACACTTCTCGCCCTGGAACGTCGACGACGACGGCAAGCCGATCGTCCCCGGCCAGGCCGATGGCGATGAGCCGACCGTCCAACTCGAGGTGCTGATCGACGGGTTGTTCAACCCGGAGCGCTTCCTGCAGCTGCAGCGCAACTTCACCGCGTTCGACGCCGGCGCCGACGGTTACACCAAACGAATCGCCAAGCCGCACCAATACTTTGCGGTCACCAAGGCGGTCGGTTCGACCGTGCTGGCCGCCGACAGCAACGGCAAGGCCGGGGTGGTCTGGCACACCCAGGGCTCGGGCAAGTCGATGGAGATGGAACTGTACGCCCACCTCGTCGCCCAGCAGCCCAAGCTCAAGAACCCGACCATCGTGGTCGTCACCGACCGCAAGGAACTCGACGGCCAGCTCTACGAGACGTTCAACCGCTCCCAGCTGTTGGCCGAATCGCCGGTGAAGGTGACCAGGCGCGCCCAGCTGCGTCACGAACTGGCCTACCGTACGACGGGGGGCATCTACTTCACGACACTGCAGAAGTTCGGCCTCACCGAAGATGAACGCAACGCTGGCGCCGATCATCCCCTGCTGACCGAGCGGCGCAACGTCGTGGTGATCGTCGACGAAGCCCACCGCAGCCACTACGACGACCTCGACGGCTACGCCCGGCACATCCGCGACGCGCTGCCCAACGCGGTCTTCATCGCTTTCACCGGCACGCCGATCTCGTTCGCCGACCGCGATACGCGTGACGTGTTCGGTCCCGACATCGATGTGTACGACCTCACCCGCGCGGTCGACGACAACGCCACCGTGCCGGTGTACTTCGAGCCGCGTCTGATCAAGGTCGGGTTCGCCGAGGACGTCACCGAGGACGACTTGGACAACGCCGCCGACGAGGCGACCGTCGGACTCGACGACGTCGAGCGCGCCCAGATCGAGAAGTCGGTGGCCGTCATCAACGCCGTGTACGGCGCACCGGAGCGCCTGGAAGCCCTCGCCGGCGACATCGTCGCGCATTGGGAGTCGCGCTCGGCGGAAATGGACAAGTTCATCTCCTCACCAGGCAAGGCGTTCATCGTCTGCGCCACCCGTGAGATCTGCGCTGAACTGTACGAAGAGATCATCAGGCTGCGGCCCGGCTGGCACGACGACGCGATCGACAAGGGCGCGATCAAGGTCGTCTACTCCGGCTCGCCGCAGGATCAGGGCCTGGTGGCCAAGCACGTGCGCCGTGATGCGCAGACCAAGGCCATCCAGAAGCGGTTGCGCGATGCCGACGACGCGTTACAGATCGTGATCGTCAAGGACATGATGCTCACCGGGTTCGACGCGCCGCCCCTGCACACGCTCTACCTGGACCGTCCGCTCAAGGGCGCACTTCTGATGCAGACGCTGGCCCGGGTGAACCGAACGTTCCGGGGCAAGCCCTCGGGCCTGCTGGTCGCCTATGCGCCGTTGGCTGAGAATCTGAGCAAGGCGCTCGCCGAATACACCCAGGACGACCGCGAGACGAAACCCGTCGGCAAGAACGTCGACGAGGCGGTGGCCCTGACCGAGACGCTCGTCGGCCAACTCGACGACCTGTGCGCCGGGTACCCATGGCGCACGAAGATCCCTGGCGTCCAGCACGGTTGGATCAGGGCGGCGACCGGCCTCGCCAACCATCTGCGTTCACCGGCAACCCCCGGCAACCAGGTTGGCGACGAGTCGAGCCTCGGTGACCGGTTCCGGACGTTGTCCAATCACCTGTCCCGGGCGTGGGCGCTGTGCTCGGGGAGCGAAACGCTCGATACGTTGCGGCCGACGGTCAAGTTCTACGAACAGGTGCGCGTGTGGATGGGCAAGTTCGACGCCCAGGAACGCCAGGCCGCCGGCAAGCCGATTCCCGAGGACATCAAACGGCTGTTGGCGGCGTTGGTGGCCGAGTCCACCGCTTCCGGTGAGATCGTCGACATCTACGACGCCGCCGGACTGCCGAAACCCTCGTTGAACGATCTCGGTGCCGATTTCGAGGAGAAGGCCAAAAACTCGACCAACCCGCACCTGGCCATCGAGGCACTGCGGGCCGTCATCACAGAGGAGTCGGCGCGCGCCACCCAGAACAACGTGGTACGCCAGCGCGCATTCTCCACCCGCATCGCCGAATTGATGCGGCGCTACACCAACCAGCAGCTCACCTCCGCCGAGGTGATCGCCGAACTGGTGGCAATGGCCAAGGAGGTGGCGGGCGAGGGCGACCGGGGCAAGCACTTCACGCCGCCGCTGTCCCAGGACGAACTGGCGTTCTACGACGCCGTCGCCACCAACGAATCGGCGGTCGAACTCCAAGGCGAGGAGGTGCTCGCACAGATCGCACGGGACCTCATCGCCGTTATGCAGCGCGACACCAAAACCGACTGGACCGTGCGCGACGACGTGCGAGCCAAGCTGCGGTCTTCCATCAAGCGGCTCTTGGTCAAGCACAAGTACCCACCGGACCAGCAGCCCGCCGCGATCAAGCAGGTCATCGAGCAGATGGAGGCGATGGCGCCGCGATACGCAGAGGCGGCCACCGTGAGGTCAGCGGGAGTACAAGCCACCGACCGACCCGGCAGCTCAGACTGTACTTGACAGTACAGTCTGGACCGGACCCTCTACGCTCGCACGAGGTCTCAACGAGCCGTTGGGCGGCCTTGGCAGGTTAGGCTCCAGGCGTGGCCGAGATCGCGCCGCTGCGTGTGCAGCTGATCGCCAAGACGGAGTTTTGCCCACCCCCGGACGTGCCCTGGAGCACCGATGCCGACGGTGG